>NZ_JAGPXQ010000006.1:0-231130 GCF_018070435.1 Micromonospora sp. C51 | reverse complement strand
GGGAGCCGGGGGCGGGGCGGGGGTCGGGGTCGCCCTTGTTGGGCCAGAGGGACAGGGCGCGCTCGGCTTGGGCGGTGATGGTGAGCGACGGGTTGACGCCCAGGTTGGCCGAGACGGCGGCACCGTCGACGACGTGCAGGCCGGGGTGGCCGTGCACCCGGTGGTAGGGGTCGATCACGCCGTCGGCGGCGGTGGCGCCGATCACCGCACCGCCCAGGATGTGCGCGGTCACCGGGATGTCGAACGGCTCGGTCAGCGCGCCGCCCGGCGTACCGCCGATCTCCTCCGCGAGCAGCCGGACCGCCTCGTTACCGGCCGGGATCCAGGTCGGGTTGGGGCGGCCGTGGCCCGGGCCGGAGACGAGCCGGCGGCCCCGCAGTCGAAGGGTCAGCGAGTTGTCGGTCGACTGCATCACCAGGGCGATCACCGTACGCTCCGACCAGCGTCGGACGGAGAGCAGCCGGGCGGCCACCCGGGGCTGCCGGAGCAGCTGCCCGAGCCACCGGCGCAGCCGGTGCGGCCCGCCGTCGACAAGCAGCGACTGGAGCAGCCCCATCGCGTTCGAGCCCCGGCCGTAGCGGACCGGCTCGATGTGGGTCTGCGGATCCGGGTGGAACGAGCTGGTGATGGCCACCCCCTCGGTGAAGTCCAACCCGCGCTCCCGGGCCCGCCTGCGAGGTACGGAGGCACCCAGGATCGCCTCCGAGTTGGTCCTGGTCAGCTCGCCGAGCCGGGACGAGAGGTTGGGCAGGTGACCCTGTTCCCGCATCTCGTGCAGCAGCCGCTGGGTGCCCAGCGCGCCGGCGGCGAAGATCACCTGGTCGGCGTGGATCACCTGCGACCCGCGGCGCAGCCAGCCGCCGGTGCGCTCGGCGTGCACCTGGTACCCGCCGTCGACCGGCCGGACCGCGGTCACCGTGGTCAGCGGATGTACCCGCACGCCGAGCCGTTCGGCCAACCAGAGATAGTTCTTGACCAGCGTGTTCTTCGCGCCGACGCGGCAGCCGGTCATGCAGGCGCCGCAGTGGGTGCAGCCGGTACGCTCCGGGCCGGCCCCGCCGAAGTAGGGGTCGGCGACCCGCTCTCCCGGCCGTCCGAGGTGCACGCCGACCGGGGTGGCGCGGAAGGTGTGCCCCACTCCCATCCGCTCGGCGACCTGCCGCATCGCCTGGTCCGCCCCGGTGGCGATCGGGTACGTGGTCACCCCGAGCATCCGTTTGGCCTGTTCGTAGTGGGGTGCCAGTTCGGCCCGCCAGTCGGTCAGGTGCCGCCACTGCGGGTCGTCGTAGAAGGCGTCCAGGGGCTCGTAGAGAGTGTTGGCGTACACCAGCGAACCCCCACCGACGCCGGCTCCGGACAGCACCAGCACGCCGCCGCCGGCTCGTCGGTGGGCCGCCCGGAGCAGGGTGATGCGCTGGAGGCCGAAACAACCCAGCCGCGGCGCCCAGAGGAAGCGACGCAGCCGCCACGAGGTCTGCGGGAACTCGTCGTCGGCGAACCGCCGGCCCGCCTCCAGTACGCCGACCGAGTAGCCCTTCTCGGCCAGCCGCAATGCGGCGACGCCGCCGCCGAAGCCCGACCCGATGACCACCACGTCGTACCGCATGGACGCATCATTACTTGCGAGTAGCTCTCGCGCCAGGACCTGATTCCGCGCGATCATGCTCCGCACCGCGTCAGTCTCGCCCGTTCGGGAAGCAACCACGAGCCCGGTTCAGCGCGTTGGACCGATATCGACCCAGGGCGGGTGTCGAAGTCCTCCGTCGAGCCGAGCGGCGCCGCAAGCGGCGTCGCAGGCGGGCAGGAATTCGACAGACGCCCTAAGGAGGCGGGGGATGATGCTCGGAGGAGACCGAAAACGGTTGACGTTGGTGCTGGCCGGTCTGGTCACCCTGACGGTGGTCGCGGTGATCGGCGTGATGGTGGCGCGTACCGGCGGCGACGACCGCCGGACACCGACCGCCGCCACCGGCGGCCCGAGCGGGTCGCCCAGCCCGAGCCCCAGCCCGAGCCCGAGCCCGCCTCCGGGTGCCGACATCACCGGCCCGCTCAACCTGCTGCTGGTCGGAGTGGACACCCGGGTGAGTGTGCCCGACTGGGAGCCGCACGCCGACGCCGTACTCGTGCTGCACGTGCCGGCGGGGCTGTCCCGGGCGTACCTCTTCTCCCTCCCCCGCGATCTGGTGGTGGACATCCCGGCCTACAAACCGGCCGGCTACCCGGGCGGGCGAACCAAGCTCACCCATGCGATGAGCTACGGCAGCCGGGTACCGGACCGCCCCAAGCGACCCGACGCCGCCCAGGGGTACGAGTTGCTGCGCCGTACGGTCAGCGACTACACGGGCCTGCGCATCGACGCGGGCGCGGTGCTCACCTTCGGCGGCTTCGACGAGTTGGTCGACAGCCTGGGTGGCGTGGACATCCGCGTCGACCAGCGGGTCGTGTCGCGGCACCGGCAACCCGACGGCAAGCACCGAAAGCCGGGCCCGGGTGTGGGCGGCTACGTCGGGCCACAGATGGTCTACGAACCCGGCGAGCGTCACCTCAACGGCTGGCAGGCCCTCGACTACGCCCGCCAGCGTTACCTGCCCGGTGGTGACTACGCCCGGCAACGCCACCACCAGCAGCTGATCCGGGCGCTGATCGGGAAGATCCTCGACCAGAATCTGGCCCGGCAGCCCGAGCGGGTCGAACAGGTGGTCGCGGCGCTCGACGACGCGCTGCTCTACGTCGGCGGCAGGCGGATCGTGGACTTCGCGTACGCCCTGGGCTCGTTGTCGCCGCAGGCGGTCACGCTGGTCGGGCTGCCCGGGGCTTCGGTGGGTCGGGGCAACGCCTACCGGGGCGAGGAACTGACCTCCGTCGGCCGCCGTTTCCTCACCCAACTGCGCGCCGGCAAAGCCGACGCCTTCCTGGCCGACAATCCGAAACTGAAGGTGAAGAGCTGACCGGGCCCTGCCACCGGACGAGGGAACGCCTCGCCCGGTGGCGGAGGAACCCTAGAGACGCTTCGGCGCGGCGGGCTTCTTCTTGCCGTAGAGCCAGGCGTCGAAGAGTTTCTTCAGCTTCTCACCGGAGATCCGCTCCGCCAGCGCCACGAACTCCTCCGTGGTGCCGTTGGCGTCGCGCTTCTCCCGCGCCCAGGTCTTGAGGATCTCGAAGAACGCCTTGTCGCCCACGGACACCCGCAGGGCGTGCACCGTCATCGCGCCGCGCTGGTAGACCGACTCGCTGAACATGTTCTTCACCCCCGGCTTGCCCGGCGGCGTACGCCAGACCTCCGCCGGCACCCGCGCCATCCGGATGTCGAACGCCTCCTTCGCGGTGAACTCGTCGGTGTGCTCGGCCCACAACCATTCGGCGTACGACGACAGACCCTCGTTGAGCCAGATGTCCTGCCACCGGCTCAACGCCACGCTGTTGCCGAACCACTGGTGGGCGACCTCGTGGGCGACGACGCCGGTGTTCTCGCCCCGCCGGAAGAAGCCAGCCGAGTAGACCGACCGGCTCTGCGTCTCCAACGCGTACCGGATGCGCTCGTCCGAGACGACCACACCGCCGTACGCCTCGACCGGGTACGGGCCGAAGACGGTTTCCAGGTAGTCGGCCACCTTGAGGGTCTTGGCCATCGACGCGTCCGCCGCGCCCTTGGCCACCTTCGTGGTCACCGCGTTGAACACCGGCCGTCCCTTGTGGCTGCCCTCTTTGATCCGGAACTTTCCGATCGTCACCATGCTCAGGTAGCTGGCCATCGGCGTGTTCTCGGCCCAGCGCCAGGTGGTCCAGCCGGCGGTGCTGGTCTTGCCGCCCGGAACGCCGTTGCTGATCGCGGTCAGTCCGTCCGGGACGGTGATCTCGAACCGGTAGGTGGCCTTGTCCGACGGGTGGTCGTTGACCGGGAACCAGGTGCTTGCCGACTCGGGCTGGCCGAGCGCGATCGCGCCGTCGCTGGTGTGCAGCCAGCCACCCTCACCGACGGCCTCGTTCTTCAATGACTTCGGCTTGCCCGCGTAGGTGATCTCGGCGGTGAAGTCCCGGCCGGACACCAGCCCGTCGGCCGGAGCGACGACCAGTTCGTTCTTCTCCTGTCGGTGTTGCGCAGGTGCACCGTCCACGGTGACCTGGCTGACCTTCAGGTGCGCCAGGTCGAGGTTGAACGACGACAGGTCGGCCGTCGCCTTCGCCTGGACGGTGGTGACGCCACTCAGCTGGTCCTTCGCCGGGTCGTAGCGAACCTTCACCGTGTAGCCGGCGACGTCGTAACCGCCGTTGCCGTAACTGGGGAAGTACGGATCCCCAGCTCCCGCGGCACCCGGTTGGAAGTCCGGTGGCGGCGTCGCCGACTCGCTCGGCGTCGCCGCGCTCGGCTCCGCCTCCTCCGGGGCGGCCGAGTCACAGCCGGTCAGCCCCAACGTCCCCACCAGCAGCAGAGCCACGCTCCGCCGAAGGTGCGTCCGCACACCTGTCATCGCACGTCCTCCCCGTGACACGTGACCGACCGACGGCCGGCCCGCGCGACCGACCGTCCGATCGCAGGCCGCAGCCTACCGATCAGATGATCACTGGAAGAACGTCGTTCGGGCGGTGGCCGCGAGCCGTTCTCCGGCCGACGACGGCCGGGCGGACGAGGTACCCGGGGGCTGGGCGGGTGCGGCGGTGCCGGTCAGGGCTGGGCGGGCGCGTCGGCGCTGGTCAAGGCTGGGCGGGCGCGGCGGCGCCGGTCAGCCAGGCGTCGAAGAACGAGCCCAGGTCGCGGCCGGAGACCCGTTCGGCCAGGGCGACGAAGTCGTCGGTGGTGGCGGTGCCGTCCCGACGCTCGCTGGTCCACGTCCGCAGCATCTCGAAGAAGGCGTCGTCGCCGACGGTACGCCGCAGCGCGTGCACGGTGAGCGCCCCGCGCTTGTAGACGGCGGTGCTGAACATCTGCCCGGGGCCGGGGTCGAGGGTGCGCCGGGACCAGTCGGTGGCCGCGTACTGGATTTCGAAGTTGCGCTGGGCGCTGCGTCCACCGTCGTGTTCCTCCCACAGCCACTCGGCGTAGCTGGCGAAGCCCTCGTTGAGCCAGATGTCACCCCAGCGGGCCAGCGCCACACTGTTGCCGAACCACTGGTGGGCCAGCTCGTGGGCGACCACGCTGTAGTTCGGCTCGCCGCCCCGGAAGAACCCCGGCCCGTAGACCGGCCGGGACTGGGTCTCCAGCGCGTATCCGATCCGGCCGTCGGAGACCACCACGCCGCCGTACGACTCGAAGGGGTACGGCCCGAAGCGGGTGGTCAGGAAGTCGGCGATCTCGCCGGTGCGGGCCAGGGAGGTGGCCGCCGGACCGGTCACCGGGAGCCCGTCCGGTACGGCGGTGACCATGGGCCGGCCGGCGTGTTCCTCGGTCCGCACCCGGTAGTCGCCGATCACGAGGGTGGTCAGGTAGCTCGCCATCGGTGAGCGCTCGGCCCAGCGCCAGGTGGTCCACCCGTCGGCGCTGGTCCGCTCCCCCGGCACTCCGTTGCTGAGCGCGGCGAGTCCGTCCGGGACGGTCACCTCAAGCTCGTAGGTGGCCTTGTCCGACGGATGGTCGTTGACCGGGAACCAGGTGGCCGCCGAGTGCGGTTGGCCGAGGGCGATCGCACCGTCGTCGGTGTGCTGGAAGCCGCCACTGCCGAGCACGCCGTCGGCGTCCGCCTCGGGTACGCCACCGTAGGCGACCTCCACCGTGAACCGGCTACCGGAGTCGAGCCCTCGGGCCGGGGTGACCACCAGTTCGCCGTCGTCCCGCCGGTGCTCGGCCGAGACACCGTCCACGGTCACCGAGCTGACCTCCAACCCGGACAGGTCCAGGTTGAATCGGGACAGCGCATGGGTGGCGGTCGCGGTGATCTCGGCGCTGCCGGTGAGCCGGTCGTCAGCCGGGTCGTAGCGCACCGCGAGCCGGTAGTGGGCCACGTCGTAGCCGCCGTTGCCGCTGCCCGGCACGTACGGGTCGCCGAGATCGACGCTGCCCGCCCGGAATTCGCCCGGCGTCGCCGCGTCCCGACCCCCGATGCCGCTGACCAGTACGACCGCCGCCACCACGGCCGCGACCACCGCCGCCGCACCGGCCCCCCACCTGCCAACCCTGCTGCTCACCAGCCCGAGCCTACTGCCGCCCCTTCCGTCGATCATGGAGTTGTGGCACGTGGCGAATCGGGCATAACCCAACCAACCGGGTGCCACAACTGCATGATCGACGTCGGCGGGAGGGGGCGGGGGTCAGCGGTCGAGGACGAGGCCGACCTTCTGGAACTCCTTGAGGTCGCGGTAGCCGCACTTGGCCATGGCCCGGCGCAGGCCACCGAAGAGGTTGAGCTGGCCGTCCGGCTCGTCGGCGGGGCCGAAGAGAAGGCGCTCCATCGAGCCGAGGGGCTCACCGGCGGTCTCGAAGGCGCCGCGGGGCAGCGACGGGTGGCTGGCCGCCGAGTGCCACCAGGACCCGCCGGCCGGCGCCTCCTCGCACAGCGACAGCGGCTCGCCCAGCATCACCGCGTCCGCGCCGCAGCCGAGGGCCTTGGCGATGTCGCCGGAGGTCCGGATGTCGCCGTCGGCGATGAGGTGCACGTACCGCCCGCCGGTCTCGTCGAGGTAGTCGCGCCGGGCCGCGGCGGCGTCAGCGATCGCGGTGGCCATCGGTACCCGGATGCCGAGCACCGACTCGGTGGTGGACCACTCGTCCCCGCCGATACCGATGATCACGCCGGCTGCGCCGGTGCGCATCAGGTGCAGGGCGGTCTTGTAGTCGGTGCAGCCGCCGACGATGACCGGGAGGTCGAGGTCGGCGATGAACTCCTTGAGGTTGAGCGGCTCGTCGGTGGTCGAGACGTGCTCGGCCGAGACGATGGTGCCCTGGATGACCAGGATGTCGACGCCCGCGTCGAGGATGACCGGTGCCAGCGCCAGCGTGTGCTGCGGTGACACGCGCACCGCCACGGTGCCGCCACCGTCGCGCAGCTCACGGACCCGCTCGGTGATGAGATCCGGCCGGATCGGCTCGGCGTACACCTCCTGGAGCCGTTTGGTGGCGCGGGCGTCCTCGTCGAGGCCGCCGAGTTCCTCCAGCACCTTGCTCGGGTTCTCGTAACGGGTCCACAGCCCTTCGACGTTGAGTACGCCGAGCCCGCCGAGCTGACCGAGCCGGACGGCCGAGGCCGGGCTCATCGTCGCGTCGGAGGGGTGCCCGACGCACGGGATGCCGAACTGGTACGCGTCCAGCTGCCACCCGGTGGAGACGTCGTCGACGTCCCGCGTCCGGCGGGACGGCACGATGGCGATGTCGTCCAGGTGGTAGCCGCGCTGCGCGGTCTTGCCCAGCCCGATCTCGACCACGTCACGCATGGGGCACTCCAGATGTCTTCGGGGGTGGGGGGAGGGGTCAGCGGGTGTGGTAGTTGGGGGCTTCGACGGTCATCTGGATGTCGTGCGGGTGGCTCTCCTTGAGCCCGGCCGCGGTGATCCGGATGAGCTGACCCCGCTGGTGCAGCTCGGGGATGTTCTCCGCACCCGCGTACCCCATCGCCAGCCGCAGGCCGCCGACCAACTGGTGGGCCACCCGGGCCAGCGGCCCACGGTACGGCACCTGACCCTCGACGCCCTCCGGGACCAACTTCTCGTCGCTTGTCACGTCCTGCTGGAAGTAGCGGTCCTTGGAGTACGACTTGGCCTGCCCGCGGGACTGCATGGCGCCGAGCGAACCCATGCCGCGGTACGTCTTGAACTGCTTGCCGTTGACGAAGATCAGCTCACCGGGGCTCTCCTCGCAACCGGCCAGCAGGCTGCCGAGCATCACCGTGTCCGCGCCGGCGACAAGGGCCTTGGCGATGTCGCCGGAATACTGGATGCCACCGTCGCCGATGACCGGCACGCCGGCCGGCCGGGCCGCCCGGGTGGCCTCCATGATCGCCGTGATCTGCGGAACACCGACGCCCGCCACGATCCGGGTGGTGCAGATCGCGCCCGGGCCGACACCGACCTTCACCCCGTCGGCGCCGGCCTCGACAAGCGCCCGCGCACCGGCGTAGGTCGCCACGTTGCCGCCGACGATGTCGACGGCGACGTCCTTCTTGAGCCGGCTGACCATCTCCAGCACCGCGCGCTGGTGACCGTGGGCAGTGTCCACGATGATGACGTCGACACCGGCGTCGACAAGCGCTCGGGCGCGCTTGTACGCGTCCTCGCCGACACCGATCGCCGCCGCCACCCGCAGCCGCCCCGCCTCGTCCTTGGTGGCGCTCGGGTACTGCTCGCTCTTGGTGAAGTCCTTCACGGTGATCAACCCGCGCAGCTTGCCCGAGCCGTCGACGATCGGCAGCTTCTCGACCTTGTGCTGACGCAGCAGGCCGAGCGCCTCATCCTTGCTCACCCCGACCGGGGCGGTGACCAGCGGCGCCTTGGTCATGATCTCGCGGACCGGCACGGCCGGGTCGGAGACGAAGCGCATGTCCCGGTTGGTGACGATGCCCACCAGCTGCCCCTGGGCGTCCACCACCGGCACTCCCGAGATGCGGTAGCGCCCGCAGAGCTGGTCGACCTCGCGCAGGGTGTCGTCCGGGCTCGCGGTCACCGGGTTGGTGATCATGCCCGACTCGGAGCGCTTGACCAGGTCGACCTGGAGCGCCTGGTCCTCCACCGAGAGGTTGCGGTGCAGCACGCCGATGCCGCCCTGGCGGGCCATCGCGATCGCCATCCTGGCCTCGGTGACCGTGTCCATCGCGCTGGACAGCAGCGGGATGGAGAGCGAGACGTTACGGGTCAACTGGGTGATCGTGTTCACCCGGCTCGGCACCACGTCGGACTCACCCGGCTGAAGCAGCACGTCGTCGAAGGTCAGCCCCAGCGGCACCACCCTGGCCGAACCGGCGGGCAGCTCGGGCAGATGGCCGCCCACTTCGCCGCCCTCGACGCCGGCGGAAAGGTCGGTACGGGGCGAATTCTCCACGATTGCTCTCCTGAGCTGCTCGAACCGGGCTTCAGCGAGGTGGCACGGGGGCACCGGCGAACGCCGGGCGAGGGTGTCAGCCTCATCGTACCCACTGAAGCTTTCTCCCCCTGAACCGCGCGGTGCCCGCCCCGGTGACGGCTCGCGCGACCGGGGGACACGCGTCGGCGGTGGCAGGGGACTACGGTGAGGGGGTGCACGACGATCCCATCGACCCGTTCACCGGCGACCCGACCGATCCGGCGGCCAACCTGGAGGCCCCCGACGACGACGCGCCGCTGGACCCACTGACCGACGTCGAGCGCCAGGACGTACTGGAGGATCTCGCCGACCTGGAGATCTACCAGGCCCTGCTCGCGCCGATCGGCGTACGCGGGCTGGTCATCGAGTGTGAGGACTGCCGGGAACCGCACTACTTCGACTGGGACCTGCTCCGGGGAAACCTTCGGCACCTGCTCAGCTCGGGGCGCCCACGGGTGCACGAGCCGGCCTACGATCCCGACCCCGACCACTACGTCACCTGGGACTATGCCCGGGGTTACGCCGACGGCGTGCACGACACCCTCAGCGAAGGCACCGAGGACGAGCCCGGCTCGGGCCGCTGACCCGTCACCGTAAGCGCAACTAGGCCGGACTGGCCCACTCGGCTCGACCGGCCGGCTCGGGTCCGGTTGGCGAACTCGGCCGGACCGAGCCGGCCGAGTTGCTACGCGACCAGACCGGCCCGGAAGCCGGCGGCCACGGCGTGCGCCCGGTCACGGGCACCGAGCTTGCGGAACAGCCGGCGGGCGTGGGTCTTGACGGTGTCCTCGGAGACGAACAGTTCCCGGCCGATCTCGGCGTTGCTCTTGCCCTCGGCCATGCCGAGCAGCACCTGTAGCTCTCGCTCGGTGAGGCCGATCGCGGACCGGTCGGTTCGGGGTGGCGACGTGGGCTTGCCCGGCTCGGACTCGGCACCCGGTTCGGCGGGGTCGTCGCCACGCTGCACCGGCACCACCGCCGGGCCGCCCGCCGCGTCCGTGCCCGGCCAGGCGGTGGACGCCTCGCCGCCGGTACGACCACCGGGGGCCGGCCGGGCCGGGCTGCCGACCGCCGCGGCGTCCCGGGCCGGATCAGCGATCCGGTGCCGGTTGGTCCGACCGGGCGCGGCCAGCAGCAGCAGCGCCTTGGCGACGGCGCTGGTCAGATCCTGGTCGACCCCCTGGATCAGACCGCGGGCCCCGGCACCTATGGTCGCCGCCGCTGCCTCGGACTCCTCGGCACCGAGCAGCAGGACAGCGGCCTGCGGAGCACGGGCCAGCACCCGGCGGACGAAACCGACGCTGTCGGGTCGGGTGAGCGCGGTGTCGGCGAGCACCACATCGGCCGGACGTTCGGCCAACCGCAACATCACCTCGGGGTCGGAGACCGCCGTCCGGACGGCACCCGACAATCCCAACCGCGCTGCCGCGGAGGTCAGGTGCTGCGCCGCGAGCGGCGTTCGAACGCACACGAGAACGGTACGCACAGGCATCTCCTCTCCGCTGACGAGCAGACCATGACCTGCCCCGGTCGGGAGGAGGTTCCGGGCAATCCTCCCAACTTTTCCGACAGATAGGGCATATGCCGCAATCTGTCGGATGTTTTGGATCAAAGACGTGTGAGGCGAGAGACGCCCGGGTAGGGAGTGGCCAGGCCGGGAACGGTGCGCCTGCGCGGCCCGCCGCCCGGACAACCGGCCACAAGCTGTCTCGCGGTGCCGCGCGAGAGGAGGGGTGCTGATGTCGAACGTACGTAGACTGCCCGGACCCATCATCGACCTCTGGGACTGGCAGCGCCTCGGCGCCTGCCGGGGCCGCGACAGCGCCCAGTTCTTCCATCCCGACGGGGAGCGCGGCTCGTCCCGGCTGCGCCGGGAATCCTCCGCCAAGGCCGTCTGCCGGGCCTGCCCGGTCCGCGCCGAGTGCGCCGCGCACGCCTTGGCGGTACGCGAGCCGTACGGCGTCTGGGGTGGCTTCAGCGAGTCCGAGCGGCTGCGACTGCTCGCGGTCGGCTGGGAGGATCTCGCCGACCGTCGCCAGACCCGCGTCGACGTCAACCGACTGGAGGCCCGGCTGGGCAGCTCGCACCGTTCGACGGTGCCCATCCAGCGCAACGTCGCCTGACCAATCGCACCACCGACGCCGCGTCCCGACCAGGACGCGGCGTCGCCCTTTCCCCCCACTCCCCCCACTCCCACCACTCCCACCACCACCGCAGGCGGGGAAGCGGTGCGGGGGCGCGGGGGGTGGGGTCTCGGGGTCAGGTGACGGTGAGGGTGACGGAGTGCCAGCCGGTCGCGCCGTCGGGGGCGACGTCCTGCCTTTGGGCGGTCTGGGTCTCGCCGGTGCTGTCCGTCGCCCGCACCTGGAGGGTGTGCTCGCCCGGGGTCGCCGGCCACTGCCACGACCACTGCACCCAGGTGTCCACCGAGATGGTCGGCGCCAGCTGGGCCTCCTGCCAGGGCCCTTCGTCGACGCGTACCTCGACGCGGTCGATGCCCCGGTGCTGCGCCCAGGCGACGCCCGCGACCGTGACCGGGCCGGCGGCCGGGCGGTTGCGCGGGCGGGGCGTGTCGATCCTCGACTGCGTCTTGATCGGCCCCTGCGCCGACCACCCCCGGGGCACCCAGTACGCGTCGAAGTCCGCGAAACTGGTCAACTCAAGTTCGGTGATCCACTTGCAGGCCGACACGTAGCCGTACAGGCCCGGCACCACCATCCGGACCGGGAAGCCGTGCTGCACCGGCAGCGGCTCGCCGTTCATGCCGACGGCGAGCAGCGCGTCCCGCCCGTCCCGCAGCGCTGCGGTCGGGGTGCCGCAGGTCCAACCGTCGACCGAGCGCCCGACCACCTGGTCGGCACCGTCCAGCGGCCCCACCTCGTCGAGCAGTTCCCGGATCGGTACGCCGAGCCACCGTGCGTTGCCGATCAGGTCGCCGCCAACCTCGTTGGAGACGCAGGCCAGCGTCACGTACCGCTCCACCATGGGTCGGGCGAGCAGATCGGCGTAGCTCAGCGTGACCGGGTTGCGGACCCGGCCGTGGATGCGCAACTGCCAGGTCTCCGGATCGACCTGCGGCACCACCAGCGCGGTGTCGATCCGGTAGAAGCTTCGGTTCGACGTCACGTAGCTGGCCAGCCCGGGCACGGACAAGTTGGCACCAGCGGGCACCGGTGGTGCGGCAGAGACCGGGGCCGGCAGCGTGATCGCCTCGCGGGCGGCCGACACCCCCTGGCGGCCGGCCAACCACCGCCCCGCCACTCCCCCGACGGCGGCCACCCCGAGCACCGTCCCGACCCCGGTGAGGAACCGCCGCCGCGAGTCCGGGTCGACCCGCCGCCCCGGACCTGCGGGGCCCGATGGGCCGCCGGCGGCCGGCGGGCTTCCCGGGACCGACGGACTGCCGGCCGACGCGGTCGGGTCGGTCGCCGTCCCGTCGGGGACCCCGACGGTCCCGGCCGAATCCGGGTCGGGGGGCACGGCGCGATTGGCCACGGAGGGCGGGCCGGACGGCGTCGGTGGGGCCCACGGCCAGGGTTCGAGTTCCAGCGGGCCGGCGACGAACGCCCAGAGCGCGACCCCGCCGACCGCCGCTCCGAGCAGCGACGGGAGTACGTCGGCGGCGTCCGCGCCGGCCCGGGTCAGGGCCGCCGCCGCGCCGATCCCGCCGAAGACGACGATGCCGGCCAGGCCCGCCGTCAGCCGCCGGGCGGCCAGCATGCCGATCAGGGCGGCGAAGCCGCCGAGCAGCAGTGCCGTGCCGACCAGTAGGGCGATCTTGTCGTACGTGCCGAAGACCTCGATGCCGAACCGCTTGACCGGCTCCGGGGCGGTGTCCACGACGAGACCGCCGACCGCGACGAGCGGGGACGACCGGGGGCCGGTCAGGGCGGCAACCACTTCGGCGGTGCCGATGGCCGCCGCAGCGGCGGCGATGCCGGCCAGGGCCGCGAACCGGGGTGTCGTGCTGCTCACCCGCCCAGTGTTTCCCACCGGCCACCGGTCCGGTAGCGCCGTCGGCGTTCCGTAACCTCTCGTCACGGCGCACCGGCCCGGAACCGGGTCCGACGTCCCGAGGGATCCGACGTCCCGAGGGGTCCGCCTCGGCCGCACGACCGTCCCACTCACGCGCGTGGGGCGCACCGTCGTCGACGGCGCGCCCCACGTCCGGCGTACGGCAGGCTCAGAAGCCCGGGCCGTGCTGGTGGCTGTGACCGTGGCCGTGCGAGTGGCCGTGGCCACCCGAGGCGGGCTCCGGCTCAGCCGGCTTCTCCACCACGAGGCTCTCGGTGGTGAGCAGCAGACCGGCGATCGACGCGGCGTTGGTCACCGCGTTGCGGGTCACCTTGACCGGGTCGATGATGCCGGCCTTGGTCAGGTCGACGTACTCGCCGACGGCGGCGTCGAGGCCGTGGCCCCAGTCGCTGCCGGCGACCTTCTGCACGACGACGTAGCCGTCGTGACCGGCGTTCTGGGCGATCCAGCGCAGCGGCTCGACCAGCGCCTTACGCACGATCGACACGCCGACCTTCTCGTCGCCGGTGAAGCCGAGGTCGTCGTCGAGCACCGACAGGATCTGCGCCAGGGCGGCACCTCCGCCGGGCACCGTACCCTCCTCGACCGCGGCCTTGGTCGCGGCGATGGCGTCCTCGATGCGGTGCTTGCGCTCCTTCATCTCGACCTCGGTGGCCGCGCCGACCTTGACCACCGCGACACCGCCGGAGAGCTTGGCCAGCCGCTCGGCGAGCTTCTCCCGGTCCCACTCGGAGTCCGAGGCCTCGATCTCCTTGCGGATCTGCGCGACCCGGTCGGTCACCTCGCTGGCCTGGCCGCCACCCTCGACGATCGTGGTGTTCTCCTTGTCGACCACGATGCGCCGGGCGCTGCCCAGCACCTCCAGGCCGACCTGGTCGAGCTTGTAGCCCAGTTCCGGGGCGACCAGCTCGGCGCCGGTGAGGATCGCCATGTCCTGGAGCATCGCCTTGCGGCGGTCGCCGAAACCGGGCGCCTTGACCGCGCAGACCTTGATGGTCTTGCGGATGGCGTTGACCACCAGGGTGGACAGCGCCTGACCCTCGACGTCCTCGGCGACGATGAGCAGCGGCTTGTTGTTCTGGAGAACCTTCTCCAGCAGCGGCAGCAGCTCCTCGATCGCGGAGATCTTCTGCGTGGTGATCAGGATGTACGCGTCCTCCAGGACGGACTCCTGCGACTCCGCGTCGGTGACGAAGTTCGGCGAGATGAAGCCCTTGTCGAACTGGAGGCCCTCGGTGACGTCCAGCTCGGTGTGCAGGGCGGAGCCTTCCTCAACGGTGATCACACCGTCGCGGCCGACCTTCTCCATCGCCTCGGCGATCAGCTCGCCGATGGTGGCGTCCTGCGCCGAGATCGTCGCGACGTGCGCGACCGACTTCTTGTCGGAGACCTCGACGGCCTTGCCGAGCAGCGCCTCGGAGACCTTGGTGGCAGCGGCGTCGATACCCCGCTTGAGGCCGGCCGGGTTGGCGCCCGCGGTGACGTTGCGCAGGCCCTCGCGGACCATGGCCTGGGCGAGCACGGTCGCGGTGGTGGTCCCGTCGCCGGCGACGTCGTTGGTCTTGGTCGCCACCTCCTTGACCAGTTGCGCGCCGAGGTTCTCGTACGGGTTGGTGAGCTCGATCTCCTTGGCGATGGTCACACCATCGTTGGTGATCGTCGGCGCACCGAATTTCTTGTCGAGGACGACGTTGCGCCCGCGCGGCCCGAGGGTGACCTTGACCGCGTCAGCGAGCGCGTTGACACCGTGCTCCAGCAGGTGCCGGGCGTCGTCCGAGAAGCTCAGGATCTTCGCCATGAATGTCCCTTCGAAGCGACGTCGCCCCGGCCCGGCGAGCCGGACCGGGGCAACGACACTGATCGGTCTGTCTTACTTACTTCTCGATGACCGCGAGGACGTCGCGGGCGGAGAGCACCAGGTACTCCTCGCCGGCGTACTTGACCTCGGTGCCGCCGTACTTCGAGTAGAGAACGGTGTCGCCGACGGAGACGTCGATCGGCACGCGGTTGCCCTTGTCGTCGATCCGGCCCGGGCCGACAGCGAGGACGGTGCCCTCCTGCGGCTTCTCCTTGGCGGTGTCGGGGATCACGATGCCCGAGGCGGTGGTGGTCTCGGCCTCGTTCGCCTGGACCACGATGCGGTCCTCGAGCGGCTTGATCGCAACCTTGGTCGCGGTAGTCACGGGCATACCCTCCTGGGGTACTTGGTTTCGTTGCCGGTCGGCATGCCGACCGGCGTCAATCTGCCACATGCCACCGGGCGGGGCCGTCGTCGCGGGTGCCGGTCCGCCTGGCGTTCAACCCCCGGACACCAGGGCCCGAAGGTTGGCACCCTCAGGGTGAGAGTGCTAATCGCAGGTTATTCCTCGGCTAGCACTCCGTCAAGGAGAGTGCCAATCCGCCACCCTCGTGTCGCCGCTCCTCCGCACCCGCGTCGCCACTTTTCCCACACTGTTCCGCAGTCGTTCGCCAGCGTTGACCGCAACACGCCGACAGTCACTGTGAGCGCGATGGAGATCGGCCCGAACCAGCTCAGCGCCGACTACCTGGCCCGGTTCGACAAGGTGCTGGAGACCGGTGGCCTCTTCGTCGGGATGCTGGAGCTGATCCGGCTGCACGCCGAGCCGGACTGGTTCCGGCCGTGGGGCGAGATCGAGCGGGAGGCGGTCGCGCTGCGCTGGTACGACCCGGCCGTGGTGCCGGGCCTGCTCCAGACCGAGGCGTACGCCCGGGCGATGCTCCGGGCCGGTCCGCCGCTTACCGACGAGCAGATCGAGAAGCGGGTGCTGGCCCGGCTGACCGACGGCACCGAGGTGGCGCACCTGGACAACCAGCTCCGGGGGCACACAGTGGACGGCCCGAACGACCTTTGCCAGCCTGGGGCGGCGTTGGGAGACTGTGGCCGGTGAGGCGCTGCCGCACCGGCAGTCCGCCCGCCTGATCGAGGAAGTGGCGAAGTCATGGACCTGCCCCGCGCCGCCTGGCGCAAATCTTCCCGCAGCAATCAGAATGGCGGCGCCTGCGTCGAGGTCGCCGACAACCTGCCCGGCCTGGTCGCCGTACGCGACAGCAAGGACCCGGCCGGCCCGGCGCTCGCCTTCACCCCCGCCGCCTGGCGCGCCTTCATCGCCCCCCACGCCCCCACCCGCTGACCAACCCCGACCCGGCGCTCCCCCTTTTGCGCCGACCCGGCCCCCGCCCCGGCTGGGCTCGCCATGCGGTCGCGCGCCCTCCCGCGCTGGGGACGCGCGAGTTGCGGCATGACGCGGTCTCCCGCCGAGCTGACAGCCCAGGATGCCGCAACCCGCGCCCCGCCGGCTGCACATGACGACCCGAACCTCGGCCCGACCAGCGGGGCGCGGGGTTCAGGCCACCGGGCGGCAGACCAGGACCGTCGGGGCGGTGGCGACCCGGGTGAGCACCAGGCTCACCGGCTGGTTGCCGCTTAGCCGCAGGTCGCGCCGGAGCCGCTCGGGCTCCAGCGCGGAGCCGCGCTTGAGGATCTCCACTCGGCCGACCCGCCGTTCCCGCAGCAGCGCCCGCAGCCGCTTGAGGGAGAACGGCAGCACGTCGGTCACCTCCAGGCAGCGGGCGTACGGCGTGCGCTGGGCCGTGTCGGCGTAGAGGTAGGCGATGGTCGGGTCGGCGAGGGTGGCGTCCAGGTCGGCAGCCAGCTCGGCGATCAGGTGTGCGCGCACCACCGCCGGATCGGGGTCGTACACAAAGCGCCGCACCGCCCCGACCGGCGCCTCGCGGGTGCCCGACCCCGCGAGCCGGTGCACCGACTCGCCGGTCAGCACGGTCGCGCGGCGGGGAGACTCGGCCAGTTCGCCGCACCAGAGGGCCGCCTCGACCAGGTCGCCGTCCGCGCTCACCCACTCCGCCTCCGCGCCGGGCGGGATCAGCGCGTGGTCGATCCCCGGCGCGACCTTCACCACCGTGCGCGGCACCCGTTCGGCCAGGCCGGTCACGAAGTCCCACGGCGGTGAGTACGAGTTCGGGTCGAAAATCCGGCGACCGGTGCCGGCTCGACGTCGGGCTGGGTCGCAGAAGACCGCCTCGACCCGGGTCACGTCGAACGCCGTCGCGTCGCCGCACTCGACGGTGACCAGGTCGGCCAGCCCGGCGGCCTGGGCGTTCGCCTCGGCCAGCGCAGCGGTGAGCGGGTCCGCCTCCACCGCGTACACCCGGATGCCGGCGCGGGCGGCGGCGAGCGCGTCGGCGCCCAGCCCGCAGCCCAGGTCGGCCAGTGTGCGCACCCCAGCGGCGCGCAGCCGCCGGGCCCGCCGGTCGGCGACGACCCGCCGGGTTGCCTGCTCCAGCCCCGGCCGGGTGAAGAACATGCCGGCCGCCGCCGGCCCGAACTTGCCGGTCGCCCGGCGGCGCAGCTCGGCCTGGGTCAGCGCCGCCGCCGCGAGCCCGCCGGGCACCCCGGCAGAGCGCAGCGCCACCGCCGCGGCCAGCGGATCACCGCCGGCCACCCCGGCTGCCGTGTCGAGCGCGGCCAACCCCTCAGGCGTACGCAACGCGGCGAACTGCTCCAGATCCACCCGCCTATTCTTGCGCCCCGCCCCCATCTGCCCCCGCCCGAGGCCCAGGCCGGCCTCTCACCGGGCATGCCGGTCGCGACTTGCGGCATCCTGGGCCCTCACGTCGGACGGAAGGCGCGACTTGCCCGAACCACCGGCTGAGAAGGCGCTGGCTCGGGCAGCGGCCCGGGATTACGTTGGCGGGCATGGCGGGACGTGGCACCCCGGCGACTGCACTGCTGACGAAGCGGAAGGTCGACCATCGCACCCATCCGTACGACGTCTCGCCTGATGAGCCCAACTATGGCGCGCTGGTCGCCGTCGCGCTCGCGGTGGCGCCGGAGCGGGTCTTCAAGACCCTGGTCACCGAGGTCGACGGGGCACTGACGGTGGCGGTGGTGCCGGTCACCGGCGATCTTGACCTCAAGGCGCTCGCGGCGGCCGTGGGCGGCAAGCGGGCCACGCTTGCCGAGCGGGCGGCGGCCGAGCGGGCCACCGGGTACGTACGCGGCGGCATCAGCCCGCTGGGCCAGCGGCGACGCCTGCCCACGGTCCTCGACGTCTCCGCCCTGAAGCATCCGACGGTGTACGTCTCGGCCGGCCGCCGGGGGCTCCAGGTGGAGCTGGCTCCGGCCGACCTGGCCGCCCTCACCGACGCCCGGTTGGCCCCGCTCGCGAGCCCCTGACCCGGCCCGTATCCGCCGACCGGCGACCCGGACACCAAGGTCGCCACAGGCACGGTGGCGGCGAGGTGTCGCTGGCGTTGCTGAATTGTTACCGCCGACAACAAACTCGTGACCGGCGCACCCTTGTGCTGGCGTGTGGCGCGGAATACGTTGCCGGACACAACAAAACAAAAACACCGACACCCTTCCCCACCCTCGAAAGGACCCTGCACATGCGCAAGGGCTTCCTCGCCGTCGGCACCGTGGGCCTGCTGGCCCTCGGCAGCCTGACGGCCTGTGGCGACGAGTCCGGCGGCGACCAGGCCGGCTCCGACGTGACCCCGAAGATCGGCGTGATCCTGCCGGACAGCAAGTCCTCCGCCCGCTGGGAGGGCGCCGACCGCAAGTTCCTCCAGGCCGCCTTCGAGGCTGCCGGCGTCGAGTACGACATCCAGAACGCCCAGGGTGACAAGACCCAGTTCCAGACCATCGCCGACCAGATGATCACGAGTGGCGTCACCGCGCTGATGATCGTGAACCTGGACTCCGGCACCGGCAAGGCCGTCCTCGACAAGGCCAAGTCGCAGGGCGTCGCCACCATCGACTACGACCGCCTCACCCTCGGCGGCTCGGCGGAGTACTACGTCAGCTTCGACAACGAGGCCGTCGGCAAGCTCCAGGGCGAGGGCCTGGTCAAGTGCCTGACCGACCAGAAGGTGGAGAAGCCGGTCGTGGCGTACCTGAACGGGTCGCCGACCGACAACAACGCCACCCTGTTCAAGAACGGCTACGACTCGATCCTCAAGCCCAAGTTCGACGCGAACGAGTACGTCAAGGGCCCGGACCAGTCCGTGCCGGACTGGGACAACGCCCAGGCCGCCACGATCTTCGAGCAGATGCTCACCCAGACCGGCGGCAAGATCGACGGTGTGCTGGCCGCGAACGACGGCCTCGGCAACGCCGCCATCTCGGTGCTGAAGAAGAACAAGCTCAACGGCAAGGTCCCGGTGACCGGCCAGGACGCCACCACGCAGGGCCTGCAGAACATCCTCGCCGGTGACCAGTACATGACCGTCTACAAGGCCGTCAAGCAGGAGGCCGACGCCGCCGCCGAGCTGGCCATCGCGCTGGCCAAGGGCGAGCGCAAGGAGACCGGCCAGACCGTCAAGGACCCGGAGGGCAACCGTGACGTCCCCGCCGTCCTGCTCACCCCGCAGGCGATCTACAAGGAGAACGTCAAGGACGTCATCGCCGACGGTTTCGTGACCAAGGAAGAGGTCTGCACCGGCAACTTCGCCGCGCTCTGCACCGAAGCGGGCATCAGCTGACCTCACCCGCCTAGGCGGCGCCGCCCGGCACGGTAACCCCCGTGCCGGGCGGCGTGTCGCCGCTGGACGGGCCCCGATCTCCCTCCGTGACAAAGGAGAACCCCGTGTCCGCGACCCCTCTGCTGGAGCTACGCGGGATCGACAAGAGTTTCGGTCCCGTCCAGGTTCTACGCGATGTCGCCTTCGCCGCCTACCCGGGCGAGGTCACCGCGCTCGTCGGCGACAACGGCGCCGGCAAGTCGACCCTGGTCAAGTGCATCAGCGGCATCTACCCGACCGACGCCGGACAGTTCGTCTTCGACGGCCGGCCGGTGAACATCCACAGCCCACGCGACGCCGCGGCGCTCGGCATCGAGGTCGTCTACCAGGACCTCGCGCTCTGCGACAACCTCGACATCGTGCAGAACATGTTCCTCGGCCGCGAGAAGCGCAGCGGCATCGTCCTCGACGAGCCGACGATGGAACAGATGGCGGCCGACACCCTCGCCGGGCTCTCCGTACGCACCGTCAAGTCGCTGCGCCAGCTAGTCTCCAGCCTCTCGGGCGGCCAGCGTCAGACGGTGGCGATCGCCAAGGCCGTGCTCTGGAACAGCAAGCTGGTGATCCTGGACGAGCCGACCGCCGCGCTCGGCGTCGCGCAGACCGCCCAGGTGCTCGAACTGGTCCGGCGGCTGGCCGACAACGGTCTGGCCGTCGTACTCATCTCGCACAACATGAACGACGTCTTCGCCGTCTCCGACCGGATCGCCGCGCTCTACCTCGGCCAGATGGTCGCTCAGGTGAAGACCACCGACATCACTCATGCGCAGGTGGTCGAGCTGATCACCGCCGGTCGCTCCGGCGGGCTCGGACTCACCGGCGACCCGGCCACCAACGGCAACGGCGCGGCGCCGGCCGGCAGCACCACGGGAGGCGTCTCATGAGCACCACCGCCGTCAAGCAGGACGGGCCGGCCGCCGTCACGTCGACACCGTCCGTCGGCAGCCACGTCCGCGACTACTGGCGACGGGTACGCGGTGGCGACATCGGCGCCCTGCCCGCCGTCCTCGGCCTGCTCGTTCTCTGCACGGTCTTCTCGGTCCTGCGGCCCTCGTTCCTCAGCGCCGGGAACTTCGCCAACCTGTTCACTCAGGGCGCGGCGGTCACCCTGATCGCGATGGGCCTGGTCTTCGTCCTGCTGCTGGGTGAGATCGACCTGTCGGCCGGCTTCGCCAGCGGCGTCTGCGCGGCGGTGCTGGCAAACGTGGTCACCGTGCTCGGATATCCCTGGTACGTCGCGGTGGCCGCCGCCGTGCTCACCGGCATGGTGATCGGTACGATCCTCGGCCTCCTGGTCGCCAAGATCGGCATTCCGTCCTTCGTGGTCACCCTGGCCGGCTTCCTGGCCTTCCAGGGCGTGGTGCTGCTGCTCATGGAGGAAGGCCGCAACATCTCGGTGCGCGACTCGGTGCTGGTGGCGATCGCCAACCGCAACCTGCCGCCGCTGCTCGGCTGGGCGCTCGCCGCCGTGGCCGTCGCCGGGTACGCCGCCGTCCAGCTGCTGCGCTACCGCAACCGCGCCGCACGTGGCCTGGTCACCGACCCGATGACGGTGGTGCTCGCCCGGATCGGCGGGCTGGCTGTCATCCTCGGCCTCGCGGTCTACATGCTCAACCTGGAGCGCAGCCGCAACGTGCTGATCAGCTCGCTCAAGGGCGTGCCGATCGTGGTGCCGATCATCGCCGTGCTGCTCATCATCGGGACCTTCGTGCTCCATCGCACCAGCTACGGGCGGCACATCTACGCGGTCGGCGGCAACAAGGAAGCCGCCCGCCGGGCCGGCATCAACGTGGACCGGATCCGCATCTCGGTCTTCGTCATCTGCTCCACGATGGCCGCCATCGGTGGCATCGTCGCCGCCAGCCGGGCCAACTCCGTCGACCCGAACACCGGCGGCAGCAACGTGCTGCTCTACGCCGTGGGCGCGGCCGTGATCGGTGGCACCAGCCTCTTCGGCGGCAAGGGTCGGGTGCTGGACGCGGTGCTCGGCGGCGCGGTGGTCGCGGTGATCGACAACGGCATGGGTCTGATGGGCTACAGCTCCGGCGTCAAGTACGTGGTCACCGGCGTGGTGCTGCTCCTGGCGGCCAGCGTCGACGCGCTGTCGCGCCGACGAGCCGCCGCCAGCGGCAGCCGCTGATCCGCTGCACCGAAGGTAGTCACAACCGATGCGCGTGGGACCGAGCCAGGACGAGATTCGTCGGCAGAATCTCGGTGCCCTGTTGCGCTACGTGCACGTGCACGGTGCCACCACGCGTGCGGAACTGACCACCGCACTGGGGTTGAACCGGAGCACAATCGGCGCGCTCACCGCCGACCTCGCCGCGGCCGGCCTGGTGACTGAGGGGGCGCCGAAGGAAACCGGCCGGGCCGGACGACCGTCGCTTGTCGTCCGGCCCGAGTCGGACCGGGTCTTCGCGTACGCGTACAGCATCGAGGTGGACCGGCTGCGGGCCGCGCGGGTCGGGCTCGGCGGCGCGGTGCTCGACCGCCGGGAGCTGGACCGCCCACGCGGTCTCACCGCCGCGGAGGCCGCTCCACTGCTGGCCGGCGCGGTCAAGGAGATGCGGCAGGCGATGCCGGAGGACGCCGTCTGCGTCGGTGCCGGAGTGGCGGTCTGCGGGATGGTCCGCCGCGACGACGGCCTGGTCCGGCTCGGACCGACCACCGGATGGGTGGACGAGCCGATCGGCACCGCGCTCGGCACCGAACTCGGGGTCGACGTGCCGGTCACGGTCGGGAACGTGGCCGACGTGGCAGCCTTCGCCGAGCACGCCCGTGGCGCGGCGGCGGGCTGCGACAACGTCATCTACCTCTACGGCGACGTCGGCGTCGGTGCCGGGATCATCGCCGCAGGCCGGCGGCTGACCGGGCACGGCGGTTACAGCGGCGAGGTGGGGCACATGGTGGTGGTCCGCGACGGGGCCCGCTGCGAGTGCGGCAACCGGGGATGCTGGGAGACCGAGATCGGCGAGCACGGGCTGCTCCGGGCCGCCGGTCGCTCCGACGCCCGGGGCCGGGAGGCGATGCTGGCCGTCTTCGACGCCGCCGACCGCGGCGACGCCCAGGCCCAGATCGCGGTACGCCAGGCCGGCGACTGGCTCGGCTTCGGCGTCGCCAACCTGGTCAACATCTTCAACCCGGAAATGGTCATCTTCGGCGGCACCATGCGCGACCTCTATCTGGCCGCCGCCGCCCAGGTGCGCAGCCGGCTCAACTCCAACGGGCTGCCGGCCTGCCTTGAGCACGTCCGGTTGCGTACGCCGAAGCTCGGTGAGGACGCTCCCCTGGTCGGCGCGGCCGAACTCGCCTTCGACCGGCTGCTGGCCGACCCGCTCGACGTCAACTGATCTCCAGTTCCGTATTTCGCGAGCCGGTTTCGCCAACCGATGAACTGATCGGCCGAACAATCCGTACCAGGTTGCGGACGGCCGACGGGGTACGGACGTCCATCGCTCAACGATCGGTTCTCGTCCGAGGAGGCGTCGCAGACATGGCACCGCTGGATTCCGCTCGTCGCCGGCAGGGCAACCGGTCCCGTCGCTTGGCGGTGCTGCTCACCACGATCGTCGCAGCTCTGGTCGTTCTGCCCGGTGTGGCCCTGGCCGCGCCCGCCGCTCAGCAACTCGCCGCCGCCGACCAGGCGCTGCTCGACGGGGTGCGGCTGGCCGGGCTCTGGGAGATGCCGGCTGGCCAGATGGCCGCCGAAAAGGGCAGCTCGCAGGTGGTCCGCGAGGTAGGCGCCGAGATCGCCCGGCAGCACGAGGAGCTCGACCGGATCACCGTGGAGGCGGCCAACAAGCTGAGCGCCGTCATCCCCAATGCGCCGACCGCCGAGCAGCAGGGCTGGCTCACCGAGATGAAGGACGCCCGCGGCGCCCGCTTCGACCAGATCTTCGTCACCCGGCTCCGGGTCGCCCACGGCAAGATCTTCCCGGTTATCGGCGCGGTCCGGGCCAGCACCCGCAACGAGGTGATCCGGGACCTGGCCAACTCGGCCAACACCTTCGTCGGTGACCACATGCGGATGCTGGAGAGCACCGGTCTGGTCCGGTACGCCGAGCTGCCGCCCGCCGCGCTGCCGGCCCCCGGCAACGACGGACTGCTCGCCGCCGCGCAGGCCAACACCGGCCCGCAGATCGGGGTCAGCAACACGCTCATCTGGGCGATCTTCCTGGGTGCCCTCGGCACCGGCGGCTTCCTCACGTACCGCATGTTCCGTCGCAGCTGACCGCCGCCACCCGCTTCGATGGCCGTTCGTACCCGAGCCGCTGCCCTGCTCGGGCTGATCCTCACCGCGCTGTGCGCCGCCCTGGGCCCCGCCGGCCCAGCGGCGGCGCACGCCGTGGTGGTCACTACCACCCCGCAGCGCGACGAGGTGCTCGGGTACGCGCCGCGCGAAGTGCTGGTGACCTTCAGCGAGACGATCGCCGTGGTCCCCGGCCGGGTGCAGGTCCTCGCCCCCGACGGCAAGCGGATCAACGTCGGCGAGCCCGAGGTCCGGGACCGGACCATCCGGATCGCCCTGCGGCCCTCGGATCGTCCACTCGGCACCTACCTGGTCAGCTACCGCGTCATCTCGGCCGACAGTCACCCGGTCGCGGGCAGCTTCACCTTCGCCGCCGGGGCACCGTCGGCGACCCCGCCCGAGCCGGCCCTGGCGGAGTCCGAGTCACCGGCCGGGGTGCTGGTACCGGCCGCCAAGTACCTCGGGTATCTCGGGCTGCTCCTGGCGGTCGGCCCGCCGCTGCTCGTGGCCACCATGTGGCCCCGCCGTCGCTCCCGTCGGGCTGCCACGGCCACCGCGCTGTGCGGGCTCGGTCTGGTCGCCGCCGGCACGCTCGGCACCTGGGTCGGGCAGGCGGCCCAGGTGGTCGGTGCGCCGGTCGGTCAGCTCTCCCCGGCCGACCTGCGGGCCGTGGCGGACAGCGACGTCGGAGTGGTGCTGGCCGCCCGGCTGGCGCTGGTCGGCTTGGCGGCGGTCCTGCTGCCGGCGGTGCTGCGGGGCGCTGGTGAGCGCTCGTCGACCGGTCGGGGCGTCGCCAGCCGGGTACGCGGTGGGGCACTGGCGGCGCTCGGCCTGGCCGGGTTCGTCACCTGGCCACTGGCCGGGCATCCGGTCGCCTCGCCGTTGCCGCCGGTGAGCATCGCGCTGGGCACCCTGCACGTCGCAGGGGTGACCGCCTGGTTGGGTGGACTGTTCGCGCTGACCGTGTTCCTGCTCCGAGGCACGCACGAGAGGGTGCTCGCCCGGATCCTGCCGGCCTGGTCCCGGCTGGCCACCCTCGCGGTGGCCTGGCTGGTCGCCGCCGGTCTCGGACAGGCCGTGATCGAAATCGGCCGCCCCTCGGCCCTGTGGGGCAGCACCTACGGTCGCCTGCTGCTGGCCAAGGCGGCACTGCTGGCCGGGGTGCTGGCGGTGGCGGCCGGGCAACGCCGGTTGATCAGGCGGCGGGTCGCGGCGGCCCGGCCCCGCTGGATCGCTCGGGCGGCCGGCGTGGAACTCGCCGTGACGGCGGTGGTGCTGGCGCTGACGGCGGTGCTGGTGCAGACACCGCCGGGCCGTTCCGTCGGTACGGCGGCCGACGGGGTGACCCGGGAGGGCGTCGCGCAGTCGCTCACCACCGACCTGTTCACCTTGCAGTTCGACATCTACCCAGCGGTCGCCGGCACCACGAACAGCCTGCACGCGTACGTCTACACGCCGCAGGCGAAGGAGTTGCCGGTGGCGGAGTGGACGGTCACCGCCGCCCTACCGGAGGCCGGCATCGAGCCGATCACCGTCGACGTCTTCGCACTGGAACCGCACCACGGCAGCGCCGAGATCCACTTCCCGGTCGCCGGTGACTGGACGTTGCGGGTCAGCGCCCGGACCAGCGAGATCGACCGTTCCACCGCCACCACCACGGTGACGATTCGCTGATCGGCGCGCTCCACGCCGCCGTCGAACCAGCGGCCGGCCCGGGTCGCGTCAGCGGTCGACCTGGGTGAAGTCCCAGGAGTGCGGCTGCCGGGCGAGCAGCATCACCGGCGGGTCGGGCAGCGGCTGCGGGCTGCTGCGCCATTTGGAGATCACCACGACCCGGTGGTCGGTGGAGGAGAAGACCTCGCTGGACACGTGCAGCGGGTCGTGCTCGAACTCGGGCAGCGCGCTGTCGCAGACCCAGGTGATCAGGTCGGCGAGCGCGTACGGCTCCGCCCGCGCCTCCCACATCCGTACGATCACGTCGCCGTCCTCCTCAGACGCTGACCGTGGTCAGCGGCATGGCCGAATCCGCGGGCAGATCGAGCCGGCTGGGCGCGACACCCGAGGCGACCAGGTGCGAGCCGAGGGCCGCCACCATCGCGCCGTTGTCCGTGCACAAACCGGGCCGGGGCACTCGGACCCGGATGCCGTGCCGGGCGGCCCGCTGCTCGGCCATCGCCCGCAACCGTGAGTTGGCCGCCACTCCCCCGCCGATCACCAGGGTCGGCACGCCCCGGCTACGGCAGGCGTCCAGCGCCTTGTTCACCAGCACGTCGCAGACCGCCTCCTGGAAGGATGCGGCGACGTCCGCGACCGGAACCGGCTCGCCGGCCCGTTGGCGAGCCTCCACCCACCGCGCCACCGCGGTCTTCAACCCGGAGAAGGAGAAGTCGTGGCGGTGCGCGACAAGATCCTTGGCGGCGGTCAGGCCACGCGGGAAGGCGATCGCCGCCGGATCGCCGGCCCGGGCCTCCCGGTCGATGTACGGCCCACCGGGGAACGGCAGACCAAGCAGGCGGGCCACCTTGTCGAACGCCTCGCCGGCCGCATCGTCGATGGTGGCGCCCAACGGGGTCACGCCCCGGGCCAGGTCGTCGACCAGGAGCAGCGACGAGTGACCACCGGAGACCAGCAGCGCGATCGCCGGTTCGGGCAGCGGACCATGCTCCAGCGTGTCCACCGCGACGTGCGCGGCGAGATGGTTGACGCCGTAGACCGGTTTCTCCGCGGCGATCGCGTACCCCTTGGCGGCGGCCACCCCGACCAGCAGCGCCCCGGCCAGGCCCGGCCCGGCGGTGACCGCGATCGCATCCACGTCGGCGAGCGTCACCCCAGCCTCGGTGAGTGCCCGCTGCATGGTCGGCACGATGGCCTCCAGGTGCGCCCGGCTGGCCACCTCCGGCACCACCCCACCGAATCGGGCATGCTGGTCCACACTGGACGCGAGCGCGTCGGCGAGCAACGTGTGGCCGCGTACGACACCGACGCCGGTCTCGTCGCATGAGGTCTCGATGCCGAGGATCAGTGGTTCGTCAGCCATGGATCTCTCAGTCCTGGGTGCGCTGCATCACCAGCGCGTCGGTGTTGCTCGGTTGGTAGTAGCCGCGCCGCACGCCGATCGGCTCGAACCCGTACGTCGCATAGAGCCGCTGGGCCGGGGCGTTGTCGGCGGCGACCTCCAGCAGCACGGCGCGTACGCCGAGCCGACCGGCCTCGGCGAGCAGCGACTCCAGCAGCAGTTTGCCGATGCCCCGGCGCTGCGCCTCCCGCCGGACCGCGATGTTCTGCACCCACGCCTCGTCGGGCGGTGCGACGGCGAGCCCGGCGTAGCCGAGCACTCCGCCGTCGTCATCGGTGACCACCCGGTAGAAGTGACCATGGGACAACTCGTTCCAGAACATCGCCGCGGACCACTGCTCGGCCCCGAAGAGGTCCGCTTCGATCGGCAGCACCTCGTCGATGTGCCACCAGCGGAACCGGGCCGGCCGCAACCGGCTCACGGCAGCACCGGCTTGCGCGCGGTGGCGGCCACCGCGTCGGGTCGGCGCAGGTAGAGCGGGGTGAGCGGGTCACCGCTCGCGCCGGCCCGGATCCGTTCGGCGGCCAGGCCGGCCAGCGCACCCGCGTCCGGATAGCGCGGTTCGGCCCGCAGCGGCAGGCCCAGCACCTCGGCGTAGCGGTGGGCACCGTCACCGACGGCTGCGGTCGCGCCCAGTTCCCGGGCCCGATCGGCGGCCACCGCCGGAGCGCCGACCTCCGGCCCGACCAGCCGTTCACCCGCGCCGTCGTAGACCGCCCAGTAGATCTCCCGACGCCGCGCGTCGCTCGCCGCCAGCACCGGCTCGCCGGCAGCCGCCGGGTGGCCGATGGCGTCCAGCGAGCAGACACCGTACGCGGGAATGTCGAGCACCTGTGACATGGTGGCGGCGGTGACCAGCCCCACCCGCAGCCCGGTGAACGGCCCGGGGCCGACCCCGGCGACGATCGCGTGCAGGTCGGCCGGACGGGCGGTGACGTCGGCGAGCACCGCGTCGACCTGCGGGGCGAGCAGTTCGCCGTGCGCCCGAGCGTCGACGGTGCACCGGTGCGCCCGGGTCGTGACGCCACTCGCGGTGACCTCGACCAGCGCCGCGGTCACCGCCGGGGTCGAGCTGTCCACCACCAGTACGAGCACAATGACCCAGCCTAGCCGCATCGCCTCCGGCCCTTGAACGCCCGCCCGCCATCGCCGGCGGGTCGTAGCGCTCGCGCGCGATCAAGGTTCAATACTGCTGTGCTTCTCAAGGAGCTTAGGGGCCAGGCCGGTGAGCGCCTGGCCCCTAAGCGACGGATCAGTTGCGACGGATCAGTTGCGACGGCTCCACTGCTGGTTTGCTCCACCCCAGCAGCTGTACAGCTGGATCATCGCCCCGTTACCGCTGCCACCGGCGTCGAGGCACAACCCGGACTGCACTCCGGTGATCGTGCCGTTGGAGTTGATGTTCCACTGCTGGTTCGCGCCGCTGTGGCAGTCATACAACTGGATCCGGGTGCCGTTGCTCGTGCTGGAGTTCGGCACGTCCAGGCACTTGCCGTTCACCGTGAGCTGCCTGCCCGAGGTGTGGGTGAACCGCTGGTTCGAGCCACCGTGGCAGTCATACAACTGGATCTGGGTGCCGTTGCTCGTGCTGGAGTTCGGCACGTCCAGGCACCGGCCGGACTGCTGACCGACGATCATCTGGCCGGACCCGCCACTGGGCGGCGGGGTGGTCGGGTTGGGCGGGTTGGTCGGGCCGGGGCCAGGGGTGCCGCCTTCCGAGAGGGTGATGTCCGAGCTTCCCTGGCTCTGGTAACCCTCGGTGGCCATGATCTGGTAGTAGTGGTTGCCGAGGTTCAGACCGACCCGGGCCCAGGCGTCGAAGTGGTTCGCGGTGGTGATGGTGCCACTGCTGCGCTTCTGCTGCCGGACGCTCCAGTACTGGTAGAACGTCTGGGTGCCGTCGATCGAGGGCTGGTTGACCCGCTGGCTGCGCAGGATGTCGTAGGTGCCACCGTCGGTGGTGACGCTGCCCAGCCGGGTGGCCCCGCTGCTCGGGTTGTAGCTGCCGAAGTTCTCCACGATGTAGTACTCGACGAGCGGGTTACGGGTCCAGCCGTACAGGGCGAGGTAGCTGTTGTTGTTACCCGGGTTGTAGCTACCCGAGTAGCTGATCGTGCGACGGGTTCCCGGGTTCCAGCCCTTGCCACCGACCCAGTTGTTGGTGCTCCTGCTCCACGAACTGGTGTAGCGGCCGTTCTCGCGCAACACCATGCAGGCGTCGCCGCTGTCCTTCCAGAACGAGAAGAAGAACCCGTTGTGGGTGCCTTCCGTGTTCGAGCAGACCTGCCGGTCGGCCTCGGCCTGGGCGGGGCTGGCCGAGATCGCGACGGTGCCGGTGGTGGCCAACACTGCGGCGCAGGCGGCCGCAGCCAGCATCCTGATGCGGCCGCGTCGGCGACTCTTGCGGTGTGTGGGGAGTTCGTTCATGGTGGTGTGCTTCTCCTTCGAAAGGCGGCGGGGGTGCGTGCGGTCGAGGGGACGGTCGCCGCACGTCGATGTCGCCATGGTTGTACGAATTGCCGAACTGTCGGTTGGGTGGGTGCTCCGCTGCTGCTTCGCGTCGTCGCTGACCCCCCAGACTGAAGACGTAAGCCGACATCGATATTTTGATATCGTTATCGCACCTGCGACGTCAGTCAAGAACCCTCGTCCGACCGGCCCCACCGACCAACCAGGCGGATACCGACACCTGGTACGTGCGGACGACGTGGGGGGAGCCGTGCGGCGGCTCAGCCGGCCGAGCGTTCCCAGTCGATGGTGGACAGGCCGGCGTCGGCGAGGGCCTTGTTGGCGGCGCTGAACGGCCGGCTGCCGAGGAAACCACGCGGATTCATCGGGCTCGGATGGCCCGCCTCCAGCACCACGTGCTGCGGGTTGCCGACGAGCGCCGCCTTCTTGCGCGCGTACCCGCCCCACAGGAGAAAGACCACCCGGGACTCCAGCGCGTCGAGTGCCCGGATGGTCGCGTCGGTGAACTCCTCCCAGCCCCGGTTGGCGTGCGAGCCGGGAGTGCCCTGGCGCACGGTCAGCACCGAGTTGAGCAGCAGCACACCCTGCGCCGCCCAGCCGTCGAGGTTGCCGCTGCGCGGCTTCGGCACGCCCAGATCCTCCCCCAACTCCTTGAAGACGTTGCGCAGCGACGGCGGCACCGACACCCCCTCGCGCACGCTGAAGCTGAGCCCGTGGGCCTGGCCGACGCGGTGGTAGGGATCCTGCCCGAGGATCAACACCCGACAGGCCGACGGTGCGCAGAGCCGATAGGCCGAGAACAGATCCTCGACCGGTGGGAAGACCGGGCCGGCGGCGTACTCGGCGGCGACGAACTCGGCCAACGCGGACACCCGGGCCGGGTCGAGATGGGGGGCCAGCACCGCCCGCCATTCGTCGGGGAGCAGCGCCAGCAGGTCGAGAGCGGGGGTGTCGTCGGGCATCGGCAACCTCTCACCGGTCGGAAGTGCGGGCGGCACTGTCGGAATGTCTGCGGGCACTGTAGATACCGGGTACGACAGCGCTCAGCCCAGGGCGGCGAGGCGCTCCGCCCAGTCGCCACCGACCGGCTCCAGCTCCGCCGTGCGGGTGTCGTCGTCGTGCCGGTGCAGGCGGATCCGCAGGTGCGCGTCGGCCAGTTGCTCGACCAGTCCTTCGCCCCACTCGACCACGGTCACCGAGTCGTCGACCGAAGCGTCCAGGTCGAGGTCGTCGATCTCGGCCCGGGGGTCGCCCGCGTCACCCAACCGGTACGCGTCGGCGTGCACCAGCGACACACCTCGCCCGCTCGTCGGGTCCGGGCGGTGCACCCGGGCGATCACGAACGTCGGGGAGGTGATGTCACCGAGCACTCCCAGGCCGGCGCCGATCCCCCGGGTCAGCGCGGTCTTGCCGGCACCCAGCGGGCCGGTGAGCAGCACCAGATCGCCGGCGCGCAGCAGCCCGGCCAGCCGCCGTCCGAAGGCGTACGTGTCCGCGACCGTCGGCAGCACCACCTCGGTCACGAGTCGTCCCGCCCACAGGTGTCGAGGAAGCGGAGCACCGCGGCGTTGACCTCGTCGGCGTGCTCCAGCATCACCACGTGACCGCTGTCGGGGATCCTGACGAACTCCGCGTGCGGCAGCCGCCGGACGATCTCCTCCGAGTGGGTCAACGGTGTGATCATGTCCTTGTCTCCCACGATCACCAGCACTGGCGTGCCGGCCAACGCGGCCAGCGCCGGGAACCGCGAGTGGGTCGCCAGGGTACGTAGGTACCGGGTCACCGTGTCGGCGGAGGTGCGGGAGTTCATCTCCTCCACGTACGAGACCAGGGCGGGGCTCGGCTGACGGGTGCCGAACCCGTACCTGCGGGTCAGCAACCAGGCCACGTTCGTCGTCGAGCGGCGGGCCCGGTCGATGACCGCCCCGCCGTACCGGGTGACGTTGCCCGCCATGTAGAGCACCGGCGCACCCACCCGGCCGAGCAGGGCGGGCGCGACCAGTTTCGTCTCCGCCAGCAGCCCGCCCGACGTGGCCATCAGCACGGTCCCCACCACCCGGTCGCCGAACATCTCCGGGTACAGCTCGGCCAGGGCCATGATGGTCATGCCACCCATCGAGTGACCGACGAGCACCAGTGGCCCTTCCGGGGCCGCCTCGTCGATCACCCGGCGCAGCGTACGACCGAGCGCGGTCAGGTCGTACTCGCCGGTCTCCAGCCGCCCCGACTGGCCATGCCCCGGTTGGTCGTACGCGACGATCCGGTGCTCACCCCGCTCGGCGAGCAGTTTGCGCTGGAAGTGGAAGGTGCCCATGTCCAGGCAGAAGCCGTGCACCAGCAGCACGGTCGGGTTGCCCTCGACCGGGCGGGTCGGCTCGACCACCTCGACGTGGATGTCGGTGCCGTCGGGCATCTCCAGCCGGTACGCCTCGTCGTACCGCTGGTCACCGAAGACCTCGTCGGCGTACGGGTCGGTGGGGTCCGACTTCAACCGGCGGACCAGGGCGCGTTCCGTGGCGACCCCGGCGGCCAGCCCGGCGGCGGCCACCCCCAACGCCGCACCGACCAGACCCGCGGCCTTTCCGGCGGTGGTCCGGGGCCGCGGGATCTGCCAACCGGTCATGTCCGATCGCCGTCGTAGACGCGCGGGACCCGGGTGCTGCCGAACCGGGTGACGATCTCGTAGTTGATGGTGCCGACCGCCTCGGCCCAGTCGTCGGCCGTGGGCTCACCGTCGGACCCGCTGCCGAACAGGGTCGCCACGTCGCCGGCGGCCACCGGGTCGTCGCCGCAGTCGAGCACGAACTGGTCCATGCAGACCCGACCCGAAATGGTCCGGCGGACCCCGCCGAGCTGCACCGGTCCGCAGTTCGAGGCGTGCCGGGGCACCCCGTCGGCGTAGCCGAGCGGCACCACGGCCAGGTTGGCCTCGCGTTCGGTCGTGTAGGTGTGGCCGTAGGAGACGCCCGCACCGGCCGGCACCCGCTTGGTCAGCATCACCCGGGCGCGGGCGGTCATCGCCGGACGCAGCCCGTACGTCTCGCCCGCCACCGGGGAGAGGCCGTAGACGGCGAGCCCCGGACGGACCAGGTCGAAGTGGGTGTCCGGCCGGGTCAGCGTGGCCGCCGAGTTGGCCAGGTGCCGGTAACGCGGGCGGAGCCCGGCCCGCTCGACCATGGCCAGCCCCTCGTGGAAGACCGCTACCTGCCGGTCCGTGGTCGGGTGACCGGGCAGGTCCGCGTAGACGAAGTGGCTCCACACCCCCACCACCTCGATCAGCCCGTCGGCCTGTGCCTTGGCGGCGGCGTCGAGCAGAGCCGGCCAGTCGGCGACCGTCGCGCCGCCCCGGGCCAGCCCGGTGTCGATCTTCAGGTGCAGTCGGGCGGGCTGCCCGGCCGTCCGGCTCGCCGCCAGCATCTCGTCGAGCTGCGGCAGGCTGGCCACTCCCAGGTCGACGCCGGCGGTCACACCGGTGTGCAGCGGTAGCCCCGGGGCGAGCAGCCAGGCCAGCACCGGGACGTCGATGCCGGCCGCGCGCAGCGTCAGCGCCTCGTCCAGCGTGCAGACGCCGAGCCAGTCCGCCCCGGCGTCGAGCGCGGCCCGGGCGGCCGGGACCATGCCGTGGCCGTAGCCGTCGCCCTTCACCACCGCCATCAGTTCCGCGCTGGTGCCGGCGCGCAGCCGGTCCACGTTATCCCGGATCGCGTCTAGGTCGACACGTACCTCGGCCTGCCACATGCCCCCACCCTACTTTCCGGGCTGATCAACCCGGCGGGTACTCAGGGCAGACGGGCCAGCACGGGACGCAGCGCGACGGCGACGTCCGGCGCGGTCACCGGGCCGCTGCGGGCCGCTTCCCGGCCGGCCAGCCCGTGCAGGTACGCCGCCGCCGCGGCGGCCCGCTCGGCCGGCAGCCCGGCCGCGAGCAACGAACCGAGCAGTCCGGCAAGCACATCGCCGGTGCCACCGGTGGCCAACGCGGGGGTGCCGGTCGGATTGACGTACGCCCGCCCGTCCGGCGTGCCGACCACCGTGCGATCCCCCTTGAGCAGCACCACCGCGTTCATCCAGGCGGCCAGTCGAAGCGTGGCGGCGATCCGGTCCGCGCCCGGCTCCTCCCCGCAGAGCCGGGTGAACTCCCGATCGTGCGGGGTGACCACGATCGGCGCATCCCGTCCGCGCAGCTGGTCGGCGAGGGAACCGTCGACCAGCAGGGTCAACGCGTCGGCGTCCAGCACCACCGGCACCGGGGCGGCGAGCACGGTCCGTAGCTCGGTGGCCGCCCGCTCGTCGGTGCCCAGCCCCGACCCGCACACCCACGCCTGTACCCGGCCGGCGTCGGAGACCCGGCCGGTGGCGATCACCGAGGGATGCTGGCGGACCACCTCGTCGCGGGCACCCCCGGCGTAACGGACCAGGCCGGTCGGGCCGGCCAGCGCGCCGCCGACGGAGAGCACCGCCGCACCCGGGTACGTCGCGGAGCCGGTGGCCACCCCGACCACCCCGCGGGTGTACTTCTCCGAGCTGGAGCCGAGCCTCGGGTACCAGTCGGCCACGTCCGACCACTCCACAAGGTGCAGCGCGGGGCTGCCGCGTAGCCACGGCACCAACCCGATGTCGACCAGTTCCACCTCGCCGGCCAACGCGGCGGCGGGACCGACCGCCAGGGCCGGCTTCAGCGCGCCGAAGGCCACCGTCACGTCGGCGCGCACCGCGTTCGGACGGCCGGACGGCGTCAACGGCACCGCCCCGGTGTCCACCGCGACGCCACTGGGCACGTCCACCGCCACGACCGTCGCCCGCTCGCCGTCCCGTCCCCGGTGCCGCAGCAGACTCGCCGCCAACTGCTCGGCGGTCTCCCGCAGGCCACCGCGACCGCCGATGCCGACGATCCCGTCGAGCACCACGTCGACCACGGCCGGCGGTCGCGACACGATCCGTCCCCCGGCGGCACGCAGCGCGGCCAGCCCTTCGCCGTGCACCCGATCCGGGGTGAGCAGCAACGCCGACACGGCGGCGCCGCGCCGGGCCAGCCGGGCACCCGCGTACAGGGTGTCACCGCCGTTGTCACCGGAGCCGACGAGCAGCAGCACCGGCGCGGCGTACACCCCGCCCCGCTCGGCGAGCAGCAGCGCGCAGCGGCGGGCCAGCCCGGCGGCGGCGCGTTGCATCAGTGTGCCGGGCGGCACCGTGGCCATCAGCGCGGCCTCCGCCGCGCGTACGTCCGCGACCCGCCAGACCGGTCTCATGCCACACCCCGTTTCCCGATCACCCGGCCAACCCTACCGGCGTGGCGGCGGCAAGATAGCTGTCGGCGGCGGGCCCGGCAACACCTGTGGACAAACCGGAGGTACGCCCACCGCCGGCTGTCCACAGGGCACGGCCACCGGTCCCACCAGCGCCTAGCGTCTGCGTCGTGCTGACGCCAGGCGGGAGGAACGATGGCCGAGGGGAAGCTGGCCGTACGGCCGGAACTGCTGCACCGGGTCGGGCGGTCGCTGGGTGACACCGGCTACCGGCTGGCGCACGGGTTGGCCGGCGGGCGAGGGCTGGCCGCACCGACCCGGGGGGAATGGTCGACGGCCGGGGCGCTCGCCGGCCTGGAGGCGGCCGTGCACGCCTGGTCCGGCCGGCTCGGTGCCCGGGTCGCGGAGACCGGCGACGGGGTGCGCGCCGCCGCCGGGGCGTACGAGTCGGTGGACGCCAGGGCCGCCGCCCGACTCTCCGACCTGCCCCGATGAGCGCACCGGGGTCTGTCGGTTACGCCCGGCTCTCCATGGTCGACCCGGCGGCGTGGCGGGCCACCGGATCGGCCTGGGCGAGCCTGGCCGGGGTGGCCGAACGGCGGGCCGGTGAGCTCGCCGACGGCAGCGCCGCCCTGCGCACCGGCTGGTCCGGCAGTGCCGCCGAGTCGGCCGGTGCCCGGTTGACCGGTCTGCGCGACGAGCTGGTCGCGCTGGTGCCGGCCGCGATCGAGACCGATCAGGTGCTCGCCGAGTTCGCCACCCGGCTGGTGGCCGCCCGGGCTCGGCTGGCGGCGGCCGTGACGTTGGCCGCCGCCAGCGGTGTGCTGATCGACCGCCGGGGTGGCGTACGCCCCGATCCCACTCGGCTGCCGTCCGACCGCACCGGCGCGACGGTGGCCCAGGTGGTCACGGCCCTGCGGGAAGCCCTCGACCTGGCCGCCACGGCCGACGCGGAGGCCACGACGCGCCTGGTGCGGCTGACCGAGGCCGCCGGTACCGGCTGGACGGCCCGGCCCCCGGCGTACCGGCCACCGCCGAACGCCGAGCCGGCTCTGGTGCGACGCTGGTGGGCCGGGCTCAGCCCGGCCGAGCGCCGCTGGTTGGTGGTGCACGAGCCGGAGCAGACCGGGCGCCTCGACGGGGTGCCGGCCGATGCCCGCGACCAGGCCAACCGGATGCTGCTCGCGGCCCGGCGAGCGGCACTTGTCGAACGGTGGGAGCAGTTGCTGGCCCGGGTGCCGCGCGGCCCGCTGGAAGTGGCCGGGCTGCGGGACGTCGAGGCCGCGCTGTCCGGGCTGGACGCACTCGTCGCCCGGCTGGAGTCCGCCGAGCAGCCACGGGCGTACCTGCTGGGCCTGGACGTCGGTGGCGAGGGGCGGGCGGTGGTGGCGCTGGGCAACCCGGACCGAGCCTCCGATGTGCTCACCTACGTCCCCGGGATGACCGCCGGGCTCGACGACGCCACCGGCGAGTTGGGCCGGGCGGCACGGGTGCTGGCCCGGGGTGCCGAGCTGGCACCGGCGGCGCAGACCTCGGCGGTGCTCTGGCTGGATTACGACGCCCCGGATTTCCTGCACGAGGCGGCCTGGGACGGGCAGGCCCGCGCGGCCGGGGAGGCGCTGCACCGGTTCCAGGAGGGTCTCCGGGCCACCCACGACGGCCCGCCGGCCCGGCAGACCGTGCTCGGGCACAGCTACGGGTCGCTGGTGGTGGGCAGCGCGGCTCGCGACCATGGCCTCGCCGCCGACGCACTGGTCTTCGTCGGCTCACCCGGGGTCGGCGTGACGCACGCGGCCGACCTGGGGTTGCCACCCGGGCAGGTGTGGGCGAGCACCGCACCGGACGACGTGATCCGACTGACCCGCCCACCGGACGAATTGGCCCTGCGGGCGGCGCTCGGTGCCTCGCCGGTCGGCACCATCGCCAGCTGGCTGGCCGGGCCGAGCGACGAACTGTGGTTCGGGCGCGACCCGGCCGAGCCGAGCTTCGGCGCCCGGACGTTCCCCAGCGGCCGGTACGGCCACACCGGCTACTGGCATCCGGACAATCCGGCGCTGGACGGCATGGCGCGGGTGATGCTGGGGCGCTGAAGCCGGTACCGGCGGCCGGGTCGACCGCCGTTGCCCGGCCGTCGGCTACTCCACGGTGACGGACTTGGCCAGGTTGCGCGGCTGGTCGACGTCGTGTCCCCGGGCGGCGGCGATCTCGGCCGCGAACACCTGCAACGGCACGGTGGTCACCAGCGGCGCGAGCAGCGTCGGCGTACGCGGCACGTGGATCAGGTGATCGGCGTAACGGACCACCGATTCGTCGCCCTCCTCGGCGATGACGATGGTGCGGGCGCCCCGCGCGCGTACCTCCTGGATGTTGGAGACGACCTTGTCGTGCAGCATGCCCCGGCCCACCGGAGAGGGGACGATGCAGATCACCGGGGTGCCCTTGTCGATGAGCGAGATCGGGCCGTGCTTCAGCTCACCCGCGGCGAAGCCCTCGGCGTGCATGTACGCCAGCTCCTTGAGCTTCAGCGCGCCCTCCAACGCCACCGGGTAGCCGACGTGCCGGCCGATGAACAGCACGGTCGACTCGGTACGCAGCTCGCGGGCCAGCTCGCGCACCGGCTCGATCCGCCCGAGCAGCTCGCGCAGCTTGTCCGGCACCCGGTGGAGCTGCTCGACCACGGCCGCCACCTCGTCGGCGTACTTGACGCCGCGCACCTGCGCCAGGTGCAACCCGATTAGGTAGCAGGCGATCACCTGGGTGAGGAACGCCTTGGTGGAGGCGACGGCGATCTCCGGGCCGCCGTGGGTGTAGAGGACGGCGTCGGACTCCCGGGGGATGGTGGAGCCGTTGGTGTTGCAGATGGCCAGCACCCGGGCCTTCTGGTCCTTGGCGTGCCGCAGCGCCATCAGGGTGTCCATGGTCTCGCCGGACTGCGAGATCACCACGATCAGGGTGGACCGGTCCAGCACCGGGTCGCGGTAACGGAACTCGCTGGCCAGCTCCACCTCGCAGGGAATCCGGGTCCAGTGCTCGATGGCGTACTTGGCCACCATCCCGGCGTGGTAGGAGGTGCCGCAGGCGACGATGAAGATCTTGTCGACGTCACGCAGGTCCTGGTCGCTGAGGCGGACCTCGTCGAGCATGATCTCGCCGGTCTCGGTCAACCGTCCGAGCAGCGTGTCGGCGACCGCCTGCGGCTGCTCCTCGATCTCCTTGAGCATGAACCAGTCGTAGCCACCCTTCTCGGCGGCGGAGGAGTCCCAGTCGATGTGGAAGTCCTTGCCGCTGGCCGGCTGACCCTCGAAGTCGGTGATCTCGATGCTCTCGGCGGTGATCAGCACGATCTGGTCCTGGCCCAGCTCGACCGCGTCCCGGGTGTGCTCGATGAACGCGGCGACGTCACTGGCGAGGTAGTTCTCCCCGTCGCCGCGACCGACGACCAGGGGCGAGTTGCGGCGGGCGCCGACCACCGCGCCGGGAATCGCCGAGTCGACGGCGAGCAGCGTGAAGGCGCCCTCCAGCCGCTGACAGACCACCCGCATGGCCGCGGTCAACAGCTGCGGCCCGTCCGGCTGGCCGGCCGCACGCAGGTCGGTCAGGGCGGCGGAGAGCAGGTGCGCGGCGCACTCGGTGTCGGTGTCGCTGGTGAAGGTGACGCCCTCGTCCTCCAGCTCGGCACGGAGCTTGGCGAAGTTCTCGATGATGCCGTTGTGGATCACCGCTACCCGCCCGTCGGGGGACAGGTGCGGATGGGCGTTGCGGTCCGTGGGACCGCCGTGCGTGGCCCACCGGGTGTGTCCGATGCCGGTGGTGCCGTCGCCGATGCCGATCGGGCTCGCGCCGCAGCCGGCCGGGTCCTCGGCCGCCCGCTCGGAGAGCACCTTCTCCAGGTTCGCCAGCTTGCCGGCCTTCTTCTCGGTCAACAGCGCCCCGTCGCAGACGACGGCGACGCCGGCCGAGTCGTAGCCGCGGTATTCCAGCCGCCGCAAACCGTCGAGCACGATGCCGAGCGCCGGTCGGGCACCGGCGTAACCCACGATTCCACACATGGCTCGGAGCCTAACCAGTTTCGCTCACGTTGTCTGCTTGAAACCGGGGTAAACAATCACTGAATTTGAGCGATCTGGCGATGGTGGCGATCGGAGCGACAAAGCACGCGCTCGGGTGGCGGGCGGTTCGGCTCGTCGCACCCGTACCCTGACGGGCGTGACGAGCAGCGATGTCGACCCGCTGGTGGCCCGGATGCGCCCGTTCGGGACGACGATCTTCGCCGAGATGTCCGCCCTCGCGGTGCGTACCGGCGCGGTGAACCTCGGGCAGGGTTTCCCGGACACCGACGGCCCGCCCGAGATGCTCGCCGCCGCGGCGGAGGCCCTGGCCGCCGGCCGCAACCAGTACCCGCCCGGCCCCGGCGTCCCCGAACTACGGGCGGCGGTGGCCGCGCACCAGCGCCGCTTCTGGGGGCTGGAGTACGACCCGGACGGCGAGGTGGTGGTGACCGCCGGTGCCACCGAAGCCATCGCCGCGGCCATCCTCGCCCTCTGCGAACCCGGTGACGAGGTGGTCTGCTTCGAGCCCTACTACGACTCGTACGCCGCCTCGATCGCCCTGGCCGGTGCGATCCGGCGACCCGTCACGCTCCGCCCCGACGCCGACGGGCGGTACGCCTTCGATCCGGCGGAGCTACGGGCCGCGTTCGGCGCGCGTACCCGGCTGGTGCTGCTGAACTCTCCGCACAACCCGACCGGCAAGGTGTTCACCCCGGACGAGCTGACCCTGGTCGCGCAGCTGTGCCAGGAGCACGACACGTACGCGGTCACCGACGAGGTGTACGAACACCTGGCCTTCACCGACGCCGTCAGCGGGCACGTGCCGCTGGCCACGGTGCCCGGGATGCGCGAGCGCACCCTGCGGATCTCCTCGGCCGGCAAGACCTTCTCCTGCACCGGCTGGAAGGTGGGCTGGGCCAGCGGGCCGGCGGCGCTGGTGTCCGCGCTGCTGCGGGTCAAACAGTTCCTCACCTACGTCAACGCCGGGCCCCTGCAACCAGCGGTGGCGGTGGCGCTCGCGCTGCCCGACGACTACTTCACCACCTTCCGGGCCGACCTACAGGCCCGCCGTGACCAACTGGTCGGCGGGCTGACCGCCGCCGGGTTCGACGTGCTAGCCCCCGAGGGCACGTATTTCGTCACCGCCGACATCACCGCCCTCGGCGGCACCGACGGCGTCGACTTCTGTCGTACGCTGCCCGAACGGTCCGGCGTGGTGGCGGTGCCCACCCAGGTCTTCTACGACGATCCCGAGGCCGGCCGGCGGCTGATCCGGTTCGCCTTCTGCAAGCGTCAGGAGGTGCTGGCCGAAGCGGTGGCCCGGCTGCGCCGGCTGCCCGAGGTCCGGTGACCGGACCGGCGTCAGTTCGGCACGTGGGCCGTACCGGTGTCGACCGGCGCCGCGCCGACCGCCGACCGCGCGGCCCGGGCCCGCCGCCGCGCCGCCGACCAGGCCAGCACCATCGCCGCGAGGAAGAGCACGGGCGCGAGCTGCGCGAGCTCGGCTGCCGAACGGATGTCGTCGGCGACCGCGAGGTAGCGGACACGCTCGGCCGCGTCCTGCCACTCCTCGGGATCCAGCCCGAGATAGTCGTGCACGAGGACGAGCGCGCAGGCCGCCGGCACCGTGACGAGCAGCAGGGGCAGCCGGCCTCGGGTCGACCGACGTAGCGCGGCCCACCAGGTCAGGGCGGCGAGTGCCAGCGTGCCGACCATGGCGAGCACCGACGCCGTGCCGAAGGTGGGCCACCAGACGTTGCGCCGGTCCAGGTCGTTCGCGGTCGCGCCGTACACGGTCAGCCAGGGCAGCGCGAGGCCGGCGAGCAGCGCCAGGGTGCCGGCCGCGGCAGCGACGATCCGACCGGAGCCGGGCCACCAGCTGGTCAGCACCACCGCGGTGAGGGCTGCCACGACGAGCACCGCGAACATCAGTCCGAAGCTTTCGTAGCCGAACCAGATGGCCCCGTAGTCCCGGTCCAGGACGGGCGTCACCTGGCGCACCACCTCAGCCCAGCGGGCGGCGCCCTCGTCCGGCGTCGACGAGAGGCGATAAGCGGCACCGGCCAGGACCATCGACATGGCCAGCAGGGCGCCACCCGCCGCGACCGTGGCGGCCCGTCCCGCGTACCCGGGCAACACCACCGAGGCCACCGTCAGCAGCACCAACGGCCCAACCAGGAGCAGATAGGCCCATCCCCACCCGCCGATATCCGTGACGCTGAGCCCGACTGTCGAGTCCTGGTAGAGGAGCGAGCCGGCCCTGCTGCCCAGTACCTCGATCGTCACCTCGGACCACGGTGTCGCCACGGAGCCGATGATCAGCCCCAGGACAATCAAGATCATGAGCAGCCGGCCCCAGCGGGCCCCGAGCCAGCTCCGCGGTGCGCTGGGCGGCGCCTCGTCCACCGCACTGTCGACGGGTTGCCCTACGGAACCAGGAGACCCTGGGTGGGACACAGTCACCCCCGTGATACGTGGTGTCCGCTCCTACGGCGGCCGGCGGTCATCGTCCCACGGCACCCTACACAGTAGGGGGACGCCGTCCGGCCACGGTGGAGCCGATCACCGCGGGCGGTCAAGGTCAGGCTGGGCTGGCGGTGCGGACGTGGGCGGCGATACGCTCGGCGACCTCGCGGGCCGTCTGCTCGGTGGCCGCCTCGACCATCACCCGGACCAGCGGCTCGGTACCCGACGGGCGCAGCAGCACCCGGCCGGTCTCGCCCAGCTCAGCCTCGGCCCGCTCGACCTCGGCGCGTACCGCCGGCGCGGCGGCACCGACGGTCCGGTCACCGACCGGCACGTTGATCAGCACCTGGGGAAGCTTGGTGACCACGCTGGCGAGGTCCGCCAGGGAGCGACCGGTGGCCGCCATCCGGGCCATCAGGTGCAGCCCGGTGAGGACACCGTCACCTGTGGTCGCGTACGCCGGCATCACGATGTGTCCGCTCTGCTCGCCGCCGAGGGCCAGCCCGGAGGCGCGCAGCTCCTCCAGCACGTACCGGTCGCCGACCTTGGTCTCGACCAGCCGGATGCCCGCCGCGGACATGGCCAGGCGCAGCCCGAGGTTGCTCATCACGGTGGCGACCAGGGTGTCCCCGGTCAGCGTGCCGGCCTCCCGCATGGCCAGCGCCAGGATCGCCATCACCTGGTCGCCGTCGACCTCGTCGCCGTCGGCGGTCACGGCCACGCACCGGTCGGCGTCGCCGTCGTGCGCGATGCCGAGTTGCGCCCCGTGCTCCACCACCGCCTGGCGCAGCGCCTCGATGTGGTTGGAGCCGCACTCGTCGTTGATGTTGAGCCCGTCCGGCTCGGCGTTGATCGCGATGACCTCGGCACCGGCTTCCCGGTAGACCGCCGGGGCCACCTCGGCGGCGGCGCCGTTGGCACAGTCGACCACGACCTTGATCCCGTCGAGGCGGTGCGCCGCGGTGCCGGCGACGTGCTGCACGTAGTGGTTCGCGCCGTCGAGCAGGTCGTGCACCCGGCCCACCCCCGCGCCGACCGGGCGCTTCCAGGCGGTGGTGGCGTTGGCCTCGATCGCCGCCTCGATCCGCATCTCGATCTCGTCGGGCAGCTTGTGCCCGCCGGCCGCGAACAGCTTGATCCCGTTGTCCGGCATCGGGTTGTGCGAGGCCGACAGCATCACCCCGAGATCGGCCTTGGCCTCCGCGGTGAGGAAAGCTACCGCCGGAGTGGGCAGCACACCCACCCGGATCACCGTCGCACCCGCGCTGGTCAGCCCGGCCACCACGGCCGCCTCAAGCATCTCGCCGCTGGCCCGGGTGTCCCGGCCCACCACGGCCAGTGGGGCGCGACCACGGTCCGACTCGGCGAGGGTGTGGGCGGCCGCCACGGCCACCGAGAGCGCCAACTCCGGGGTGAGATCGGCGTTCGCCCGCCCGCGTACGCCGTCCGTGCCGAACAACCGGCCCATACCCACCAACCTCCGATGAACTGCCGATAGAGGAAAAATGCCTTGTCGTGAGGCGACGAAACGGCCGGCCCACCGCCCCTGTCCAGGGGAGGTGAACCGGCCGTCCGTCAGAAGTACAAGGTGCGGCTGGAGATCAGCGCTTCGAGTACTGGGGAGCCTTACGGGCCTTCTTGAGGCCGTACTTCTTGCTCTCCTTGACCCGGGCGTCCCGGGTCAGGAAGCCGGCCTTCTTCAGGGCCGGGCGGTCGTCAGGCTCGCTGACGATCAGCGCCCGAGCGATGGCCAGCCGCAGCGCACCGGCCTGGCCGGTGGTGCCACCGCCACGCAGGTTGGCGATGACGTCGAACGCCTCGGGCTTCTCGGCGGTCACCAGCGGATCCTTGATCAGCTGCTGGTGCACCTTGCTCGGGAAGTACGCCTCCAGGTCACGCCCGTTGCAGGTGATCTTGCCGGTGCCCGGCACGATGCGCACCCGGACGATGGCCTCCTTGCGCCGACCCACGGTCTGGATCGGGCGGTCACCACGAGGCGCGCGCGCGACGGGCGCCGGCGCCTCGGTGGCCTCAGGGGCGACCTCGGTGGCGGTGATGTCGGTCATGCTGCTTCCTTCGCCCGCGCTCACTGCGCGATCTGCTTGATCTCGAACGGCACCGGCTGCTGCGCGCCGTGCGGGTGCTCGGCACCGGCGTAGACCTTCAGCTTCTTGATCAGCTGACGGCCGAGCTTGTTGTGCGGGAGCATCCCCTTCACCGCCAGCTCGATGGCCCGCTCGGGGCGCTTGGCCAGCAGCTCCTCGTAGCCGACCTGCTTCAGGCCACCCGGGTAACCGGAGTGCCGGTAAGCGATCTTCTGCTGGCGCTTGTTGCCGGTCAGCGCTACCTTGCCCGCGTTCACGACGACGACGAAGTCGCCCGTGTCGACGTGCGGCGCGAAAGTCGGCTTGTGCTTGCCCCGCAGCAGCGTGGCGGCGTGGGTGGCCAGGCGGCCCAGCACGACATCAGAGGCGTCGATGACGTGCCACTGACGCTCGATCTCACCCGGCTTCGGGCTGTACGTACGCACAGGTCTACCTTGTCTCGTCGTCGGTCTGGGGTAGCGCGCCGAGGTGACCGGGACATCCCAGCCGGACCAGCGCGCACGAACGACCAAGCGTACCTCAGGCGGCACGCCCACAGATGTCGTACAACAGCAGGCAACGATACCCGCAGCCCCGCCGGCCGGTCAAAACGGGGTCCGGTCGGCGGGGTTGCGGGTTCCCACATGACGGTCGTCACACCCCGGCGCGGGCCATCCGACTGCCGGGCCGCAGGTACGCCGCCCAGGTGACCACCAGCAGCACCAGGAAGAACCCCACGTAGAAGCGCAGCGCCGGCTGGATGCCCCCGTAGGTCGACCGGGCCCAGGCGTAACAGATCGGCACCAGGAATCCGCCGAAGGCGCCGACCGCGGAGATGATGCCCAGCGCACCGGCGGCCTGCCGGCGCATCGCCAGCATCACCTCCGGCGCGCCGCCCCGCTCCTCACCCTTGATCTGGAAGATCCTGCTGATCATGCGGTAGGTCGAGCCGTTGCCGACGCCGGTGGCCACGAAGAGCAGCAGGAAGGCCACGAAGAACATGCCCATGTTGCGCTGCTCGACCGACCAGAGCGCGCCCAGGGCACCGACCGCCATCAACACGAAGCTGGCCACCGTGACCCGGGCCCCACCGACGACGTCGGAGAGGCGGCCACCGAACGGCCGGCAGAGCGAGCCCACCCCCGCACCGAGGAACGCCCAGGCCAACGCGACGTCCGGCCGACCGAACACCGAGTTGAGCAGGGTGGGAAAGGCCGCCGAGTAGCCGATGAACGAGCCGAAGGTGCCGATGTACAGCAGCGACATGATCCAGGTGTCGCGGTGCCGCAGCGACGACCAGACCGGCCGCACGTCGGCCTTCGCCTCGACCAGGTTGTCCATGAACAGGTACGCGCAGACGGCGGCGATCACCGCCAGCGGGATGTACATCAGACCGGCCCGGGCCAGTGCGAGCCCGCCGCCCAGCACGATCACCTGGGGCACCACGAACTGCACGACGGCCACCCCGATGTTGCCGCCGGCGGCATTGAGCCCCAACGCCCACCCCTTCTCCCGCTCCGGGTAGAAGAACGAGATGTTGGCCATGCTGGAGGCGAAGTTGCCGCCACCGAATCCGGCCGTGGCGGCGATCAGCAGCAGCGACACGAAGCCGATCTCCGGATGCTCGACCGCCCAGGCCAGTCCGGCGCAGGGCACGATCAGCAGTAACGCGGAGATGACGGTCCAGTTGCGGCCGCCGAAGACCGGCACGGCGAAGGTGTACGGCAGGCGCAGCAGGGCACCGACTCCGCTGGGCACGGCGGTCAACCAGAGCGCCTGGCTGGTGGTGAGCTGCCATCCGGAGTCGCCGAGCCGGACGACGACGATGCTCCAGAGCAGCCACACCGAGAAGCCGATGTGCTCGGCGAAGATCGACCAGATGAGGTTGCGTCGGGCGACGCCACGGCCGGTCCGTTGCCAGAAGGCGGGATCCTCCGGTGCCCAGTGCCCGATCCACCGACCTGGTCGGCGATCCAGGCTCTCCTCTTCGATTACCGTCGGCTGCTCGCTCGTGGTGGTCATGCCGCAGAAGTTAGGGAGCCGCCGTTACCGCGGCGTTCGCCGTTCGGGTCGGATCGGCAACGTGGATCGCACCACCGTCCGACGGCGGCGGTGAGGAGCGCGTCGGCTCAGAGCTGCTGAAGGATACGCAACGCCCGGTCCACCCGCTGCATCGTCTCCGCGTCGGCGACGTCCACGCACTCGGTGAACCACTTCTTCATCGGCGAGGAGATCCGGTCGGGCATCACCACCCGGTCCCCCATCGACACCGCCAGTGGTGAGTCGCGCAGCAGTGCCGTCTCCACCACCTCGGCCACGATCACGATGGGCACCGCCGTCGAGTTGTAGACATCGGAGCTGATCACCAGGCCGAGGCGTTCCCGGGCTCCCTCGATCCGCCAGACCTCGCCCCTACGCAGCACGCGGCGGACCGCCGAAGAGCAGGTCGTCGACCATGCCGACCTCCTGAGCATCGGCCAGCGAGGCGGATTCCAGGTCCAGCCCGGCCCGCCCGACCGCGGCGGCGTGCGCGGCGAAGACCTCGCGCAGCGCCTTCTCCCGGGCTGCCTGGTCCATCCAGGCGGAGAGCGAGAGCCCCTCCTGCTTGGCGAACCGCCGGGCATCCGCGATCGTCTCGTCGGCGAACGACAGAGTCACCTTGGCTGTCATACCGGCAGACTACCCGTGGGTATGACCTCCAGTCATCCCCGACCACCGATCACGGCGAAGCGCCAGGCCTTGAAAAAGCAGTCGACGTCCGCCAGGCCCGCCTCGGTCAACCAACGGCACTGTTCCGCCACCGGGGCGGGGCGGTCGTAGGCCATCCGTTGCTCGGCTGCGGCGATCTCGTCGGCGTCGGAGCCGAGCGCCGCGACCTGTGCCAGCCACACCTCGTGGTAGCGCCGGTCCAGCTCAGGGGTCGGGGCGGCTACCTGGTCGGCGTTGACAAATACTCCGCCGGGCACCAGTGCCGCAGCCGCCCGGCCGTAGAGGTCGCGCTTGGCGGAGTCGTCCAGGTGGTGGATCGCCAACGCGCTGACCACCGCGTCGTACCGCCCGGCGGGCAGCGGTTCAGCCAGGTCGGCCACCACCATCCGGTGCGCGACGCCCCGGCCGGTGAACTGCTCGGCGGCGACGGCCAGCATCTGCGGCGCGGCGTCCACCAGGGTCAGTCGCACGCCGGGCACGGCGGCGGAGAGCAGCGACGACAGCAGGCCGGTCCCGGCGCCCAGATCGAGCACCTCGGGCGTACGCCCGGCCGCCAGGGCGGCGCGCAACGGTGGCGCGGCCACCTCGACGGCGGTGGTGTAGAACGCGTCGAAGCAGGGCACGAGCCTGCGACGGGCGGCATCGTAGCCATCCGCCACCGCGTCGAACTCCTCGGCCACACCCATGACGCCCTCCCATATTTCAGGATATCCGTTCCACATTGTAGACGGTACGAGCTGGCCCTCTGCCAAGGTGCGGTGTGAGCGGCTCTTGACAGGACCGAAACAAACGGGACGCGGACCGGAAACTGCCCAACGGCACGCTTTGCCGACATGACAGACGGTGCACGGCCGGCGACGCGACCGGGGCGCGAGCCCCGGGAGGTGGCGACCCACTGCCCGTACTGCGCCCTCCAGTGCGGGATGGTCCTGCGCGAGGAGGACGACGCGGTAAGCGTGCTACCTCGCCAGTTCCCCACCAACCGGGGCGGCCTCTGCCAGAAGGGCTGGACCTCGGCCGAACTGCTCAGCCACCCCGAACGGTTGACCAGTCCCCTGCTCCGCGACCCGGCCACCGGCGAGCTGCGCCCGGCCACCTGGGAGGCCGCGCTGGACCGGATCACCACCGGCCTTCGCGACGTGCAGGAGAAGCACGGCCGCGACGCGGTCGCCGTCTTCGGCGGGGGCGGGCTCACCAACGAGAAGGCGTACGCGTTGGGCCGGTTCGCACGGGTGGCGCTGGGCACCCGGCACATCGACTACAACGGACGGTTCTGCATGTCCTCGGCCGCGGCGGCCGGCATGCGCGCCTTCGGCGTGGACCGGGGGCTGCCGTTCCCGCTGTCCGACCTGGGTCGGGCGGACACCCTGCTGCTGGTCGGCGCGAATCCGGCGGAGACCATGCCGCCGCTGGTGCGCTGGTTGACCGAGCAACGGGAGCGGGGCGGCAAGCTGATCGTGGTCGACCCACGGGTGACCGCCACCAGCCGGCAGGCCGATCTGCACCTGCAACCGCTGCCCGGCACCGACCTGGCGGTGGCCAACGCGCTGCTGCACGTCGCCCTGACCGAGGGGTACGTCGACGGTGACTACGTCGCCACCCGTACCACCGGGTTCACCGCCGTGCGACGCACCGTCGCGGGCTGGTGGCCCGCGCGCGCCGAAGCGCTCTCCGGAGTGCCCGTGGCCGACCTGGAGGAGACCGCGCGAGCGCTCGGCACCGCCGAACGGGCGATCATCCTCACCGCCCGCGGCGCCGAACAGCACGCCAAGGGCGTCGACACCGTCACCGGCTTCGTCAACCTCGCCCTCGCGCTCGGCCTGCCCGGTCGCCCCGGCTCCGGCTACGGCTGTCTGACCGGGCAGGGCAACGGGCAGGGTGGCCGGGAGCACGGGCAGAAGGCCGACCAACTCCCCGGGTATCGCAAGATCGATGACCTGGAGGCCCGGGCCCACGTCGCGCGGGTCTGGGGGGTGCCGGCCGACGAGTTGCCCGGGCCGGGCGTGCCGGCGTACCAACTGCTCGACTCGCTCGGCACCGACCAGGGGCCACGGGCGCTGCTGGTGTTCGGCTCGAACCCGGTGGTCTCCGCACCCCGCGCCGCCCGGGTCGAGGGCCGCCTGCGCGACCTGGACCTGCTGGTCGTCGCCGACTTCCTGCTCTCCGAAACGGCGGCGTTGGCCGACGTGGTGCTGCCCACCGCCCAGTGGGCCGAGGAGGACGGCACGATGACCAACCTGGAAGGGCGGGTGCTGCGCCGCCGGGCGCTCCGTCCGCCCCCGGCAGGTGTCCGCACCGACCTGGAGATCCTGGCCGCCCTCTCCGCCCGGATGCGAGGAACACCTTCGCTCCGCGCGGTGCCGGAGAACGGCCCCGGCTCGAACCCGGGCGCACGCTCGGGCGAAGCGGAGGCATCGGACCCGCGGGTGGTCTTCGCCGAGCTGCGCCGGGCCTCGGCCGGCGGCATCGCCGACTACGCCGGGATCAGCTGGGACCGGATCGACGCCGCGGACGGCGTCTTCTGGCCGTGCCCCGACGACGAGGGGCCCGACTCTCCCCGACTCTTCGCCGACCGCTTCGCCACTCCCGACGGGCTGGCCCGGTTCCACCCGGTGGAGCACCGGCCGGCGGCCGAGGAGGTCTGCGCCGACTACCCGCTGTACTTCACCACCGGCCGGGTGCTCGCCCAGTACCAGTCCGGCACCCAGACGCGCCGGGTGGCCGCGCTGCGTCGGGCCGCCCCCGAGGCTTTCGTGGAACTGCATCCGGATCTCGCCGAGCGGCTGGGTGTCGCCGACGGCGAACCGGTACGGGTGCTCTCCCGGCGCGGCGAGTTCGAGGCACCGGCCCGGCTGAGCCCGGGCATCCGGCCGGACACCGTCTTCGCGCCGTTCCACTGGGGTGGGCGGGCACGGGCGAACTCCGTCACCAACGACGCCGTCGACCCGGTCTCCGGGATGCCGGAATTCAAGATCTGCGCGGTACGGGTGGAGAAGGCATGACCGGGCGCAGCGAGCGGATCGTGGTGGTCGGCAACGGGATGGCCGGTGCCCGGGTGGCGGCGGAACTACACGCCCGGGGCGAGGACCTGAAGGTCACCGTGCTGGGTGCGGAACCGCATCCCGCGTACAACCGGATCATGCTGTCCACCCTGCTCACCGGCAAGATCGGCGAGTCGGACGTGGAGCTCGCGGAGGTCGCCGGGCGCGGCGTCGACCTGCGTACCGGGGTCACGGTCAGCGCGATCGACCGCGCCACCGGGCTGGTGCGCACCGACGACGGCGACCGGATCCCCTACGACCACCTGGTCCTCGCCACCGGCAGCCGGGCGGTGGTGCCCGCCCTGCCCGGGCTCGACCCGGCGCGCCTGCCGGAGCGGGTGATCCCGTTCCGCACCCTGGACGACTGTCGACGCATCCTCGCCCTCTCCGGTGCCGCCCGGCGCGCCCTGGTGCTCGGCGGCGGGCTGCTCGGCCTGGAGGCGGCCCGGGGGCTGGCGCTACGCGGGCTCGACGTGGGCGTGGTGCACCGGGTGCCGTACCTGATGGACCGTCAGCTCGACCCGGCCGCCGGGGCGATGCTCGCCGGTACGCTCGCCGATCTCGGGGTGACCACTCACCTGTCGGTGGAGCCGACCGCGCTACGCGCCGACGCCGCCGGGGTGCGGCTGGAGCTGTCCGACGGTCGGTCGCTCGACGCCGACCTGCTGGTGCTCGCCTGCGGCGTACGCCCCGACACCGACCTCGCCGCGGCAGCCGGCCTGAAGGTGGAACGGGGTGTGCTGGTCGACGACCGGCTGCGCACCAGCGACCAGCGCATCTCCGCGATCGGCGACTGCGCCCAGCACGACGGCACGCTCACCGGGCTGGTGGCGCCGGCCTGGGCACAGGCCCGGGTGGTGGCCCAGGTGGTGACCGGGCAGGACCCGCAGGCCCGGTACCGGCCGCGACCGGTGGTCACCCGGCTCAAGGCGGCCGGCATCGATCTCGCCGCGATGGGTGACCCCACGGAGGGCCCCGGCGAGGAGCTGACCTTCGCCGACCCGGCCCGGGGGACGTACGCCCGGCTGCGGATTCACGACGATCGGTTGGCCGCCGCGATCCTGCTCGGCGACAACCCCTCGGTGGGCACCGTGATCCAGCTGTTCGACCGCGGCCACCCGGTGCCCACCGACCGGCGGGCGCTGCTGCTCGGCCGGGCAGTGGGCGGGGCGGTCGCGGCACCCGCCGCGTCACCGGCGCTGATGCCGGACGCGGCCACTGTCTGCCAGTGCAACACGGTGAGCAAGGGCGCCCTCGTGCGCTGCTGGCGGGACGGAGCCCGCACGGTCGACGCCGTGGTCGCGGGGACCCGGGCCGGCACCGGCTGCGGCAGCTGCCGCGACGCGGTCGCCGGCATCGTCGACTGGTTGTCCAGAACGGATCCCGTGGAGGTGGGGCGATGACCGGCGGCAACGTGGTCGTCATCGGCAACGGCATGGTCGGCCAGCGGTTCGTGGACGCGCTGCGGGCCCGCGACCCACAGGGGCGGTGGCGGGTCACGGTGCTCGCCGAGGAGAGCCGGCCGGCGTACGACCGGGTGCGGCTCTCGGCGTACTTCGACGGCGCCGACGAGGAGGACCTGAACCTGCACACCCCGCACGACGGGGTGCAGTTGCGCCTCGGCGAGCGGGCCACCGGCGTGGACCGGAGCCGCCGGGTGGTGACCACGACGTCCGGCGAGCACCCGTACGACGTCCTGGTGTTCGCGACCGGGTCGTACCCGTTCGTGCCACCGGTGCCGGGGTCGGACCTGGCTGGCGTCTTCGTCTACCGGACCCTGGACGACCTCGCCGCCATCCGCCGGTACGCGAAGGACCGCCGCACCGGCGCGGTGATCGGCGGCGGACTGCTCGGCCTGGAGGCGGCGAACGCGCTGCGCCTGCTCGGGCTGACCACAAGCGTGGTGGAGTTCGCCCCGCGGCTGATGCCGGTGCAGGTGGACACCGCCGGTGGCGCGATGCTCCGCCGCTACGTCGAGGACCTGGACGTCGCCTGCCACCTGGGCGTGGCGACCACCGCGCTGCGGCCCGACGCGGACGGAGCGGTGGCCGCCCTGGAACTCGCCGACGGCGCGGTGCTCGACGCCGACCTGGTGGTAGTGGCCGCCGGCATCCGACCCCGCGACGAGTTGGCCCGGGCGGCCGGACTCGACATCGGTCCCCGCGGCGGTGTCCTGGTCGACGCCGCCTGTCGGAGCACGGACGAGCGGATCTACGCGGTCGGCGAGTGCGCGGCGGTCGACGGCACCTGCTACGGCCTGGTCGCCCCCGGCTACGCGATGGCCGAGGTGGTGGCCGACCGGCTGGTCGGCGGCGAGGCGACCTTCCCGGGCGCGGACACCGCCACCAAGCTCAAGCTGCTCGGTGTCGACGTCGCCTCGTTCGGCGACGCGCACGGCGCGACGCCCGGGTGCCTGGACGTCACCTGGACCGATCCGGCCGCCCGGGTGTACGCCAAACTGGTCCTCTCCGACGACGCCGCCACGCTGCTCGGCGGGGTGCTGGTCGGCGACGCCAGCGCCTACCCCACGCTGCGCGCCAGCGTCGGCGGGCCGCTGCCAGCCGCACCGCTGGCCCTGCTGGCCGGCGACGAAGCGGTGGGCGCCACGGCCGGCGCCCTGCCCGCGACCGCCCAGGTCTGCTCCTGCAACGCGGTCACCCGGGCGGACATCGACACGGCGATCGCGGACGGCTGCGCCGACGTGGCCTCCCTGAAGGCGTGCACCCGGGCCGGGACGAGCTGCGGCTCCTGCGTACCGATGCTGAAGCAACTGCTCGACGCGGCCGGCGTCGTCCAGTCGAAGGCGCTGTGTGAGCACTTCGACGTCAGCCGGCAGGAGCTGTTCGACATCATCCGGGTACGCGGCATCCGGACGTTCTCCCGGCTGATCGCCGAACACGGTCGGGGGCAGGGCTGCGACATCTGCAAACCGGTCGTCGCCTCGATCCTCGCCTCGCTCGGCAACGGCCACATCCTCGACGGCGAGCAGGCTTCGTTGCAGGACACGAACGACCACTTCCTGGCGAACCTGCAACGCGACGGCAGCTACTCGGTGGTGCCCAGAATCCCGGGCGGGGAGATCACGCCGGAGAAGCTGATCGTCATCGGCGAGGTGGCCCGCGACTTCAACCTCTACACGAAGATCACCGGTGGGCAGCGGATCGACCTTTTCGGCGCCCGGGTCGACCAGCTACCGCAGATCTGGCGGCGGCTGGTGGACGCCGGATTCGAGTCCGGGCACGCGTACGGCAAGGCGCTGCGCACGGTGAAGTCCTGCGTCGGCTCCACCTGGTGCCGCTACGGCGTGCAGGACTCGGTCGGCCTGGCCGTCGCCCTGGAGCTGCGTTACCGGGGACTCCGCGCCCCACACAAGATCAAATCGGCGGTCTCCGGCTGCGCCCGGGAATGCGCCGAGGCCCGCAGCAAGGACTTCGGTGTGATCGCCACGGAAACCGGCTGGAACCTCTACGTCGGCGGCAACGGCGGCTTCCGGCCCCGGCACGCCGATCTGTTCGCCACCGACCTGTCGACCGAGGCGCTGGTCACGCTCATCGACCGGTTCCTGATGTACTACATCCGTACCGCCGACCGGCTGCAACGCACCGCCGCCTGGATCGAGGCGATGGACGGGGGCCTGGACCACCTCCGGGCGGTGATCGTGGACGATTCGCTCGGCCTCTGTGCCGAACTCGACGCCGCGATGGCCCGGCACGTGGTGTCGTACTCGGACGAGTGGCGCGACGTCCTGTCCGACGCGGACCGGCTGCGCCGGTTCACCTCGTTCGTCAACGCGCCGGAGGTCCCCGACCCGTCGATCACCTTCGTCACCGAACGCGGACAACCGGTACCCGTCGGCGGCCATCCGTCCGGCGCGCAGGGCCGCCAACCGGTCGCGCTCGGCCTGCCGGAGGTGCGTCGATGACCGCCGCGACGACGCTGAGCTGGGTCACCGTCTGCCCGTTGGATCGCCTGGACCAGGACCGGGGCGTCGCCGCCCTGGTCGCCGGGGTGCAGGTGGCGATCTTCCGGACCGCGGACGGGCTGTACGCGATCGACAACCTCGACCCGGTCTCCGGGGCGTACGTCCTCTCCCGCGGCATCGTGGGCAGCCGGGGCGAGGTGCCGACGGTCGCGTCGCCGCTGCACAAGCAGGTGTACGACCTGCGCACGGGGGACTGTCTCGACCTGCCGGGCGTTTCGGTCGCTCGGCACCAGATCCGTTGCCACAACGGCATGGTCGAGGTGCGGCTGCGACAGGAGGGCTGATGCGCGAGGAACTGGCCGGCTTCACCATCGGGGTGACCGCCGACCGGCGGCGGGACGAGCTCGCCGCGCTGCTCCAACGGCGGGGTGCGCGGGTGGTGCTCGCTCCCGCTCTGCGGATCGTGCCGCTCGCGGACGACACCGAGCTGCGCGAGGCCACTCGCGCCTGCCTGGAACGGCCGCCCGACATCCTGATGGCCAACACCGGCATCGGGATGCGCGGTTGGCTGGAGGCAGCCGAGGGCTGGGGGCTCGCCGAGCCGCTGCGCGGGGTCCTCGGCGACGCGTACGTGGTGGCCCGGGGCCCCAAGGCCCGTGGGGCGATCCGCGCTGCCGGCCTGTACGACCAGTGGTCGCCCGCCTCGGAGAGCTGCGACGAGGTGGTCGATCACCTGCGCCAGCGGGGCGTGTCGGGTCAGGTGATCGCCATGCAGCTGCACGGCGAACGGCAGCCCGAGTGCACCCGCGCGCTGGAGGAGGCCGGCGCCACGGTCATCGAGATCCCGGTCTACCGCTGGGCCCCACCGACCGACCCCGCGCCGCTGCACCGGCTGGTCGACCTGGTGGCGGGGCGGCTGGTCGACGCGGTCACCTTCACCTCGGCACCGGCGGTGGAGGCGCTGCTGCGGGCCTCCGGCGATCGTACGGACGCGGTGCTGGACGCGCTGCGCAGTGACGTGCTGGCCAGCTGCGTCGGGCAGGTCACCGCCGAGCCGCTGGTCCGGCGCGGGGTGCCGGTGAGCGCGCCGACCCGGGCCCGCCTCGGCGCGCTGGTCCGCACCATCGTCGACGAACTGCCCCGCCGCACGGTGACCATCAAGGTCGCCGGCCACCTGCTCACCCTGCGCGGTCACGCCGCGGTGGTCGACGGCGAGCTGCGCCCGCTGGCCCCGGCGCCGATGGCGGTGCTGCGGGCGTTGGCGCAGACGCCGGGCCGGGTGCTGTCGCGTACCGCCCTGTTGCGGACGCTGCCGCGCGGTGCCGACGAGCACGCGGTGGAGATGGCGGTGGCCCGGCTGCGGGCCGGTCTGAAGGCGCCACGCGTCGTGCAGACGGTGGTCAAACGGGGCTACCGCCTCCGCGTCGACTGAGCCCGCCGGCCCGGCGGTCACCGGGCCGGCGGGACGCCGCCCAGGCCCTGTGTCGAAGTCCTCGGTCCAGCCGAGGCGAAGTCCAGGCGGCGGTCCGGCAAGGCGGGATTGGTCCGGATACCGGTGCTGTATCCGGACCAATCCCTAACGCGGCCGGCCGTCGCCTGGGCCCGCCGTGGGCCGGCCAGGGACTTCGACACAGGGCCTAACCGACCGGGGTCGGGAAACCCCGGTCGTGCTCGGCCTGAAGCCGCGCCATGGCGTGCTCGACAACGGTCACCAGGACCCGTTTGACCGAATCGCGCTGCCGCGCGTCGGTCATCACCAACGGCACGTCCGGCGAGATGGCCAAGGCCTCGCGGACCTCGTCCAGTTCGTACTGCGGCGCGCCGTCGAACCGGTTGAGCGCGACCACGTACGGCAGGTTTCGGTTCTCGAAGTAGTCCAGCGGGGCGAACGCGTCGGCGATCCGGCGGGTGTCCACCAGCACCGCAGCGCCCACCGCGCCTCGGATGATCTCGTCCCACATGAACCAGAACCGGGTCTGCCCAGGCGTACCGAAGAGGTACAGGATCAGATCCTGTGCCATGGTGATCCGGCCGAAGTCCATGGCGACCGTGGTGGTCTCCTTGCCCGGCACCTTGGACGGGTCGTCGATGCCGACTCCGGCCGAGGTCATCACCGCCTCGGTGGTCAGCGGTGTGATCTCGGAGATCGCACCGACCAGCGTGGTCTTGCCGACACCGAAGCCACCCGCGACGACGATCTTCGCGGAGATGATTCCCCGGCTCTGGCGGGCCCCGGCGGGGTCATAGCTCGCGAAGTCCACTCAGCACCCTTCCCAGCATTTCCATCCGCTCCTCGTAACCTGTGGCGGGAGCGGCCGTCTGTAGCGTCAGCAGGCCCTCGGCCACCATGTCGGCGACCAGCACCCGGGCGACACCCAGCGGTAGCCGGGTGTACGCGGCGATTTCCGCCAGCGACTCGGGCCGGCCCTCGCAGACCATGGCGATGCGATGCTTGTCGTGCCCGGCGAAACGTGATTCGGCGATCTGGGTGGGACTGGCCACCAACACCGCTTCCAGCGCGATGTCCTGCAACGGCTCGGTCCGGCCCCGGGTGACCGCGTACGGCCGAACCAGCGCACCCCGTGGGTCACGCTGCCGTTCCATCCGCGATCACCTCCTCCGCCTTCCGCCGGTCCGGTGCACCCGTTACGACCGCACCGCGTCCCGGGGCAGCGGTACCAGCGCCGCACCGACCCGTTCCACCAGCAGCGCCATCTCGTAGCCCACCTGGCCGACGTCGCAGCTTCGGGCCGCGAGCACCGCCATCGACGACCCGTCACTGATGGACATCAGGAACAGGTAGCCACTGTCCATTTCGATCACTGTCTGCAACACGCCGCCGGCACTGAACATTCGTGCGGCGCCCTCGGTCAGGCTCACCACGCCGGAGGTGATCGCGGCGAGCTGATCCGCCCGGTCCGCCGGCAGATCCCGGGAGGAGGCGAGCAACAGCCCGTCCGCGGACACCGCCACCACGTGGGCGATGCCTGCCACGCTGTCGGCGAAGTTGCTGAGCAGCCAACCCATGTCCTGTATGGCCGCTGGCCTGTTCATCGGCTCGTCTCCTTGGTCGAGGTGCTGATCTGACTGGCGCCGGCCGTCCGACCACGTTGGACGCCACGGTGGTACGCCGACAGCAGACCGCGTACTTCGTCGGGGGTCCGGCGGCCGTGCTCACGCCCGCCGCGAGGCTCGATGCCCCCGGGCACGAGCTGTGCCTGGGGCACCCGCTTGGGCAACCCCGACCGGGTCGTACCGGCGGGGGTGGGCTCGGCCGCCCGGCTGGCCCGTGACCAGCCCTCGTCGGCCGCCGTGCGCCAGGCGTCGTCCTCCGAGGGGCCGGTTTCGGGCCGGGTGGACGGCGGTGGCGCGGACGGCGGTGGCGACGCGGGCGGGGTCGGCGGCGCGCTCGGCGCCGGACCAGCCGTGCTGGCGGACGAGGAAGTGTACGACGGTGGCGGGGCGGGTGTCGCAGCGGCGGCCGCGCCCGGCGTGCGCGTCGGCAACGGACTCCGTCCCCTGGTCGGCTCGACAGGAGCCGCCGGTGGACTGGCGGCCGCCTGCGGGGCCGGCTCGTCGAACTGTGGCCGGCTGAAGATCGTGGTGACGTCGTTGCCGTGCGACCGGAACCAGACCGCCTCCATCTCCCGGAAGATCGGCGAATCGGAAGACTGCTCGGCTGGCACGGTGATCGGACGCGTCGGGGGCGGTGCGGTGGCGGCCAGGCTGGCGCCCAGCCCACGGAACCCGGAGCCGTCGAAATCTCCGCCACCGGGCTGCTGACCGGCGGCCGGGGCGAAATTGGTGGGCGCGGCGACCCCCGCACCCGCGACCGGCCCCACCGGCAGGCCGGACCCCGCGGTCTGACCCTGGTCGCCGACACCCCGGTTCGGCAGCGGATCGAGGGTGGGTTGCGCGACCGTCGGCGTGCCCGCGTTGAATCCGTTGAAGGCCGGCGGCGGCGTGCGGACCGGTGGCGGGTCGGCAGGAGCCGCCTCCGTCGCCGGCCACGGCGGGGCGGAGGAGGTGCCGTTGTGCCACCGGTCGACCAAAGTGGCGGTGTTGCCGCGGCCCGCGACCCCGGCCGCATCGCCCAGACCGACCGACGCCAGGGGAGTCTGCTCGACCGCGAGCGGCTGCCGGGGTCGGGTGATCGCCTGGTCCCGACCGCGCAGGCTGGGCAGCACCACGGTGGCGGCAGGCAGGGTGACCTGCGCGACAGTGCCGCCCTCGACGTTACGCCGCAGCTCGACCCGGATGCCGTAGCGGGCCGCCAGCCGGCTGACCACCGCCAGACCCATCAGGCGGAACGCTGCCACGTCGACGGCGGATGGTGCGGCCAGCCGCCGGTTGAGCGCGTCCAGCTGCTCGTCGGAGAGGCCGAGACCCCGGTCCTCGATCTGAATGAGCACGTAGTCCCGGATCCGCCGCCCGTCGGCCACCACAGTGGTGTTGGGCGGCGAGAAACGGGTGGCGTTGTCGAGCAGCTCGGCCACCAACCGCACCACGTCGTTGACCGCGTGGGCCGCCACCGACACGTCGGTGTCGACCGTGCCGAACTCGATCCGGTTGTAGAGCTCCACCTCGGACTGCGCGGCCCGCAGCACGTCCACCAGCAGGGCGTCGTCGCGGCGCGGTACGGCCGAGTCCGCGCCGGCCAGCACGAGCAGGTTCTCGTCGTTGCGGCGCATTCGGGTGGCGAGGTGATCGAGCTCGAAGAGCTGGGCGAGCCGCTTCGGATCCTCCTCGCCGCGCTCGATCGCGTCCAGTTCGCCGATCATGCGGTCGACCAGGGTCTGACTGCGTCGGGCCAGGTTCAGAAACATCGCCGAGACACTGGTTCGCAGGGCCGCTTGTTCGGCCGCGACCCGGACCGCCTCCCGGTGGACGACGTTGAAGGCCGAGGCGACCTGCCCCACCTCGTCGCGGTTGCTGAGCTGGATCGGGTCGCGTACCTCGCGGACGATCTCGTCGACACTCCCGTCGCTGACGTTGCCCATCCCCTGTAGCCGACGCACCGCCTCCGGCAGGTCGTGGTTCGCCACGGAGAGCGCGCCCTCCCGCAGCCGGCGCAGGGAGTGGTTCAGCGAGCGGGCCAGCACCACGGCCAGGGTCACCGCGATGATCAGCGTGAGCAACACCAGCGTGGTCTCGACGACGGCCTGCCGGAGGACGTCGGAGCGGGCCTGTTCGGCCTGGGCGAGCAGGCGGCTCTGCAGCTCGATCTCGGCCCACCGCATCAGCTCGTTGACCGCGCCGATCGCTGCCGTGGCTTCCTGTGCGGTGAACGGCGCACGCTGGTTGACCGACCGGCTGAGGTCGGTGGCGATCCGGTCGGCCAGCACCACCGCGTCACCCGAAACGGTGCTCTCGACCAGGGCACGCTGCACCGGGTCGGCGGCGAGCGAGAAGGCGACCAGCGCCTCCTGCTGCCCGGTGAGGGTGGCCACGAAGGCGGAGAACTGCTCGTTGTCCAGCCGGCCGCCACTCAGTGCCGTGAAGGTGACCGCCTCCTCCTCGGCGACGGCCGCCTTCGCCCGGGCGAAGGCGGCGACCGCCCGGCGGCTGTCACCGAGCTCCTCGTCGCCGGGCAACTGGGCCAGCCCGTCGCCGTAGGCGACCAGGTCGTTGAGGACCACCCCGTAGCGCAGCGTCGCCTCGGCGACCTCCATCTGCTCCCGGGCGAGCACCTCCTGCCGGGTGCCGTCGAGGGTGTCCAGGTGCGCGTCGATGGCCGCGAGCCGGTCGCGGACCGCCGCCGGCGCGTCGCCGACCCGGGCCCGCTCCGCGCGGTACTCGTCGATCCGCTGCTGGGTCTCGCGGACCCGCAGGTTGTACGCGTCGGCCCGCTGTTGCGGTGCGGCGAGGTAGGCCGCCGCCGCCATTCGTTCGGCGTGCAGGTCGTTCGTCAGCGCGGAGACATCGATGGACAGCGCCGTGAGTGCGCGGGACTGACTCGCGTCGTAGGCACCCTCGCCGACGGCGACCAGGCGGACCGTGGCCAGCGCGATGACCGCCGCCACGGGAACGACCAGAATCAGCGCCAGCTTGGACCGGATCCGCGCGTCGCGCAGCCGGGGCAGCCAACCGCCGTCCTTCTGCGCGGCGTCACCACGGGCGGGCAGGGTCGTCGGTCCGGTGCTCACGACATCGCCTCCGTCGATTTCTTCCCGCCAGGACCGCCGACCCGTACGCGGAGCGACGGCCGGCGCCACGCGCGGCACGGCCGCGATTTCATCAGACGAGATCGTGTTTGGGAAGCCGCAGGAGGGCAGGAAACGGTCGGACGGCATGCAACCCGTGATGCGGTCAACTAATACCTACATTTCCACAGCGCCCCTGAACAGGGCTTGTAACTCCAGAGTGGCCATACGACTCGCCACAGTGAGCATTTGAAAACATTTGGTTACGCCAGTATGTGGGATCGGCGTCCCGAAACGTCATCGCTGACCCGCTTGACCACAGCGCCCGGCATTGGCAAGGTTTTGCAGGCTTCGCGCACACGGTACGGCAGAGCCGTCTCATTATCCACAGAGGACGGACGAGCCGCCGGTGACCGGGCCCTGCCCGTGCCGCATCAGGAGGACCGAGTTGACCCCCTTCCGCTCCGCGACCGCCACGGCGCTCGTGTCGACCCTGCTCGCCACCACTCTCGCCGGCTGTCAGTTCGGCGGGGAGGAGCAGGACACGAGCCCGATTGTGATCGCCGCCGACCTGGAGCTCTCCGGCGCTGCAGCCGGGGTCGGCAAGGCGTACCGGCAGGCCCTGGAACTGAAGCGCGATCAGTTGAACGCCTCGGGGGCACTCAACGGCCGTACGGTCGAACTATTGTTGAAGGACAACCGCTCCGACGCCAGTGAGTCCCTGCGGAACATCGTCGACTTCAGCAACGACAAGCGGGTAACCGCCATCGTCATGGGTGGCTGCAACGAATGCGCCGTCGGTGCGGTGCGTACGGTCAATGAGAACCGGATCCCGACCATCGCGCTCGCGGCGGCCGGCGCCGTGGTGAACCCGGTCGCGGAACGCCGCTACATGTTCAAACTGGCCCCCAACGCCGCCGACAACGCTGCGGCGCTCACCGTCGAACTGCGCCGCCGCAACATCGACACGGTCGGCCTCCTGCGCAGTGACGACGCCTACGGCCAGGAGGGCGCAACGGCCCTGCGCCGCGAGTTCGGTAAGGTCGGCATCCAGGTGCTTGCCGAGGCCTCCGCCCGCGGCACCGACACGGAGTTGGACGCGCAGGCCGGCAGGTTGGCCGCGGCAGACCCCGACGCCGTGATCATCTGGACCCCTCCGGAGCAGGCGATGCTCGCCTCCAGCGCGGTCAAGCGGGCCAACTACTCCGGCTCCCTGTTCCTCGACGCCTCCGCCGCGGGCGACCTCTTCCTCGGCTCGGCCGCCAAGTCGGCGGAACGGGCCACCCTGGTCTTCACCCAGACGATGGTGATCGACGACGTCATCGCGACCACCCCGGCGAAGGCCGCGCGCCGTCAGTGGTTCCAGGACTACACCGCCCGGTACGGCGGCTACCACGGCTCCGCCTCGTTCGCCGCGGACGCGATCCAGCTGATCGCCGACGCGGAGTTGCGGGCTGGCGGACCCGTCGGCGAGGTCGACCGGGACCGCCTCCGCGACGTGCTGGAGACGTCCCAGATGGACGGCCTGTCCGGTCCGATCCGGATGACGCCGGACAACCACTCCGGGCTGATGCCGCAGGCACTGACGACCCTGATCGCCCGCAACGGCCGCTGGCGCCTGGCCAGCTGAGCCGCCGCGGGGTTACCCGACGGCGGCTCAGCGGGTGGAGGTGGTCTCCCGCAGCCAGGGCAGGCTGCGCCGCTCGACGAGGACCAGCGCGGCGTAGAGCAGGATGCTGACCAGGGCGACGAGGATGATCGCGGCCCACGCGGTGGCGGTGTCGCCGATGCCGGCGTACTGCTGGATCACGTAGCCGAGGCCACCCTCACCGGCCTGGAACTCACCGATCACCGCACCGATCGCGGCCAGCGGCATGGCGACCTTCAGCCCCACGAAGATCTGCGGGAGCGCGGCCGGAAAGCGGACCTTGCGGAACGTCTGCCAACGGGAGGCGTTCCAGGACCGCACCAGTTCGGCCAGTTCGGCCGGCGTGGTGGTCAGCCCGGTGGCGGTGGACAGCACGATCGGGAAGAAGCAGAGCAGGAAGACCATGGTGAGGATCGGCTTCTGACCCCAACCGAGCGCCACCACCAGCAGCGGGCCCAGGGTGATCTTCGGAACGGCGTTGACCGCGACCAGCAGCGGGGTGAACATCCGCTCGACCGTCCGGGAGGCCGCCAACGCCAGGCCGATCAGCACCCCGGCCACCGCGGAGAGTGCGAAGCCGAGCAGGATCTCACCGGTGGTGGCCACGGTGTGCTCCAGCAGTCGGGCCGGCCGGTCGGAGAATGCCGTGAGCACGTCACCGGGGGGCGGCAGGGCGGCCGGGTGAATCAGCTCCAGCCGGGCCACCAGCCACCAGAGACCGAGCGCGACCAGCAGCCCGGCGGCCGGTAGCAGGGCGGCCGTCGTACCCGAGCGCAGGCCGCCGGCTCGCCACCGCCGGCCCCGCGGTACGGCCGGGGACTGCTCGGGGGTGAGCGAAGCCTCCGGCTGCCGTGGACGGACGTCGGTCATCGGATCCTCCTGCGGTTCGGCGCGTTCTGGTGAGCGGGGAGCAGAGCACGCCGCACCGGCGCTGCGGTGCGGCGTGCTCCGTGCGGTACCGAGCGGCTCAGGCCTTCGGCGCCAGGTTGAAGTCGATGATCTGGTCGGGGGTGAGGTCCGACTTCAGAGCGCCGGCACCGCGCAGGATCGCGATGCTCTTGGCGACCCGGCCGCTGTCCAGCGTGCCCAGTGCGGTGCCGGAGTTGCTGGAGCGGACGTAGCCGGCCATCAGCTGCAGCTCGGCGGCAGCGGCGGCGGGCACGACCGCCTCGGCGTTCTTGGCCAGGATCTCGGCCGCTTCCTGCGGGTTCGCCAGGGCGTACTCAAGACCCTTGAGCAGCGCCTCGGTGAACCGCTTGACCTGCTCCGGCTTCTCGCTGGCGTACTGCTTGGAGGTGATCAGCACGTTGCCGTAGAGGTCCTGCATCACGTTGCTGTACGGCAACAGGACGGCCTTCTTCTTGGTGACCGCCTCGATGGTCGGCTGGCCGACCACGAACTGCCCGATGCCGTCGACGGAACCGGAGGCCAGCGTGCCCATCAGGGTCTGCGCCTCGCCGTTGACCCACTTGACCTTGGTGTAGTCGATGCCGGCCATGCGGGCGTACGTCGGGAAGAGGTTACGGACCACCGAGCCGGGGGTGTCGGCGAGAGTCTTGCCCTCCAGGTCCTTCGGGGTGGTGATGCCCGTGTCGTCGACGGTGGCGATGGCCGCCATGGTGCGCTGCTGGATGGCGGCCACCGCGACGAAGTCCTTCGCGTCACCGTTGCCGAGCTGGAGCAGCCCACCGGTCAGGTCGATCGGGCCGAAGTGCGCCTGGCCGCCGACGACCGTCTGAATCACGGCGCCGGTGCCCTGCCCCGGCTTGATCTCGACGTCGAAGCCGGCGTCCTTGAAGTAGCCCTTCTCCTTGGCCACCCAGGCGTACGCGTCGCGCCCGAAGTTGCCGAACGAGGTGAGGTAGGTCACCTGCTCCAGGGACGAGCCGACGTCGTTGCCGTCAGCGTCGTCCGAGCCGCTGCTGCACGCGGAGACCAGGGCGAGCGCGGTGGCCATCGTGGCCGCGGCGACCGTACGGGTCAGCCTTCTCATCAGTGCACCTTGTCCTTTCCAACCGGGGCGTCGGGCCGCCGGAAGGGAGTTGTCGGGGCGGCACCGGCAGCCGGATGGAAGCCGACACCGCGTATCGAGGGGGACTCTCGCGGGCACAGCGTACGAGAACCCCACCTTTGCGACGCCAGGCGTACCGGGTTGCGGAACGGATACAAAGTGATGTCCACCCCGGACGGTGCGATACAGGACCGGGGCCGATAGCCTTTGCCAGTTCCTGACTTTCCAATCAGGGGAGGCCCGTCGGCGATGATCCGAATCTCCGAGGTGTCCCGCACCTTCGACGGCCGCGCCGGTCGGGTCGAGGCGTTGCGGGGCATCAACCTCGACGTCGCCGAGGGTGAGTTCGTCGCGGTGCTCGGCCGCTCCGGCTGCGGCAAGTCGACCCTGCTGCGGCTGATCTCCGGTCTGATCCCGGTCACCTCCGGCGCGGTCACCGTGGACGGCAAGCCGGTCACCGGACCGCGCCGGGACATCGCCATGCTGTTTCAGCGGCCGGCCCTGCTGCCCTGGCGCACCGTGCTGGACAACGTCCTGCTGCCGGTGGAGGTCTTCGGCTGGAAACGGGCCGCGCACCGTGACCGGGCCCGGGACCTGCTCGACGTGGCCGGGCTGTCCGGCTTCGAGAAGCGGCTGCCGCACGAGCTGTCCGGTGGCATGCAGCAGCGGGTCTCGCTGTGCCGATCACTGATCGGCGACCCCCGGGTCATGCTGATGGACGAACCCTTCTCCGCGCTCGACGCGCTCACCCGCGAGGAACTCGCCGGCGAACTCCAGCGGGTGCACATGCGCAGCGGCGCGACGGTCGTCTTCGTCACCCACTCCATCGACGAGGCGGTGCTGCTCGCCGACCGGGTCGTGGTGCTCAGCCCGCGCCCCGGCCGCGTCCGCAAGGTCGTCGAGGTGACCATTCCCCGCCCTCGTACCCTGGGCCGCAACGCGCACCTGACCGAAGTCGCCCAGGTCAGTGCCGACCTGCACGAACTGCTGATGGAACGCGACCAGCCGGCGAGAGCCGGTACGGAGCCGATGAGCGAGCGTAGCGAGGTGGCGCGATGAGCGAGCAGCGCGAGCGAATCATTCGGCTCAGTGCGGTGGTGCCTCATCGCGGCGCCGAGCGTAGCGAGGTGGCGCGATGAGCGAGCGCAGCGAGCGATTCATTTGGCTCAGTGCGGTGGTGCCTCATCGCGGCGCCGAGCGTAGCGAGGTGGCGCGATGAGCATGCGGGTGGCCGTCTTCACCGAGCCGCACCGGGGTGCCACCTATGACGACCAGCTCCGCTTCGCCCGGCTCGCCGAGCAGGGTGGCTTCGACGCCTTCCTCCGAGCCGACCACTACCAGGCCATGGGTGACGAACCGGCCCTACCCGGCCCGACCGACGCCTGGCTGACCCTGGCGGCGCTCGCCCGGGAAACCAGCCGGATCCGGCTGGGCACCCTGGTCACCTCGGCGACGTTCCGGCTACCCGGCCCGCTGGCCGTGATGGTGGCCCAGGTCGACCAGATGAGCGGCGGGCGGGTCGAGCTTGGCATCGGTGCCGGCTGGTACGCCCGGGAGCATGTCTCGTACGGCATCCCGTTCCCCAGCACCAGCGAACGCTTCGACCGCCTCGCCGAACAGCTCGAAGTGATCACCGGCCTCTGGCGCACCCCGTCCGGCGGGACCTTCAGCTACGTCGGCGACCACTACCGGCTCACCGAATCGCCGGCGCTGCCCAAACCGGTGCAGACCCCCGGCCCTCCGGTGATCGTCGGTGGGCGAGGCCCCAAACGCACCCCGGAGCTCGCCGCCCGGTACGCCGACGAGTTCAACGTCCCCTTCACCAGCGTCGAACAGACCCGCGAGGCGTACGAGCGGGTCCAGGAGGCGAGTCAACGGGTCGATCGCCCGGGCACCGGACGTCGGCCGTTGACGCTCTCCGCCGGCATCGTGGTGGCGATCGGGCGTACCGACAGCGAGGCCCGCCGGCGCGCGGCGCCGCTGCACGTCAAGAGCGCTCTACCGCCCGAGGATCCGGTGGTCGGCTCACCGCAGCAACTTGTCGACCGGATCGGCGAGTTCGCGGCGATCGGCACCACCCGGGTGCATCTACGCCTGATCGACCTCACCGACCTGGACCACCTGGAACTGATCGCCGCCGAGGTGCTCCCCCGACTGGACGGAAACCGATGACCGAGACGCCAGCCGAGGTTGCCACACCCGACTCCGAGCCGGTGCTCGGCCCGGTCGGACAGGAGATCGTCTTCGAGAACGACCGGGTCCGGGTCTGGCACATCCGGCTGGAGCCCGGTGAGCGTCAGCCGCTGCACCGGCACGACCACCCCTATCTCGTGGTGGCCGTCCAGGGCGCGAAGAACCTCGTGCAGACGGTCGACGGCGTGCGGATCGACGCCGACGAACCGACCGGCGGGGTGGTCTATCGCGATCCGGGAGCCGTGCACATGCTCACCAACGTCGGCGACACGACATACCTTGCCCGGCTGGTCGAGCTCAAGTAGACCCGCCGCGAGCAGGTCATACGTCCGTCCACGGCGTGCCGGTGGCGATTGGTGGAAACGGACCGTAACGTGCCGGTCATGGCCCATCGGACATCGAGCCGACTACTGTTCACCGCCTTCGGCCTCAGCCTGCTGGCCGGCGCCGGTCAGCTCGGTCTCGCCTTCGGCTTCGGCATCGTCCGGCTCACCGGAAGCTTCACCGGCGCGAGCATCAACCAGTGGCCCGCCCAGCTCGTCTGGGCGGGCTGGTTCGCCACGAACGCCGCCGTCATCGGTGCCGTGCTCACCGAGCGGCTGGCCCGTCACGGCGGGCAGCTCACCGGCACCCCGCGGCAACTGGCCGTGGCGGGCAGCGCCGCTCTCGGTGCCACGGTCGTGGCACCGCTGTGCATGCAGCCGGCCCGCAGCGCCGAACTCATCTCGGTCGATCCGGTCTGGGCCGTGGCGATCTGTGCCGGTCTCGGCGCGGTGGTCGGTGCCGGTGCCGCGCTGGCCGTGCTGGTCCGGCCGCCCTTCGCCTGGAACATGGCAGCGGTGGCCGCGGCGGTCTGGCTACTGGCGTTACTGTCCGTGCTGCCGTCGCTGGGAGCGAGCGGGCCGCTGACCCCGGTGCGCCTCGGCGTGCTGGAGCCGGCCTGGCTCGCCGCCGGCACCGCGCAGCAACTGGCGCTGCTGATCCTGCCGATGGCGACCCTGCTGGCTGGCGCGGCGACCGCGGCGGCGGCCCGCTGGCGAGGGCATCCTCCACTTGTCAGTGGGCCCAGTGGGGTCGCCGGGCCGGTACTGGTGGCCTTCGCCTACCTGGCCGCCGGCCCGGGTGACACGGGCGACCGGTACCAGTTGACCCCCTACTACGCGGCGCTGATCGCGGTGTTGGTCGGCGCGCTCGGTTCGGCAGCGGCAGCCCTGCTGCCCTGGCCGCTCACCGGCCGGCCCGCCCACCGGGCCGCGCCCACCAGCGGGACCGCCATCGAGCCGACCGCCATCCTGCAACCGTTGCCGGCGACCCCCGCGCTACCCACGTCGGCCGCGTCCTCGGCCGACGCGGCGGCCACCTCGGCGGGTCAGGTCGTCGACGGCACCGGGACCGACCGGTCGACCGGCGGTATCCGCTCCGACGACGGTTCCCGCGCCGCCGCCGACGGCTCACCGCCGCACTGGCACTGGCCGGTCGCGCACACCGACCCGTCCGCCGCCGCGACCACGCCGACCGCCGGCGATGCGGTCACCCCCGGCCAGGCCGTCCCCGTCACCGCACCGTCGGTAGCCGCGCCAACCACCGGCAACGGCGAACGGCGCCAGGCCGACGTGCGCACCGACGATGACGCCCGCTCCGACGACAGCAAAGGCAACGGCGAACGGAGCGAGCGGGAACCGGAGCGCGAGGCAGGAGCAGAGGCGACTGCCGGGAAGTCCGAGGCCGCCACCGACCCGGCGCCGGTGGGCGACGGCAGCGACCTGCCCCGGGCGGCACCGACCACGCTGGAGACCGAGGCCCCGGCCGCTCCGACCGGCAAGACTCCGACGCCCCGCCGCACCCGCACGCCTCGGACGCCGACCCCGTCGGCGGACCCGCCGGCCGCGACCGCAACGGCACCGGCCACGCCGGCCGCCGAGCCAGCCCCAGCCCCAGCCCCAGCCCCAGCCCCAGCCCCAGCGGATGATGCCGGAGACCGCTCGGCGGCGGAGGTACCGCCCGAGGCGGCGCCGCGGCCTCGGCAACGACTCGCGCTGCCCGACCTCGGTCGCGCGCCGGCCGAGCCTGCCGCGCCCGAATCACCCGGCATCACCGCCGCTGTCCCGGAGACCCCGGAGGTCTCCATCGAGACGGCGGCCACCGCCCGTGACCTCACGGCCGCCTTCACGAAGCCGCCCGCCGTGCGGGCCGAGGACGTCCAGCCGGACGGCGAAGCGGAGAAGACCCGGCGTGGGCTGTTCCGACGCGGCCGGTCCCGGTCCGCGGAGAATGCCGCGACCGAGCAGGACGAACCGCTGCCGGCACAGGACGAGGAGTACGTCGACTGGGTCGCCGGGCTCAGCCGGCCACATGACGACGACGAGTCCACACCGCCGAAGGGACCACGCCGCTCCCTGCGGTCGACCGGGCGGCACCACCGACACTGAGCACCCGCCCGCACCCCAGCGGCCGTCGACGCCGACGCTCACCGCGCGTCCACCGTGGGTAACTGCCGGGGGGAGGTACGGGTACAGCGCCCCATGTCTGAGTGACATGATCACATCACACCGACATGAGGCGCTGAGGTCCTACCCGTGCTCGGTCCCGACCGGTCAGGCCAGTGGCAGGTACACCCGTCCGCCGGAGGCGACAAACTCGTCGGACTTGTCCTGCATGCCGCGGGCGGCGTACTCCTTGAGATCCTGCGTGATCTTCATGGAGCAGAACTTCGGCCCGCACATCGAGCAGAAGTGTGCGGTCTTCGCCGGCTCGGCGGGCAGCGTCGCATCGTGGTAGGACCGCGCGGTCTCCGGGTCGAGCGAGAGGTTGAACTGGTCCTCCCAGCGGAACTCGAAGCGCGCCTTCGACAACGCGTCGTCCCAGGCCTGCGCCCCCGGATGTCCCTTCGCCAGGTCGGCCGCGTGCGCCGCGATCTTGTACGCGATCACACCGGCCTTCACGTCATCCCGGTCGGGCAATCCGAGGTGCTCCTTCGGCGTGACGTAACAGAGCATCGCGGTGCCGAACATGCCGATCATCGCCGCCCCGATGGCCGAGGTGATGTGGTCGTGCGCGGGCGCGATGTCGGTGGTCAGCGGACCGAGCGTGTAGAAGGGTGCCTCGTGGCACCACTCCTGCTGAAGATCGACGTTCTCCTTGATCTTGTGCATCGGCACGTGCCCCGGACCCTCGATCATCACCTGCACGTCGTACTCCCAGGCGATCTTCGTCAGCTCACCGAGGGTACGCAGCTCAGCGAACTGCGCCTCGTCGTTGGCGTCCGCGATCGAGCCGGGCCGCAGGCCGTCGCCGAGGGAGAACGTCACGTCGTAGCGGGCCAGGATCTCGCACAGCTCCCGGAAGTTGGTGTAGAGGAAGTTCTCCTCGTGGTGCGCCAGGCACCAGGCCGCCATGATCGAGCCACCGCGCGACACGATGCCGGTCACCCGGTCCACCGCCAGCGGGACGTACGGCAGCAGCACCCCGGCGTGCACCGTCATGTAGTCCACGCCCTGCTCTGCCTGCTCGATCACCGTGTCCCGGAACACCTCCCAGCTCAACTTCACCGGATCACCGCCGACCTTCTCCAGCGCCTGGTAGATGGGCACCGTCCCGATCGGCACCGGCGAGTTACGCACGATCGCCTCGCGCGTCTCGTGGATCCGCTTGCCGGTGGACAGGTCCATCACCGTGTCCGCACCCCACCGGGTGGCCCAGGTCAGTTTCTCCACCTCCTCGGCCACCGACGAGGTAACCGCCGAGGTGCCGATGTTCGCGTTGACCTTCACCAGGAACGCCTTGCCGATGATCGCCGGCTCGCACTCCGGGTGGTTGACGTTGAGCGGCAGCACGGCCCGCCCGGCCGCGATCTCGTCCCGGACGAACTCCGGCGCCAACCCCTCGCGGATCGCCACGAACTCCATCTCCGGCGTGACGACACCGGCACGGGCGTACGCGAGCTGGGTCGGCCGCTTGCCGTCCGAACCGGCCAGTGGGGTTCCGGCACCACGTACCGGCGCAACGTCGGCCCGCTCGGCGATCCACGGTCCCCGCAACGGCGACAGCCCGACCTCCGGATCCGAGCCTGGTCCAGAGGTGTCGTAGAGCCGTACCGGAGGGTTGTCCCCGGTCAGCTCCACCTCCGCGAACGGCACCCGGACGTCCGGTCGTGATCCCTCGACGTACACCTTGCGACGTGCCTGCATGACAGCCTCCCTGATCAGGCGGACCAGCCGAAGTGGTCCATCGGTCCACGGCCCGCGCCCAGCTCCCAGTCCCGCGCGCCGGTCAGCGCCCGGGTCACGTACTCCTTGGCTGCCCGGACCGCCACCGGCACCGGATCGCCCAGCGCCAGCCGCACCGTCACGGCCGCCGAGAACGAGCAACCGGTGCCGTGGGTGTGCCGGGTCGGCACCCGCGGGGCGCGCAGCACCGTCGTCCCGTCCGGGCCGTGCAGCACGTCCACCGCCTCCGTACCGGCGTCCACGTCGCCGCCGGTCACGATCACCCACTCCGGTCCGCCGGCCGCCAGGGCCCGCGCCGCCGTGGTCATCTCCGCCACGTCGGTCACGGCCGCCCCGGTGAGGGCGGCGGCCTCCGCGCTGTTCGGTGTGGCCACCCGGGCGTACGGCAGCAACCGCTCCACCGCCTCCACCACGCCGAGCTGGTGCCCGCTGGTGGCCACCAGCACCGGGTCGACGACCAGTTGCGGTAGCCGGTCGGCCGCCGCCGCGTCGGCGATCGCGGCCGCCACCGCCGGAGTGCCCAGCATCCCGGTCTTGACCGCCCGTACCGCGAAGTCCGACAGCACGCTGTCCAGCTGATCGGTGACCAGTTGCGGGGGCAGCGGCAGCACCGCGTCCACACCCCGGGTGTTCTGCGCGGTGACCGCCGTCAGCACGCTCGTGCCGTACGCGCCGAGCGCGGCGAAGACCTTCAGGTCAGCCTGGATGCCGGCGCCGCCACCGGAGTCGGAACCGGCGACGGTCAGCACGGTGGTGGGGGTGGTCACGGCAGTTCCTCTTGGTGGTCGGGGGTTGTTGTTGCTCTGTGGTTGCGGTTGGGGGCTGCGGCCGACCGTGCCCACTCCGGGCGGTCAGGCTTGATCCCTGCGTGGGCACGGTCGGCCGCAGCCCCGTCGTGGTCATCCCCCGCCGGAACGTGCCGGCTTGGCGGATTCTTGGCGGGTTCCGGAGCGGTCGTGGCGTGGAAGGCGGCGGTGAGGGTGGCGGCTGTCTGCTGTGGGTCGTGCGCGCGCATGACGGTGCCGAGGACTGCCACTCCGGTGGCTCCGGCCTGGACGCAGGCGTGCACCTGGTCGGGGGTTTCGATGCCGCCGAGGGCCAGCGCGGGCACCGGGCTCAGCCGGATCAGCTCGGCCAGCCCTTCGGCGAGCAGGGGTGGGCCGTAGCCGGGCTTGGTCCGGGTGGGGAAGACCGGCGAGAGGGTCACGTAGTCCTCGGTGGTGAGGCGCTGCAGTTCCGCCGCGTCATGGCAGGAGCGGCCGACCAGGTCGGCGGCGGGCGGTGGGTACGGGCCAGCCGCCGACAGATGCAGGGCAGTCAGAGGGCGGCCCGGATCGGCGTGCAGCAGCGGGTCGGGGCCGGCGACGATGAGGGTTCCGCCGGCCTCGCTCAGGATCGATCGCAGCTCGGCGGCGAGGGCGAGGCGCTCGACGCGCGGCAGATCCTTCTCCCGCAACACCACCCAGCGCACTCCCCCGGCCACCGCGGCCGCCACCACTCGGGCCAGCCCACCCCGCGCCACCCGCCGATCGGTCAACACAACGACACCGCAGATCGGCGGGATCCTGGCCGGCAAGCTCCCTTGGCGGGGCGGCTTCGCACCGAGATCCACAATTTCGGTCCGGGCGGTCACAGGTCGGGACGGCCTTCGTCGGGAGTGGAGGCGAGGGCGTGGAAGCGGTGGGGGATGCGGCCGGCGCCATGGGCGAGGCGGCCGGCGGCGATCGCGTACCGCATCGCGGTGGCCATCGCCACCGGGTCGGCGGCCCGGGTCACCGCGCTGGCCAGCAGCACCGCGTCACAGCCCAGCTCCATGGCGAGCGCCGCGTCGGAGGCGGTACCGATGCCCGCGTCCAGGATCACCGGCACGCTCACGTCCTGCCGGATGAGCCGGATGTGGTGCGGATTGTTGATCCCCAGGCCGGAGCCGATCGGCGCGCCGGCCGGCATCACCGCCGCGCAACCGACGTCGGCCAGCCGCCGCGCCAGCACCGGGTCGTCGGAGGTGTACGGCAGTACGGTGAACCCGTCGTCGACCAGTTCCTCGGCGGCGCGCAGCAACTCCACCCCGTCGGGCAGCAGCGTCCGCTCGTCGCCGATCACCTCCAGCTTGACCCAGTCGGTCTCGAACGCGTCCCGGGCCAGCCGGGCCACCTTCACCGCCTCGCCCGCCGTGTAGCAGCCGGCGGTGTTGGGCAACAGCCGCACCCCACACCGGTCGAGCAGGTCCAGCAGACCGCCCGAGCCGCCGGGCACCGTCTCGACCCGGCGCAGCGCCAGGGTGACCAACTCGGTGCCGGACGCCCGGATCGCCTGCTCCAGCACGTGGAGGTTGGCCGCTCCGCCGGTACCGAGGATCAGCCGCGAGTTGAACCGGACACCGCCCAGCTCGAAGGGGCTCGATTCGTTGTCCATCCGGCTCACCCGCCCTGGGCGGCGCTGAGCACCTCGACCCGGTCACCGCCGCGCAGCACCGTCGCCGGCCAACCGGTACGCGGCACCACCTCACCGTTGACCGCCACCGCGACACCGCGCTGCTGGCCGGTGATGTCGCGGACCAGGTCGGCCACGGTCAGTCCGTCCGGCAGGCTGCGCCCGGCACCGTTCACCGTCAGTTCCACGAGTTGTCCTCCGTCGAGTACGGAAAAGTGCCAGCGACCGTTGCGCCCACGACGCCGGGCGGTTCGGCGAACCGGTCCGGCCGGAAGGGCGCCAGCAGTGCGTCGGAGTTGCCCTCCCCGGTGACCAGATCGGTGATCAGGTCTGCGGTGATCGGGGTCAGCACGATCCCGTGCCGGTGGTGACCGGTGGCGACCAGGACGTCCGGGTGCCCCGGCAACGGGCCCAGGATCGGCGCATTGTCCGGTGTGCCCGGGCGCAGCCCCGCCAGCGCCTCCACCAGGTCGTACTCGGCGATCTCGGGCAGCAGGTCGACGGCGGCCCGCAGCAGCCGCAGCACCGCTCCGGCGGAGACGTCCAGGTCGGAGCGCTCCTCGACGGTCGCGCCGACGACCACCTCGCCGCTGTCGCGCGGCACCAGGTAGACGTGCTCGCCATCGGCGTACCCCCGGATCACGTGCCGAAAGCCGGGCGGCCCGCCATCCGGCGCGCGCAGCCGCAGCACCTGTCCCTTGACCGGCCGGACCGGCAGGCCGGTCAGGGCCGCGCTGCCGCAGCCGGCGGCGACCACGGTCGCGCCGGCCGTGACGTCGGACAGCCGGCGCACCGGCTCGGCGACCAGCACCGCTCCCGCCCGCTCCGCCGCCAGCCGCAACGCCGGTACCAGCCGACGCGGGTCGACCTGATGGTCGGTGGCGGCGAGCGCGCCGCCGCGCACCCGGGGCGCCAGCGCCGGCTCGCGCTCGCGCAGCGGCGACGGGCGCAGGGGCGTCACCGGCAACCCCAGCTCCTGCTGGTACGCCCAGAGCCGACGCGCCTCGGCGAGGTCGTCGGCGGTCAGCCCGACCATCAGGGTGCCCTCGGTCCGGTAGCCGATGTCGGTGCCGGTCACCTCGGTCAGTTCGGCGGCGAACCCGGGCCAGCGGCCGGCCGACTCGGTCAGCAGGGCGGTCAGCTCCCGCTCGCCGAAGTACGCCTCGGCGACCGGTGCCAACATGCCGGCAGCCACGTACGAGGCACCCGACCCGGGTGCCGGATCGTGCACGACCACCCGCAACCCGCGCGCCGCGCACCGCCAGGCGACCGCCCACCCGATCGGACCGCCCCCCACGACGGCCACATCGGGACGGCGCTGCGGCACGTCGGTGGTGGCGGGGCGTCCGGTCATGCCAGCGCCCGAACCAGCTCGGCGGCGGCGCGGGCGGGATCGGTGGCTCCGGAGAGCGCACCGACCACCGCCACCCCGTACGCGCCGGCGGCCCGCAACCCGGGCACGTCCGCCGCCGTCACCCCACCGATGGCGATCACCGGCACCTCGACCGCCTCGACCACCGCCCGGACACCGGCCACACCGATCGGCGGTGGCAGCCCGTCCTTGGTGGCGGTGGCGCGGCACGGCCCCACCCCCAGGTAGCTCGCCCCGGCGGTTACCGCCGCGAGCGCGGTTGCCGGTTCCCGCGCGGTGGCACCCAGCACCGCCGCCGGTCCGAGCACCTCCCGGGCCGCCGCCACGGGCAGGTCGTCGGCACCGACGTGACCGCCGGCGGCGCCGGTGGCCAGTGCCACGTGCAGTCGGTCGTTGACCAGGCAGGGCACCCCGTACGGCGTGCCGAGGGCCAACACCTGCCGGGTCAGCTCGTACGCCTGCCGGTCCGTCTCGCTGTCCTCCACGCGGACCTGCACCACCAGCTGGCTGTGGGCCACCGGGAGCACGGCACGGAGCACGGCGAGCGGATCCCGCCCGGGTCGGGTGTCGGTGATCAGATGCAGTCGCCCCAGGGACGGCACGGCAACACTCCTCCCTGCGCCGGCATTACCCGGATCAGGTTCGACGGTCGGGGGCTCACAGCCCCCCTCTCAGCCCGGTACACCGGGCTCCCGTGGGTTCGTTGGGTGTCACCGTACGTCGTTTCGCCGGCTCCGCCAAGCCCGTCCCGCGCCGCCGGTGGCGGTGCGGGCCACCCGGTCATGCCGACTCCGCCACGGCCTGCTGAACGGACCCGCGGCAGCACGGCGGGCCGGAAAAAGGCCGGATATGCAGTGACTCACACCAATACAAATGGCCTCGTTACCAAAACGTTACAAGGCTCCACCTTGCTCGAAACTAGATTCACTAACGCAAATTGAGTGATCGGATCGGCTGAGTCGGCACCCAGACCTCGCTCGTCAGGTATGGGCGGTCGGACCGACGGGAGTGACCACCGCCGTCCACTCCGGACCGTCCCACGGACAGAGGAGATCTTCGTGCCCCGACTCAGTCGGCGCCGAGCCCCGCTCGCCGCAGTCACCATGGCGCTACTCGCCCTTGCACTCATCCTGGCCGCCGCACCGGCCCCGATCACCGGCCCCGCCGCCGCTCAGGCCGCCCGCCCCACCGTTCCGGTCGCCGCGGCGGCGGCGGAGCCGTTCTCCGTCCTGGTCTTCTCCAAGACCGCCGGATTCCGACACGACTCGATCCCGGCCGGCATCAGCGCGATCCAGCAACTCGGCACGGCGAACGGGTTCACCGTCACCACCACCGAGGACAGCGCCGCCTTCACCGACACCAACCTCGCCAGGTTCCAGGCGGTCATCTGGTTGTCGACCACGGGTGATGTGCTCAACGCCAGCCAGCAGGCGGCCTTCGAGCGATACATCCGCGCCGGTGGCGGATACGTCGGCGTGCACGCCGCGTCGGACACCGAGTACGACTGGGCCTGGTACGGCCAACTGGTCGGTGCCTACTTCAACAACCACCCGGCCAACCAGACGGCGACGGTGAAGGTCGAGGACACCACCCACGAGTCGACCCGGCACCTGCCGGAGCGGTGGTCCCGTTACGACGAGTGGTACAACTTCCGCACCAACCCCCGCGCCCGTCAGGTGCAGGTGCTGGCCTCGCTCGACGAGCGCAGCTACAGCCCGGGCAGCGGGGCGATGGGGCACGACCACCCGATCGCCTGGTGCCAGAACTTCGACGGTGGCCGGTCCTGGTACACAGGTGGCGGGCACACCCAGGATTCCTTCGCCAACGCCGAGTTCCGGCAACACCTGCTCGGTGGTATCCAGACCGCTGCCGGGGTGGTGCACGCCGACTGCGGTGCCGGTCGGGCCGCCAGCTTCGAGAAGGTGACCCTGGACAGCAACACCAGCAACCCGATGGAGCTGGACATCGCCCCCGACGGGCGGGTCTTCTACATCGAGCGCGACGGCCGGGTGCAGATCATCAAGCCGGACACCGGCCAGACGGTCACCGCGCTGCGGCTGAGCGTCTTCGCTGGCAACGAGGACGGCCTGCTGGGCATCCGGCTCGACCCCAACTTCGCCAGCAATGGGTGGGTCTGGCTCTACTACGCCCCGAGCGCGGGTGGCTCCCGCAACCACCTGTCCCGGTTCACCGTCACCGGAGACACGATCAACCCGTCGAGCGAGCGGGTCGTGCTGGAGGTGCCCACGCAGCGCAACACCTGCTGCCACATGGGCGGGACGATGACCTTCGACTCGGCCGGCAACCTGTACCTGGCCACCGGGGACAACACCAACCCCTTCGAGTCCGGTGGCTACAGCCCGTTGGACGAGCGCTCCGGCCGGTCTGACTACGACTCGCAGCGCACCGCCGGAAACACAAACGACCTGCGCGGCAAGGTGCTCCGGATCCGGCCGCAGGCCGACGGCACCTACACCATCCCGGCCGGAAACCTCTTCGCCCCGGGCACCGCGCGGACCCGGCCGGAGATCTACGCGATGGGCCTGCGCAACCCGTTCCGGATCGGCATCGACCCGGTCACCGACGTGCTCTACGTCGCCGACTACGGCCCGGACGCCACCACCAGCAACCCGAACCGGGGCCCGGCGGGACTGGTGGAGTGGAACATCGTCGACCGGCCCGGCAACTTCGGCTGGCCGTACTGCCACGGGTCGAATCAGGCGTACAACGACTACCAGTTCCCGTCCGGCCCGAGCGGATCGAAGTTCAACTGCGCCGCGCCGGTGAACAACTCCCCGAACAACACCGGTCTGACCAACCTGCCGGCGGCCATCCCGGCCACCGTCGACTACGGCTACAGCGGTGACTCCCGTTACCCGGAGATCGGCGGCGGTGGAGCGCCCATGGCCGGGCCGGTCTACCGGTACGACCCGACCATCTCGTCCCGCCGCCAGTGGCCGGCGTACTTCGACGGCAAGGCCATGTTCGGCGAGTGGAACCAGTCGCGGATGTACACCATGCAGGTCAGCCGGGACGGCAAGTCCCTTGTCGACATCAACCGGATCCTCGACCAGATGACCTTCGTCCGGCCGATGGACTTCGAGTTCGGCCCCGACGGCGCGCTGTACCTGATCGAGTGGGGCAGCGGCTTCGGCGGCAACAACGACAACTCCGGCGTCTACCGGATCGACTACACCGCCGGTGCCCGCGCCCCGATCGCGGTCGCCTCGGCGAACCCCACCTCCGGAGCGCCACCGCTCGCCGTCACCTTCTCCAGCGCCGGCTCGCGCGACCCCGACGGCGGAGCGCTCACCTACGCCTGGACGTTCGGCGACGGCGGCACCTCCACCCAGGCCAACCCGACCCACACGTACACCCAGTCGGGCAGCTACACGGCGCAGCTCCGGGTGACCAACCCGGCGGGCCGGAGCGCGGTGGCGAACGTGCCGATCACCGTCGGCAACACGGCACCGACCGTGACCATCGAGTTCCCGCCGGATGGTGGCTTCTTCGCCTGGGGCGACCAGGTCGCCTACACCATCAAGGTCACCGACCCGGAGGACGGGACGATCGACTGCGACGACGTCGAACTCCAGGTCCTCCTCGGCCACGACGAGCACGCCCACCCGCTGGAGCGGCACACCGGCTGCACCGGCACGGTGCAGACCCAGCTCGCCGACGGCCACGGGGCGGACGCGAACGTCTTCACCGTGCTGGAGGCGACCTACACCGACCAGGGCGGGTCCGACGGGGCCGAGCCACAGACCGGCCGGGCACTTGTGGTCCTTCAGCCGAAACGTAAGGAGGCCGAGTACTACTCGGCCACCGGACGGGTGGCGGGCGCCACCGGGGGCGGCACCGCCGGAGTGGAGCGGGAGACCACCGGTGACACCGCCGGCGGCGGGCAGAACATCGGATTCATCGAGGACGGCGACTGGTGGTCGGTGAGTCCGGCCAGCCTGACCGGCGTCACCTCGATCCAGTTCCGGGTCGCCTCGGCCACCTCCGGCGGCCGCATCGAGGTACGCGCCGGAGCCGCGAACGGACCACTGATCACCACCGCCACCGTGACCGGTACCGGAGGGTGGCAGACGTACACCGACATCACCGCGCAGATACCCAACGGCGCCGCCGCGGAGGGCGCGTTGTACTTCGTCGCCCGGGACCCGAACGGCGGCTCCGGCACCCTGTTCAACGTCAACTGGATGGACTTCGTCGGCCCGGGGGTGAGCGGCAACGCCCCACCGACGGTCACCGCCTCGGCCACCCCGACCAGCGGGACCGGGCCACTGGCCGTGACCTTCACCGGTACGGCGACCGACCCGGACGGGGACACCCCCCTGACGTACGCCTGGGACTTCGGCGACGGCGAGACCGCGGACACGCTCAACGCCACCCACACGTACACCACGCCGGGCAGCTACACCGCCACCCTGACGGTCACCGACAGCCGGGGTGCCCGGGGGCAGGCCAGCGTGCCGATCCGGGTCGACGGGGCGGGCAACCCCTGCCAGGCAGAGCCGGGGACACTGCGCTCCGACGAGTTCACCGGCACCTCGCTGGATCGTCAGCGGTGGACCGGCGTGGTGCGCGGGACCGAGTCGTACTCCCTCACCGACGGTTCGCTGCGGCTGCCCACCGCGGCGGGTGACCTGTACGGCACCCGCAACGACGCCACGAACCTGGTGCTCCAGCCCGCGCCCAGCGGGGCCTGGCAGGCGACCACCCGGGTCACCGTGGCGGCCCGGGCCGACTATCAGCAGGCCGGTCTGCTGATCTACGGCGACGACGACAACTACGCCAAGCTGGACCTGCTCTACGGTGGCAGCCGCCGGGTGGAGTTCATCAGGGAAAGCGCCGGGACGCCGCGCAATGAGAGCACGGACTCCACCGCGGCGCCCACCGGTGACACCATCCATCTGCGACTGACCAGCGACGGGACGAACCTGACCGCCGCCTACTCGACCGACGGGCAGACCTTCACCCCGGTCGGTCGCTCCGCCGCGCTGGCCGGGATCAGCAACCCCCGGATCGGTCTCTTCGCTCTCAACGGCGGCACCACCGCGCCGGTGGTGAACGCCCAGTTCGACTGGTTCCGGGTAACCCCGGAGATCACCACGGGCGTCGTCGCACCGTCGGACGAGTTCACCGGCACCAGCCTGGAGAAGTGCCGGTGGAACGCCATCGTCCGGGAGGATGCGACCCGCTACCGGGTGACCGACGGCGCGCTGCGCGTCGACGTGCCGAACGGTGACATCTACGGCACCGGCAACACCGGGCCGACGAACTTCATCCTCCAGAACAGCCCGGCCGGGAACTGGACGATGCAGACCCGGGTCGACGGCAGTCTGTTCAATGAGCAGTACCAGCAGGCTGGTCTGCTGGTGTACGCCGACGACGACAACTACCTCAAGTTCGACTACGTGACGGACAACGCGGCCGGCCAGACGGTCTCGCGACGGATCGAGTTCCGCAGCGAGGTCGGCGGGGCGGTGCAGAGTACGCAGCCACAGGCGACCGGCCTGACCCAGGGCATCTGGCACCTGCGGCTGTCGCGCAGCGGAAACACCTTCACCGCCGCGTACTCGGCCGACGGCACGAGTTGGACGACCCTGGGGACGTTGACGAGCACCGCGGTCGGGACGACCCCGAGGGTGGGCCTGTTCACTCTCGGCGCCAACCAGACGGCCTCGAAGACGGCCGCGTTCGACTACTTCCGACTCACGCCCGGGTAGTAGGCCGACCTAGCCGAACCATCACTGCCGGCCCGTACCTCTGCCCGAGGTGCGGGCCGGCGGCCATGGTGGTTTGGGTGGGCTGTGCGGGAATGTCGCTTGCGTTTACCGAACTGTTATCAATTGAAGCCTTGCCATTAATCGTTCTAGCGGAACTAATTTGTTCAGCGACTCGACAAAAATGCTGGGACGGCACCCTTCGGCAAGGTGGCCGAACCGGCTCCATCTGGGACGGTCTTCGGCGGGCCGACCCCGTGACCCCTGTCCAGCAAGGACAAAGGAGACCGGAGTGCCCCGAACACCTCGTGCCCGCGCACCCCTGACAGCCGCCGTACTCTCCCTCGGCCTCGCCGCGAGCATGCTTTTCGCGGCCCCGGCCGCCCAGGCCGCGCCCGCCCCCATCGCCCAAGCGGTTCCGGAGGCCGCCGCCGAGACGTTCTCGGTGCTGGTCTTCTCCAAGACCGCCGGCTTCCGTCACGCCTCCATCCCCACCGGCATCGCCGCCATCCAGGAGCTCGGCGTCGAGCACGGTTTCACCGTCGACACCACTGAGGACGGCGCAGCCTTCACCGACGCGAACCTCGCTCAGTACCGGGCGGTCATCTGGCTCTCCACCACCGGAGACGTGCTGACCGCCGACCAGCAGGCGGCGTTCGAGCGCTACATCCAGGCCGGTGGCGGCTACGCCGGCATCCACGCCGCCGCCGACACCGAGTACAGCTGGTCCTGGTACGGCGAACTGGTGGGGGCGTACTTCAACAGCCACCCGGCCAACCAGCAGGCCACGGTCAAGGTGGAGGATCCGGCTCACCCCTCCACCGCCCACCTGCCGGGACGCTGGTCCCGCTTCGACGAGTGGTACAACTACCGCACCAACCCGCGCGGTTCGGTGCACGTGCTGGCCACCCTCGACGAGACCAGCTACAACGCCGGCTCCGGCGCGATGGGACACGACCACCCGATCGCCTGGTGCCAGGACTACGACGGAGGCCGGGCCTGGTACACCGGCGGCGGCCACACCGACGAGTCGTACGCCGAGCCGGAGTTCCGCACCCACCTGCTCGGCGGCATCCGCACCGCCGCTGGCATCCAGGGTGCCGACTGTGGGGCGTCGCTGACCGCCAGCTTCGAGAAGGTGACGCTGGACAGCAACACCAGCAACCCGATGGAGCTGGACATCGCCCCCGACGGCCGGGTCTTCTACATCGAACGCGACGGCCGGGTGCAGATCGTCAAGCCGGACACCGGCAACACGGTCACCGCCATCGACCTCGACGTCTTCACCGGCAACGAGGACGGCCTGATCGGCATCCGACTCGACCCGGACTTCGCCACCAACAACTGGGTCTACCTCTACTACGCGCCGAACGACGGGGTGGCGCGCAACGTGCTCTCCCGGTTCACCGTCAGCGGTGACTCGATCGACGCGGCCACCGAGCAGGTCGTGCTCCAGGTCGACACCCAACGCAACACCTGCTGCCACGCCGGCGGCACCATGACGTTCGACTCCGCCGGCAACCTCTACCTGGCCACCGGGGACAACACCAACCCGTTCTCGTCCGACGCGTACACGCCGATCGACGAGCGGCCCGGACGCGCCGACTACGACGCGCAGCGCACCTCCGGCAACACCAACGACCTGCGCGGCAAGGTGATCCGGATCCACCCGGAGGACGACGGGACCTACACCATCCCGGAGGGCAACCTCTTCCCGCCGGGCACGGAGCAGACCCGGCCCGAGATCTACGCGATGGGCTTCCGTAACCCGTTCCGGATCGGCATCGACCCGGCCACCGACACCCTCTACGTCGCCGACTACGGCCCGGACGCCTCGTCGGACAACCCCGACCGTGGTCCCGAGGGCCTGGTGGAGTGGAACATCGTCGCCGAACCGGGCAACTACGGCTGGCCGTACTGCACGGGGACCAACGAGGCCTACAACGACTACCAGTTCCCCTCCGGCCCGAGCGGACCGAAGTTCGACTGCGCCGCCGTGGTGAACAACTCGCCGAACAACACCGGCCTGACCAACCTCCCGCCGGCCATCCCGGCCACCGTCGACTACGGCTACGGCGGTGACCCGCGCTACCCCGAGATCGGTGGCGGCGGCGCGCCGATGGGCGGCCCGGTCTACCGGTACGACGCCGACCTCGACTCGGACCGCAAGTGGCCGGCGTACTACGACGGCAAGGCGCTGCTCGGCGAGTGGAACCAGTCGAAGATGTACACGATGCAGGTCTCCGCGGACGGCACCGAGCTGGTCGACATCAACCAGCTGCTCACCGGGATGTCCTTCATCCGCCCGATGGACTTCGAGTTCGGTCCCGACGGTGCGATGTACCTGATCGAGTGGGGCAGCGGCTTCGGCGGCAACAACGACAACTCCGGCGTCTACCGGATCGACTACATCGCCGGTGACCGGGCGCCGATCGCGGTCGCCAGTGCCGAGCCCACCTCGGGGCAGCCCCCGCTGGAGGTGACCTTCTCCAGCGCCGGTTCACGTGACCCCGACGGGGGCGCGCTCACCTACGCCTGGACCTTCGGCGACGGTGGCACCTCCACCGAGGCCAACCCCACCCACACGTACGCCGAGGCGGGCAACTACACCGCCCAGCTCACCGTCACCAACCCCAAGGGTCGTACGGCGGTGGCGAACGTGCCGATCACGGTGGGCAACACCGCGCCGACCGTGACAATCGAGTTCCCGCCGGACGGTGGCTTCTTCGACTGGGGCGACCAGGTCAAGTACACGATCACGGTGACCGACCCGGAGGACGGGGAGGTCGACTGCGCCGACGTCCAGCTCCAGGTGCTGCTCGGTCATGACGAGCACGCCCACCCGCTGGAGCAGCACACCGGCTGCACCGGAACGGTGCAGACCCAGCTCGCCGCCGGACACGGTGCCGAGGCGAACGTCTTCACCGTCTTCGAGGCGACCTACACCGACCAGGGCGGCTCCGGTGGGGCCGACCCGCTGACCGGCCGGGCGATCGAGATTCTCCAGCCCAAGCGCAAGCAGGCCGAGTACTTCACCGCGACCGGCCGGACCGAGGACGGCACCGGCGGCGGTGACGCCGGGGTGACGCGCGAGACCACCGGCGACTCCGCCGGCGGCGGCCAGAACATCGGCGCCATCGAGGACGGCGACTGGTGGTCGGTGGTACCGGCCGACCTGACCGAGATCGACGAGATCCGCTTCCGGGTCTCGTCGGCGACCAGCGGCGGTGTGATCGAGGTCCGCGCCGGCGCGGTCGACGGCCCGGTGGTCGCCTCGGCGACCGTGCCGGGTACCGGCGACTGGCAGACCTACACCGACGTCACCGCGCCGGTGACGGGTGCGGCGAGCGGTTCGCTGTACTTCGTCGCCCAGGACCCGGCGGGCGGCGAGGGATCGCTGTTCAACGTCAACTGGGCGGACTTCGTCGGCAAGGGCGTCACCGACAACGCGCCCCCGGCGGTCACCGCGACCGCCACTCCGGCCACCGGCACCGCGCCGCTCACCATCGCGTTCGGCGGCACCGCCACCGACCCCGAGGGCGACACCCCACTGACGTACGAGTGGGAATTCGGTGACGGCGGCACGGCGGACACGCTCCAGGCCGAGCACACGTACACCGCACCCGGCAACTTCACCGCCACCCTGACGGTGACCGACAGCCGTGGTGCCCGGTCGTACGCGACCGTGCCGGTTCGGGTCGACTCGCCGAACACGTCGTGCCTCGGGGCACGTTCGGACAACTTCGACGGCGACACGCTCGACCGCGACCGGTGGGAGGTGGTGCGGGAGAACCAGCTCCTGTCCGTCTCCGACGGCACGCTGCGACTTCCCACCGGGGCCGGTGACCTCTACGGCAGCCGTAACGACGCCACCAACCTGGTGCTCCAGCCGGCACCGTCGGGAGCCTGGCAGGCGACCACAAAGGTCACCCTGCCGGTGACGGCCAACTACCAGCAGGCCGGCCTGCTGGTCTACGGCGACGACGAGAACTACGCCAAGCTGGACCTGCTCTACAACGGCAGCCGCCGGGTGGAGTTCATCCGGGAGACCGCCGGCACCCCGCGCAACGAGGGTGACGACAGCACCGACGCACCGGCGGGTGACACCGTCTACCTGCGGGTGAGCAGCGACGGCACCAGCCTGACCGCCGCGCTCTCGGCCGACGGCCAGACCTTCACCCCGGTCGGTCGCTCCGCCGCGTTGGAGGGCATCGAGAACCCGCGAATCGGCCTGTTCGCGCTCAACGGGGGCACCGACGCACCCGTGGTGGAGGCCGCGTTCGACTGGTTCCAGGTGATACCGGACGAGCCGGCCGGCCCGGTCGACCCGTCCGACGAGTTCACCGGCATCTCGCTGGACAAGTGCCGGTGGAACGCGATCCTCCGGGAGGACCTGAGCGCCTACCGGGTCAGCGGTGGCTCGTTGCACATCGACGTGCCCAACGGTGACATCTACGGCACCAACAACACCGGGCCGACGAACTTCATCCTCCAGAACACGCCGAGCGGCGACTGGACGATGGAGACCAAGATCGACGGCAGTCTGCTGGACGAGCAGTACCAGCAGGCCGGTCTGATCGTGTACGGCGACGACGACAACTACCTGAAGTTCGACTTCGTGGTGGACAACCAGGCTGGCCAGCCGGTGTCCCGGCGGATCGAGTTCCGCAGCGAGATCGACGGGACGATCCAGGATCCACAGCCGGGTGCGGAGAGCCTGACCTCGGCCGAGTGGTATCTGCGGCTGGTGCGCAGCGGTGACACCTACACCGCGTCGTACTCGGCCGACGGCACCACCTGGACGGCCCTGACCGAACTCACCAACGCGGCCGTCGGGGCTACCCCGAAGGTGGGCGTGTTCACCCTCAGTGGCAACCAGACCGCCTCGAAGTCGGCGTCGTTCGACTACTTCCGGTTCTCCACCGAGGCCGGACCGGACGACGACACCGCCCCTGTCACCACGGCCGAGGTGTCCGGCACCCCGGTCGAGGGTTGGCTCACCGGTCCGGCGACGGTCACCCTGACCGCCGCCGACGAGGATGGCGGCAGCGGGGTGGCGCGCACCGAGTACCAGCTCGATGACGCCACCGAGTGGACCGCCTACACCGGACCGGTGCCGGTGACCGGAGACGGCGAGCACGAGCTGCGGTTCCGCTCCGTCGACGAGGCCGGCAACGTGGAGGAGACGAAGGCGGTCACCGTCCGCATCGACGCCACCGCGCCGGTCAGCACCGCGACGTTCGCCCCGGCGAACGACGAGGGCTGGCACGACGGCACCGTCCCGGTGGTGCTCACCTCGACCGACGCCGGTTCCGGGGTGGCGCTGCTGGAGTGGTCGCTCGACGGCGGCGACTGGACGCCGTACACCGAGCCGGTCGAGATCAGTGGCGACGGGGACCACGAGCTGCTCTACCGGGCCACCGACACCGCCGGCAACGCCGAGACGCTGAAGGCGGCGGTGGTACGCATCGACGGCACCAAGCCGACCCTGCTGGTCTCCGGCATCGCCGACGGCCAGCTCTACGGTGACAGCCAGGACGTCCGGGTGTCCTGGCAGGCGGTCGACCCGACCTCGGGCATCGCGTCAGTGGTCGGCCGGCTCGACGACCGTCCCTACGTCAGCGGCACGCTCCAGGCGATGTACGAGCTGCCGCTGGGCCTGCACGAGCTGACCGTCACGGCGACCGACAAGGCGGGCAACGACACCACCACCACGGTCCGCTTCTTCGTCACCACCTCGTTCCGGGACATGCAGAACCTGCTGGACCGGTTCAAGGCGACGGGCCGACTCAGCAACAAGGCGTACAACCAGTTGTCGAAGCGGCTCTCCAACGCCCGTACGGCGGAGGCGAGCGGCAACGACAAGCGGGCGATCAACCAGCTCACCGCGTTCCGGACGTTGGCCGGTGACGCCGAGCTGGTCGGCGAGGCGGAGATCCGGGACGTGCTGATCCGGGACGCCGATGCCATGATCGTCCGGCTCGGCGGCACGGCCAGCAAGACGGGCGTACGGGCCAACGACGGCGAGTCCGTCAAGGGTGCCGGCCGCCTGGGTGGCGACCCCACCCGCCTGGCCCCCAACCGCAACCTGTAAGCCCACGGCCCCGCCCGGCACCGTCCGGGCGGGGCCCCTCCACACAGCCCCGTTGATCATGAGGTTGGCGGCAACCCTAGAGATCAACTTCGCCGCCAACCTCATGATCAACAGGTGGGGGCGGCCCGGGTCAGTGGTCGAGGATCTTGCGGAGCGCCTTCAGGTCGGTCTCGGTGGGGTGCCAGGTGCCGGCTTCGGCGTTGGCGCGTACCTGCTCGGGTGTGGTGGCGCCGGCGATTACCGAGGTGACCGCCGGTTGGGCGGCCAGCCCGCCGATCGCCACGTGCAGCATCGGCACACCCCGTTCCGTGGCGTACGCCTCGATGCCCTCGATGGTGTCCCAGTCGGCAGCGGCGAGCCGCTGGGCGTACCGTCCACCGCCGGCCAGGCGGCTGCCGGCGGGTGGCGCCTCACCCCGCTTGTACTTGCCGGTGAGCAGCCCGTTGGCCAGCGGGAAGAACGGCAGCATGCCCAACCCGAACCGGTCACAGGCCGGCAGCACCTCGATCTCGACGTCCCGGTTGAGCAGGCTGTAGTGGTTCTGCGCGCTGACGAACCGGGTGAGTCCCCGGGTCTTCGCCGTCCAGTCGGCGTCGGCGATCTGCCAGCCGGCGAAGTTGGAGTTGCCGAGGTACCGCACCTTGCCGGCGCGGACCAGGTCGTCCAGGGCGGACAGCGTCTCGTCGATCGGGGTGCCCGGGTCCGGCTCGTGGAACTGGTACAGGTCGATGTAGTCGGTGTCCAGCCGCCGCAACGACGCCTCGACCGCCCGGATCACGTACCGCCGCGAGCCGCGTACCCCGAAGTCCCGCCCGTTGCTACCGGCCATCGACATGCCGAACTTGGTCGCCAGCACCACGTCGTCGCGGCGGCCCTTCAGGGCCGCGCCGAGCTGCGCCTCCGAGGCGCCGTGCGGCTCGCCGTAGATGTCGGCGGTGTCGAAGAAGTTGATTCCGGCGTCGAGGGCCGCGTCGACCACCGCGCGGGTGCCGTCGAGATCGAGTTTGCGGCCGAAGTTGTTGCAGCCGATCCCCACGACGGACACCACGAGCCCGGAGTCGCCCAGCCGGCGATAGGTCATCTCACTCACGAGATCACCATATGTCGCCCCGTCGGGTGGTCGCAGGGGCGACCGCGGGACCAGACCGCTCAGGCCACGTCCCAGACCGGCTCGTCGGTCTCGACCACCTCACCGTCGCCCCGGAACAGCAGGAACCGGTCGAAGGTCCGGGTGAACCAACGGTCGTGGGTGACCGCCACCACCGTGCCGGAGAACGCGGTGAGCCCGGCCTCCAGCGCCTCGGCCGAGGCCAGGTCGAGGTTGTCGGTGGGCTCGTCGAGCAGCAGCATGGTCGCGCCGGACAGCTCCAGCAGCAGCACCAGAAAACGGGCCTGCTGCCCGCCGGAGAGGGTACCGAAGCGCTGGTCACCCTGCCCCGCCAGCTCGTACCGGGACAGCGCCGCCATGGCGGTGTGCCGATCCATGCCGGCCCGGTGCTCGTCGCCCCGCCAGAGGATCTCGACGAGCGTCTTCGCCATCAGTTCCGGCCGGTCGTGGGTCTGCGAGAAGTGACCGGGACGCACCCGCGCGCCGAGGCGGGCCACCCCGTCGTGCGCCACCGGGGCCAGTGCCGCCGCACCGTCGACGGGGCCGTTCGCCGGGTCCGGGTCCGTCCCGCCCCGGGCCAGCAGGCGCAGGAAGTGCGACTTCCCGGTGCCGTTGGCGCCGAGCACCGCGAGCCGGTCGCCGTACCACAACTCCAGGTCGAAGGGGTAGGTCAGGCCGTCCAGCTCCAGCTGCTCGCAGACCAGCGCCCGCTTCCCGGTCCGTCCGCCGGCCAGCCGCATCCGGATGTCCTGCTCCTTCGGCGGTACGGGCGGCGGCCCGGCCTCCTCGAACTTGCGCAACCGGGTCTGCGCCGCCTGGTAGCGCGAGGCCATCCCAGAGTTGTACGCGGCCTTCTGCTTGTACATCAGCATCAGCTCGCGCAGCTTCTGGTGCTCCTCGTCCCACCGTTTGCGCTGCTCGTCGAGTCGGTCGTGCCGGGACACGCGTGCCGCGTGCCAGCTGGCGAAGCCGCCCGGGTGCACCCAGGCGCTGCCGCCTTCCACCGCGACCACCCGGTCGGCGGTGTGCGCCAGCAACTCCCGGTCGTGCGAGACGTAGAGCACCGACTTGGCCGACTCCCGCAGCCGCGCCTCCAGCCAGCGCTTGCCGGGTACGTCGAGGAAGTTGTCCGGCTCGTCGAGCAGCAGCACCTCGTCGGGGCCGCGCAGCAGCAACTCCAGCGCGAAGCGCTTCTGCTGCCCGCCGGAGAGGGTCCGGACCGGACGCTGCCGGGCGGTCTCCCAGGGCAGGTCGAGGACGATGGTGGCGACGGTGTCGAAGAGCACCTCGGCGTCGTACCCGCCGGTCTCTCCCCAGGCGGCCAACGCGTCGGCGTACGCCAGCTGGGCCTTGCCGGCGGCGGTGCTGTACTTGCCGCGTACCTCGGCGTCGCGCATGGCCGCCTCGGTCTCGGCCAGCCGGCGCCCAGCCTCGCGCAGCGTCGGCGGCGCGAGCGAAAGGGCCAGGTCGGCGAGGGTCGAATCGTCACCGATCATGCCGATGAACTGGCGCATGACGCCCAGCCCACCGGTACGCGCGATCGCACCGGTGCGCACCGGCAGGTCACCGGCGACCATCCGCAGCAACGTCGTCTTGCCCGCGCCGTTCGGCCCGACCAGCGCCACCTTGGCACCCTCGCCGACCCGGAACGACACGTCGGCGAAGAGTTCCCGCCCGTCGGGCAGGACATGCCCGACCGCCGCCACGTCCACGTATCCCACGCGGGCATCCTGCCCGAGCCGGCCCGGCAGGCCAACCGATTACCCGCTCAGCGGGTGACGCGCAACACCCGGAACCCCTTCTGGCTGGCGTGCCGAGCCACCTGCCAGCCCTGCTCGACCAGCCAGCGCTGCAACGAGTCACCGCCGAGGTGGCGGGCCACCACGAGCCAGGCCACCCCGTCCGGGGCGAGCCGGGGCAGCCAACTCAGCAGCATCTCGTGCAGTTCCTCCTTGCCGACCCGGATCGGCGGGTTGGACCAGATCTGGGCGAAGCGCAGGTCGGCGGGTACCTCCTCGGGAGCCGTCACCCGCACCCGCTCGGACAGGCCGAGCCGGGCGCTGTTCTCAGCCGTCAGCTGCCGGGCCCGCTCGTTCACGTCGACAGCCCAGATCGTCGCGGTGGGCGTGACGGTGGCGAGCACGCAGGAGATCGGACCGAACCCGCAACCGAGGTCGAGCAACGCACCGGCGGTCGCGGCACCGGGCAGTTCGGCCTTGCGCAGCAACACCGCGGTGCCCGGGTCGAGGCGGCTGGCCGAGAAGACCCCGGACGCCGAGGCCAGGGTGTAGTCGCGGCCGGCGACGGTGAACTGCACCTCGCGCACCTGGGCAGGCGCGGTCGGCTCGGCGGTGAAGTAGTGGTCCCCGGTCACGCGGGCCATTCTCGCACCGAGTGCGGATCGGGCCGACGGCCGGCGGCAGCACCGGCTCCGACACGTTCATCCAACGCATTTCCGCAAAATACCCGCTAAAGGGATAAACATCCCTACTCTGGACGGCATGGTGTATCGGTACGACTCCGATGAGGACGCATACGTCCCGTACCGGGACGACGAGACCGCGGGCAGTCCGCCCCAGCCCGGCCCGCCGCCCCCGGCCGGGCCGTCCCCGTCGCGCTTCCCCACCCCGTCGCTGGCCCGACCGAACCAGATCATGCTGCCATCGTCGGCGCCGCCACGGGGGGCGTTCCCCGCAACGCAGCAGGAACCGGCACCACGGTACGACCCGGCACCGCCCGCGCCCGACGAACGGACGTCGGTCGGCGTGGCGGCGGCACCGCCGGAGCCGGGCACGGCGACCGTCGCGCCCCCGCCCCGCCGAGGTGGCGGTCGTGCGTGGCAGGTGCTGGTCGGTGGTGCCGCGGCGCTGGTGCTGCTCGCTCTCTGCGGTCTCACCGCCGCCACCCTGATGGACGGTCGGACCCTGATCGGTCAGCAGGCCGGGCCCAGCGCCGCACCGGACACCACCCGTGACACGGTGCCCGCCGAGGCCAGCGACCTCGACTCCCGGGACACCGACCAGGCGCCGCTCACCGCCCGCGAGGTGTTCCCCGCCAGCACTCTCGCCGTCGGCGACGGTGAGAACGGCTACGAGGTGCTACGTACCCAGTCCAGCGCCAGTTGTGCGGTAGCCGCCACCGGTGAGGTCTCGGACCTGCTGGTACGGCTCGGCTGCAACCAGGTCGTCCGGGCCACCCTCCGCGCACCGGACGGCGACCACCTGGTCACCACGGGACTGTTCAACCTCACTGACCGGTCCAGCGCCGAGCGGGCCCGCGATCGGATCCGCCAGCTGCTCGACGAGCGGCAGGGCCGCTTCCGCGGCATGTCGGCCGGAGATGACACCGAGGTCATCGCCACCGCACCGGCGCGGGTCGGCTGGCAGGTACGCGGCCACTACATCGCCTACGCGGTGGTCGCCCGTACCGACGGCGCCACCATCCGCTCCGGTGACACCGGAGTCCGCGAGATCCTCTTCGACATGCTCGAACAGCACCTCAACCAGGGGGTGCTGGAGCGGCGGGCCGAGGGTGGGACGGCCAGCCAGCCGACCGAGGGCCCCACCGACGACACCGGCAGCCAGGACGAGTCCACCGAGGACTGACCGGCCGCCCACGCCGCGCGGCAGGGCCGGCCGCTCAACTGTCGGCGGAAACCCGTAGCCGTCGGGTCGCCTCGGCCCGGCGCGCGTACTCGGCGGGATCGTCCGGGTAGCCGACCGCCACCAGGGTCAACCCGTGCGCCGGCGCCACGGTCACCTCGCTGGCCCGCTCCCGACGGGCCAGCAGGTCCGCCGGCCACGGCACCGGTCGGCGACCGTCCCCGGCGACCAGCATGGCGCCGACCAGGCTGCGGACCATCGCCTGGCAGAACGCGTCGGCCTGCACGGTGGCGACCAGGATCCCGTCGGCGTCCCGCCGCCAGTCCAGCCTGGTCACCTCCCGCAGTGTGGTGGCGTTCTCCTTGCGCCGGCAGTACGCGGCGAAGTCGTGCTCCCCCACCAGCCCGGCCGCCGCAGCGGTGAGCCGGTCGAGGTCGAGTGCCCGGGGCCAGGCCAGGATCTCGTGCCGGCGCAGCGGGTCGCACCCCCACGGCGCGTCGGTCACCCGGTACTCGTAGCGGCGGAAGGTCGCCGAGAAGCGGGCGTCGAAGGTCGCCGGCACCGCCCACATCGCCCGCACCCGCACATCGGTCGGGAGCAGCCGGGCCAGCCGGCGTAGCAGCCGCCCCTCGTGCGCCCGCCAGACGTCGACAGGCAGATCCAGGTGGCAGACCTGCCCGCTGGCGTGCACCCCCGCGTCGGTGCGGCCGGCGACGGTCAGTCCCGTCGCGACACCGGTGCCGAGCACCAGGTCCAGCGTCTCGACAAGCACCCCGGCTACCGTGCGCCGCTGCGGCTGGGCGGCCCAGCCGGAGAAGGCCGTGCCGTCGTACGCGACGTCCAGCCGCAGCCGGGTGCGCTCGTCCACGTGGTACCTCCTCGACGAATCGGGCCCGGCACCCCCGTGGTGGGGATACCGGGCCCGACGTTGGCCTCAGGGCCTGTCTCACCGGCCTTGGTCAGGCCTTGCCTTCCTCGGTGGCCAGATCGCTGTCCTCACGGGCAGCGGCGGTGTCACCGGAGGCCGACTGCGGCGGCTCGGCGTCCTGGTCGGCCGGTCGCGACTCGGGGGCCTCGTCGGCCGGTGCCAGCGCCTCGACCTTGTCCTGCTGGGCGGCCTTGCGCCCGGCGGTCTTTCGGTTCGCCTTCGGCTCGGCGACCTGAAGCTCCTCGACCAGCTCGATGATCGCCATCGGAGCGGCGTCACCCTTGCGCGGACCGGTCTTCACGATCCGGGTGTAGCCGCCGCTGCGGTTGGCGTACCGCGGCGCGATCTGGTCGAACAGGGCGTAGACCACGTCCTTGTCCTTGACCACGGTCAGCACCCGCCGACGCGACGCGAGGTCGCCCCGCTTGGCCTTGGTGATCAGCTGCTCGGCGAGCGGACGCAGCCGCCGGGCCTTGGTCTCGGTGGTCTGGATCTTGCCGTGCTGGAACAGCGCGGTGGCCAGGTTGGCCAGCATCAGCCGCTCGTGCGCGGGGCTGCCGCCGAGGCGGGGGCCCTTGGTGGGCGTGGGCATGCTTGGTGCTCCTCAGGTGTGGCGGCAGCGCGGACTAGAGCTGCTCGGTCTCGCGGTAGTCGTCGGTGTCGTAGTCGGCCTCGCCGAAGGCGTCCACGACGTGCGCCGGGTCGAAGTTCGGAGCCGAGTCCTTCAGCCCGAGACCCATCCCGGCGAGCTTCATCTTGACCTCGTCGATCGACTTCTGACCGAAGTTCCTTATATCGAGAAGGTCGGCCTCGGTACGCCCGATGAGCTCACCAACGGAGTTGATGCCCTCGCGCTTGAGGCAGTTGTAGGAGCGGACGGTCAGGTCCAGCTCCTCGATCGGCAGGGCCAGGTCCGCCGCCAGCTGCGCGTCCTGCGGGGACGGGCCGATGTCGATGCCCTCGGCGGTCTCATCCAACTCACGAGCCAGCCCGAACAGCTCCACAAGCGTCGAACCGGCCGAGGCCAGTGCGGTACGGGGCCCCATCGACGGCTTGGTCTCGACATCGATGATCAGTCGGTCGAAGTCCGTCCGCTGCTCGACGCGGGTCGCCTCGACGCGGTAGGTCACCTTGAGCACCGGGGAGTAGATCGAGTCGACCGGGATCCGGCCGATCTCCGCGCCCGCCTGCTTGTTCTGCGCCGCCGTGACGTAACCACGACCCCGCTCGACGGTCAGCTCCATGTCGAGCCGGCCCTTGCCATTGAGGGTGGCCAGCTTCAGGTCCGGGTTGTGCACCGAGACACCGGCCGGAGGCTGGATGTCGCCGGCGGTCACGTCGCCCGGGCCCTGCTTACGCAGGTACATGCTGACCGGCTCGTCGTGCTCGGAGCTGACGCAGAGCTCCTTGATGTTCATGACGAGCTCGACCACGTCCTCCTTGACCCCGGGGATCGTGGTGAACTCGTGCAGCACACCGTCGATCTTGATCGAGGTGACGGCCGCACCCGGGATGGACGACAGCAGCGTACGCCGCAGCGAGTTGCCCAGGGTGTAGCCGAAGCCCGGCTCCAGCGGCTCGATGGTGAACCGGGACCGGGTCTCGTTGATCGACTCCTCGGAGAGGGTCGGTCGCTGGCTGATGAGCATGTCTTCTCTTCTCTTCCGGGGCGCCCGCCATATGACGCCCACGACACAAACTGTTCCGGTGGCCCGCCCTGCCGGGCGGGCCACCGCAACGAGCCCTACTTGGAGTAGAGCTCGACGATCAGCTGCTCCTGGACCTGGGTGTCGATCACCTGTCGGGCCGGGAGCGAGTGCACCAGGACCTTCATCTGGCTGGGGATCGCCTCCAGCCATGCCGGAACGGTCTTGGAGCCGGCCTCGGCCTGGGCCACGATGAACGGGGTGAGCTCCTTGCTCTTGCCCCGGACCTCGATGATGTCGTGCTCCTTGACGCGGTACGACGGGATGTCGACCTTCTTGCCGTTCACCGTGAAGTGACCGTGCTTGACCAGCTGACGGGCCATGTCCCGGGACTTGGCGTAGCCGGCCCGGTAGACCACGTTGTCCAGCCGCGACTCGAGGATCTGCAGCAGCACCTCGCCCGTCTTGGCCTTCTTGCTCACGGCTTCCTCGTAGTAGCCGCGGAACTGCTTCTCCAGCACGCCGTAGACGCGGCGGGCCTTCTGCTTCTCACGGAGCTGGAGCAGGTACTCCGTCTCCTTCGTGCGGCCGCGGCCGTGCTGCCCGGGCGGGAACGGCCGGGACTCGAACGGGCACTTCGGACCATCGCACTTGCTGCCCTTGAGGAACAGCTTCATCTTCTCCCGCCGGCAACGGCGGCAGTCGGCACCGGTGTAACGAGCCATCTCTCTCTACCTCTCAGACCCGACGACGCTTCGGCGGACGGCACCCGTTGTGCGGCTGCGGGGTGACGTCGGAGATCTGCCCGACCTCAAGGCCCACGGCCTGCAGCGAACGGATGGCGGTCTCCCGGCCGGAGCCGGGGCCTTTGACGAACACGTCGACCTTGCGCATGCCGTGCTCCATGGCCCGACGCGCGGCGGCCTCGGCGGCCAGCTGCGCGGCGAACGGAGTCGACTTGCGGGAGCCCTTGAAGCCCACCTGGCCGGACGAGGCCCAGGAGATGACGGCACCAGTCGGATCGGTGATCGAGACGATGGTGTTGTTGAAGGTGCTCTTGATGTGCGCCTGCCCGTGGGCGACGTTCTTACGTTCCTTGCGCCGGACCTTCTTTACAGCGGCTCCGGCACGAGCCTTCGGTGGCATAAGTCTTGTGCGCTCCTGTTTCGGTTCTCGATCGGGTACTGGCCCGTCACCCGTTGATTCAGTGGACACCGGTTCCGGTTGGAGCCCGGCCCACTTCGGCGGAGAACGACCAGAATTCCGGTTTGAGAATTACTTCTTGCCAGGCTTCTTCTTGCCGGCGACAGTCCGCTTCGGGCCCTTGCGGGTCCGCGCGTTGGTCTTGGTCCGCTGGCCACGCACGGGCAGGCCCCGGCGGTGCCGGATGCCGGCGTAGCAGCCGATCTCAACCTTGCGGCGGATGTCAGCGGCGACCTCGCGGCGCAGGTCGCCTTCAACCTTGTAGTTGGCCTCGATGTGGTTCCGGAGCTGGACCAGCTCCTCGTCCGTGAGGTCCCGAACGCGCTTGTCCGGCGAGATGCCGGTGGCGCTGAGCGTCTCCAGGGCGCGGGTGCGGCCCACGCCGAAGATGTAGGTGAGCGCGATCTCCATCCGCTTCTCGCGGGGAAGGTCGACGCCGACTAGACGTGCCATGTGCGGGCGTACTCCTCGTGGTGTGCTGCGAAGGTGTGGACCCGTCCCACCCCGCTACCGGCCGTCCCTGTCCTTCCGACGCCGATGGCGCCGGCGACCGGGATCGGTCGCTGCCCGAGCGGGCCCCGGCCTTCGACCGGGGGTCAACCACGATGGAGTACGCGCTGCGCACCGCTCGCGGCTGGGACGAGCATGTGTGATGTGTGGGCTCGTTCAGCCCTGGCGCTGCTTGTGGCGCGGGTCGGTACAGATGACCATGACCCGGCCGTGCCGGCGGATCACCCGGCACTTGTTGCAGATCCTCTTGACGCTCGGCTTGACCTTCACGGTTGCCTTACTTCCCATCTGGCCCGGCGTCACGAGGCGCGACACCGGACGTCGAAGACGGACACGGGACGTTTCCCGGCCGCCGTCAGGCTTACTTGTAGCGGTAGACGATGCGCCCGCGGGTCAGGTCGTACGGCGAAAGTTCGACGACGACCCGATCCTCCGGCAGGATGCGGATGTAGTGCTGCCGCATCTTGCCGCTGATGTGAGCCAGCACCTTGTGGCCGTTGGCGAGCTCCACCCGGAACATAGCGTTCGGCAGGGGCTCGATGACCCGACCTTCGATCTCGATGGCTCCGTCTTTTTTCGGCATGTCCTCCGCTGTCCTGACGTCGGTTGCTCCGGACGGCCCACAACGTCTTACACGGGTGCTTGACCAAGATCAGGCTTCCCGCGCCAGCCGCGGCTCCGCGTCCCACCGAAGCGCTGGTGGGCATGACGGAGTGGACGCTGTGCGCCGATCAGAAAGTGTACGCCCGCCTGCACGCGGTCGCCAAACCGACCTGCCAGCTGGGCTCGACCAGGTCCAGGAAACGGGACGTTCAGCCCACATCGCCCCGGTCGGGTCGCCGCGTCGGCTCACTCACCGGTGCCCCGGCGGCGTCGCGGGTGCCGTCGTCGCCGATCGTCGGCCGTCCGCCTTCGGTGCGGCCGCTCTCGGCCGCCGGTGCGGCTTCGGTGCCGCCGCCGGCCGCCGCGCCGGATCCAGCGGCGCCGGCGATGCCGGGCTGCTGCTGGCCGACCGCCTTACGCTCACGCTTGAGCGCCCGCTTCTCCGCCTTCCGCTGCCGGCGGCGCTCCCGCTCGGCCGCCCAACGCGCCGGCTCACCGCTGGTCAGCCCGGTGACAGTACGCACCATCACCACCGCACCCCACGGACCCGCGACCCAGCCCGGCCAGAAGTAGAGCACCTCACCGGCCGCCAGCGAGCTGATGGCCCAGATCACCACCACGATCCCGACCACCTTCAGCCAGGGCTCCCATACCTCGGCCAGCCAGCGCGCGGTGGGCCCGCGTCCGGCCTCGGCCGGCACCGGGACGCTCGGCTGCCGAGGCGTCGGCAGCACCGCGCCGTCGGGCACCGGCAGGTCACCGACGAGGGCATCGAGTTCGGCGTAGGTACGGGCGGCGTAGGCCCGCTGCAACCGCTCGTCGTACTCGTGCAGGTCGAGTCGCCCCTCGTCGAGAGCCACCCGGAGTCGTTCGGCGACCGCCTGGCGGTCGGCGTCCGCTGCTCGCATAGCGTCCCGCTCGTCCATGCCGGCAAGGATGCCACCGCAGTGCCAGCGCTGCCCTGGCGGCCGCTCCGACACCGCCCCCGGCAACGGTTTCGGGGCCGCTGTCGCCGCCCGTTACCCGGCCGGGGTGGTGCTCGGTTGGCGAGCGGTGACCAGGTCGCCCAGGCGGGCCCGGCCGCCGTCGGGCGCGGTCAGCACCCACACCCCGTCGGGGAGCAGGGCCATGGTGTGCTCGACATGCGCGGCACGCGAGCCGTCGCGGGTGACGACGGTCCAGCCGTCGGCGAGTTCCGCCGTACGCGGGGAACCCATGGTGATCATCGGCTCGATGGCCAGCGCCAGCCCCGGCACCAACCGGGGCCCCTTGCCCGGCCGCCCGTGGTTGAGCACGTGCGGGTCCTGATGCATCTCGGTACCGATGCCGTGACCGCCGTAGCCGTCGACGATGCCGTACCGCCCCGCCTTACGGATCGCGCGTTCCACCGCATGCGAAATGTCGGTCAGCCGGCCCTTGCCGCCAGCGGCACCGCGAGCGGCCGCGGCGATTCCGGCCCACATCGCGTCCTCGGCGACCTCGGCCATCCGCAGCAGCGCCGGATCGACCTCGCCCACGCCGACCGTGATCGCCGCGTCGCCGTGCCATCCGTCGAGCACCGCGCCGCAGTCGATCGAGATCAGGTCGCCGTCGGCGAGGACCTGCTTCGGCGACGGGATGGCGTGCACGATCTGCTCGTTGACCGAGGAGCAGATCGACGCCGGGAACCCGTGGTAGCCCTTGAACGACGGGACCGCGCCCGCAGCACGAATCGTCGTCTCGGCGATCGCATCCAGGTCGGCGGTGCTCACGCCCGGGGCCGCCGCCTCCCGCATCCGGCGAAGCGCCTCCGCGACCACGAGGCCGGCGGCCCGCATCTTCTCGATCTGCTCAGGAGTCTTCAGCTGGATGTCCAGCTGGGGACGACGCATGGAGGTGCTACCTTTCGTTGCCCAAACAGCGGGGTACGACCGGCGTACCCCGCTGTCAGCACTCTATCCGGCCGGCAGCCGGGCGACCTCAGCCCCCGTACGAGCGAAGAGCGTCGATGGCGCGGACCGTGACGTCCTCCACCGGGCCGGTGGCGTCAATGCCGACCAGCTTGCCCTGCGCGCCGTAGTAGTCCACCAGCGGCGCGGTCTTCTCGGCGTACTCCCGCAGTCGGGCGGCGATCGTCTCCGGCTTGTCGTCGTCCCGCTGGAACAGCTCGGCGCCGCACCGGTCGCAGATGCCTTCCCGGCTGGTCGCATCGAACTCGACATGCCAGATCTTTCCGCAGCCCCGGCAGGTACGCCGGCCGGAGAGCCGGCGAATCACCTCGTCGTCGTCGACGACCAGTTCGAGCACGATGTCCAGCGCGGTTCCGAGATCGGCGAGGAGCTTGTCCAACGCGGCGGCCTGCGGGGTGGTACGCGGGAAACCGTCGAGCAGGAAGCCCTCGGCGGCGTCCGGCTCAGCGAGCCGGTCCCGCACCATGTTGATGGTGACCTCGTCCGGTACCAGCTTGCCGGCGTCCATGTATCGCTTGGCCTCGACGCCGAGCGGGGTGCCCTGGGACACGTTGGCCCGGAAGATGTCGCCGGTCGAGATCTTCGGCACGGACAGATGCGCGGCGATGAACTCCGCCTGTGTGCCCTTGCCCGCACCCGGCGGGCCAACCAGAACCAGTCTCATCTACCGCAGGAACCCTTCGTAGTTCCGCTGCATCAGTTGGCTCTCGATCTGCTTGCTCGTCTCCAGAGCAACGCCGACCATGATCAGCACTGCGGTACCACCGAACGGGAAGTTGAGGTACTGCTGCCGGTCCAGCCAGATGAAGAAGAAGTTCGGCAGGATCGAGATGATCGCGAGGTACAGCGCACCCGGCAGGGTGATGCGGCTGAGGATGAAGTCCAGGTAGTCGGCGGTCGGCTTACCGGGGCGGATGCCCGGCACGAAGCCGCCGTACTTCTTCATGTTGTCCGCGACCTCGGTCGGGTTGAACGTGATCGAGACGTAGAAGTACGTGAAGAAGATGATCAGCAGGAAGTAGACCGCGATGTAGATCGGGCTGGTCGGGTCGACCAGGTTGTTCTGGATCCACGCCTGGGTCTTGCCCGGGTCATTCTGGTCGAAGAACTGCAACGCCAGCTGCGGCAGGTAGAGCAGCGACGAGCCGAAGATGACCGGGATCACACCCGCCTGGTTGACCTTGAGCGGGATGTAGGTCGAGGTGCCGCCGTACATCCGCCGGCCGATCATGCGCTTGGCGTACTGCACCGGGATGCGGCGCTGCGCCTGCTCGATGAAGGTCACCGCGGTGATGACCACCAGCACCAGGGCGATGACGAGCAGGAACTTCCACCAGCCCTGGCTCTCCTTGATCCGCCAGCCCTCGCTGGGGAGCCGGGCCGCGATCGAAGTGAAGATCAGGACGGACATGCCGTTGCCGACGCCGCGGTCGGTGATCAGCTCACCGAGCCACATGACCATGCCGGTGCCGGCGGTCATCGTCATCACCAGGATGGACAGGGTCAGCCAGTCCGGGATGCCGGTGCCGGTCGGGATGATCTCCTCGTTGCACTGGTTGTTGAACAGCTGCCCGGAGCGGGCCAGCGCCACGAACGCCGAGGCCTGCAGGACACCCAGCCCCAGCGTCAGATAGCGGGTGTACTGGGTGATCTTCGCCTGGCCGGCCTGGCCCTCCTTGCGGAGCTGCTCGAGCCGGGGAATGACCACCGTCAGCAGCTGCAGGATGATCGACGCGGTGATGTAGGGCATGATGCCCAGCGCGAAGATCGACAGCTGCAGCAGCGCGCCGCCGGAGAAGAGATCGAGCAGGTTCAGTACGCCGGTGGAGCCTTCAAGGGTCTCCAGGCACTTCTGCACGTTGCCGTACGAGACGCCCGGGCTGGGCACCGTGGCGCCGAGCCGGTAGATCGCGATGATGCCGACTGTGAACAGCAGCTTCTTGCGCAGGTCAGGCGTACGGAACGCACTGAGAAAGGCGGACAGCAACTTCTTCCTCCTGCGCGAGGCGGGCCGCCGGTCGTCCCTGGCGGATCGGGGTGGGTTCCGGGCAAGTGCCCGATATCCATGGCTGGGAAGGGACTCTAACAGCCCGATCCCGGTCCGGGCAGATGTGCCCGGCTACATAAACCGAATCCGATGTTACCGGGCGCGAAGGCCCGTTGTAGACCATGGCGCCCGCCAGCTGGGATCAACTGGCGGGCGCCATGGGTAAAACCGCTCTACAGCTCGGTCGCCGAACCGCCAGCGGCCGTGATCTTCTCCTTGGCCGACGCACTGAACGCGTGCGCCGACACCTGGAGCGCCACTCCGCCGAGGTCCCCGGTGCCGAGGATCTTCACCGGCTGCCCCTTGCGGACCGCGCCGGCCTCGACCAGTTCGGTCGGGCCGACCTGGCCGCCGTTGGGGAACAGCTCGGCCAGGCGGTCCAGGTTCACGACCTGGAAGACCACCTTGAACTTGTTCTTGAAGCCCTTCAGCTTCGGCAGGCGCATGTGGATGGGCATCTGCCCACCCTCGAACGCCGCCGAGATGTTCTTTCGGGCCTTCGAACCCTTGGTACCGCGACCGGCGGTCTTGCCCTTGGAGCCCTCACCGCGACCCACGCGGGTCTTCGCGGTCTTGGCACCCGGTGCGGGACGCAGGTGATGGACCTTGATCGTCATTACTCGACCTCCTCGACCTTCACGAGGTGGTTGACCGTGAAGATCATGCCGCGAATCTCGGGCCGGTCCTCCTTGACCACCACGTCATTGATCCGCTTGAGACCGAGCGAACGCAGCGACTCCCGCTGGTTGTGCTTGGTCCCGATCTCGGAACGGACCTGGGTGACCTTGAGCCGTGCCATCAGGACGCCACCTCCGCCCGCGACGCCAGCATGGCCGCCGGCGCGACGTCTTCCACCGGCAGGCCCCGCCGCGCGGCAACGGCCTCCGGGGACTCCAGCCCCTTCAGCGCGGCCACGGTGGCGTGCACGATGTTGATCGGGTTCGACGAGCCGAGGCTCTTGGAGAGCACGTCGTGGATGCCCGCGCACTCCAGCACGGCACGGACCGGGCCACCGGCGATGACACCCGTACCGGCGGAGGCCGGCTTGAGCAGCACCACCCCGGCGGCGTCCTCGCCCGTGACCGGGTGCGGGATCGAGGAACCGATCCGCGGCACCTTGAAGAAGTGCTTCTTGGCCTCTTCGACGCCCTTGGCGATCGCCGCGGGCACCTCCTTGGCCTTTCCGTAGCCCACGCCCACGGTGCCGTCGCCGTCGCCCACGATCACCAGGGCGGTGAAGCTGAAGCGACGACCACCCTTCACGACCTTGGCGACGCGGTTGATCGCGACGACCCGCTCGAGGTGCGGGGTCTTCTCGGCGGGCGCGTTTCCGCGGCCGCCCTCACGGCGGTTGTCGCGGCGACCACCCTCGTTGCCACCGGACCCGCCGCCACGGCGCTGTTGACCTGGCATCAGCAGCCTTCCTTCTCTCTCGTGACGGGGATTGTCAGAACTCGAGCCCGGCTTCGCGGGCGGCGTCGGCGAGCGCGGCGACCCGCCCCGCGTACCGGTTGCCACCGCGGTCGAAGACGACCTTGGAGATGCCAGCGGCCTTGGCCCGCTCGGCCAGCAGGGTGCCGACCTTGCCAGCCAGGGCGCTCTTGTCGCCCTCCGTACCGCGCACCGAGGCGTCCAGGGTCGAGGCCGACGCCAAGGTGTGACCCTTGGTGTCGTCCACGATCTGGGCGACGATGTGCCGCAGCGAACGGGTGACCACCAGGCGGGGACGCGCGGCGGTGCCGCTGACGTTCTTGCGCACTCGGAAGTGCCGCCGCGCCCGCCCGACGGCACGCTTGGCGGCGACGCCGCGGCGGCGCTTGAGCAGCGTGGCGCTCACTTCTTACCTGCCTTTCCGGCCTTGCGTCGGATGACTTCGCCCTGGTACTTCACGCCCTTGCCCTTGTAGGGCTCCGGCGGGCGAATCTTCCGGATGTTGGCGGCGACCTCACCGACGAGTTGCTTGTCGATGCCGGCCACGTGGAACAGCGTCGGGCGCTCCACCGTGAAGGTGATGCCCTCGGGCGCCTGCACCTGCACCGGGTGCGAGAACCCGAGCGCGAACTCCAGGTCCTTGCCCTTGGCGGTGACCCGGTAACCCGTGCCGGCGATCTCCAGGCTCTTACGGTAGCCCTCGGTGACCCCGACGATCATGTTGGCGACCAGGGTACGGCTCAGGCCGTGCAGCTCCTTGGCCTTGCGCTCGTCGTTCGGGCGGTTGACGCTCAGCTGCCCGTCCTCGGCCCGCTCGATGGTGATCGGCTCGGCCAGGGTGTGCGACAGCTCGCCCTTGGGGCCCTTGACCTTGACGGTCCGGCCGTCGATCGTCACGTCGACTCCGGATGGCACCGGGATCGACTTACGTCCAATACGCGACATTTCTACCTGTCTCCCGTTACCAGACGAAGGCGAGGACTTCCCCGCCAACGCTCCGCTTGCGGGCCTGCCGGTCGGTGAGCAGCCCCTGGGACGTCGAAATGATCGCCACGCCCAGCCCACCGAGCACCCGGGGGAGCCCGTCCGACTTGGCGTACACCCGCAGACCGGGCTTGGAGACGCGCTTGATACCGGCCAGGCTCCGCTCCCGGTTCTGGCCGTACTTCAGCTCGACGACCAGTCGCTTGCCGACGGCACCCTCCTCGGGCTCCTCGACTGCCCAGGTGGCGATGTAGCCCTCGGACTTGAGGACCTCGGCGATGTTCGCCTTGATCTTCGAGTACGGCATCGTCACCCGGTCGTGGTACGCCTGGTTGGCGTTACGCAGACGCGTGAGCATGTCTGCGATCGGGTCGGTCATCGTCATGAAAACTCGTCAACCTTTCTCGCCGGGGTTCCCGCGACACGTCGCAGGCCTACGGCGAAGAGACAGTCCAGCTGACGCGCCGGAGCGCGCCGGGCTATTACCAGGAAGCCTTGGACACGCCGGGCAGCTCACCGCGGTGGGCCATCTCCCGGATGCACACCCGGCAGAGCCCGAACTTGCGGTAGACCGCCTTGGGACGCCCGCACCGCTGGCAGCGGGTGTACGCGCGAACCGAGAACTTCGGCTTCGCGGCCGCCTTGAGGATCAGCGCCTTCTTGGCCATCTCAGTTCTCCTTGAACGGGAAGCCCAGGAGCTTCAGCAGCGCCCGGCCCTCGTCGTCGGTCGTGGCGGTCGTGACCACCGTGATGTCCATGCCCCGCTGGCGATCGATCTTGTCCTGGTCGATCTCGTGGAACACCGACTGCTCGGTCAGACCGAACGTGTAGTTGCCGTGCCCGTCGAGCTTGCGCCCGTCGAGGCCGCGGAAGTCACGGATACGCGGCAGCGCGATGGACAGCAGCCGGTCCAGGAACTCCCACATCCGGTCGCCGCGCAGGGTCACCTTCGCGCCGATCGGCATTCCTTCCCGCAGCTTGAACTGCGCGATGGACTTCGTCGCCCGCCGGACCTGCGGCTTCTGGCCGGTGATGGTGGCCAGGTCGCGGACCGCACCGTCGATGAGCTTGGCGTCCCGGGCGGCCTCGCCCACACCCATGTTCACGACGATCTTGACCAGCCGCGGCACCTGCATCGGGTTGCCGTACTCGTACTGCTCGCGCAGCTGGGCGATGATCTCGTTGCGGTACCGCTCCTTGAGGCGCGGCATCGTCTTGGTTTCGGTAGCCGTGGTCATCAGAGGTCCTTACCGGTGCTACGCGCGATGCGGACCTTCTGGCCGTTCTCGTCGATCCGGTAACCGACGCGGGTCGGCTTGCCGTCGGAGTCCACGACCATCACGTTCGAAACGTGGATCGGGGCCTCCTGGGTGACGATGCCACCGGTCTTGGCGCCACGCTGGGTGGTGCTGATGCGAGTGTGCTTCTTGATCCGGTTCACGCCCTCGACCAGGACCTTGTCCTGCCGCGGGTAGGCCGCGATGACCTTACCCTTGGCACCCTTGTCCTTGCCGGCGATGACGACGACCGTGTCGCCCTTCTTGACCTTCACGGTCACAACACCTCCGGCGCGAGAGAGATGATCTTCATGAACCGCTTGTCCCGCAGCTCACGGCCGACCGGGCCGAAGATACGGGTACCGCGCGGGTCCCCGCCGTCCTTGATGATGACGGCGGCGTTCTCGTCGAAGCGGATGTACGAACCGTCCGGCCGCCGCTTCTCCTTGGCGGTGCGGACGACGACAGCCTTGACCACGTCGCCCTTCTTCACACCGGCACCCGGGATCGCGTCCTTGACGGTGGCCACGATGACGTCGCCGATGCTCGCGTAGCGCCGACCGGAGCCACCGAGAACGCGGATGCACAGGATCTCCCGGGCACCCGTGTTGTCGGCGACGCGCAGTCGCGACTCCTGCTGAATCACGTCTATCTCCTATGTCTGCCGGTTCTCCGGCCGCCGGGGCGGCCGGAGCCTGGCGGAACCTGCGCCCGACCGTCTGGGCCGAGCTCGAGCCTTCGCTACTTGGCCTTCTCGAGGATCTCCACGAGCCGCCACCGCTTGGTCGCGGAGAGCGGCCGGGTCTCCATGATCAGGACGCGGTCGCCGATGCCGGCCGAGTTCTGCTCGTCGTGGACCTTGAGCTTGCTGGTCCGGCGCATGATCTTGCCGTACAGCGCGTGCTTGACCCGGTCCTCGACCTCGACCACGACGGTCTTTTCCATCTTGTCGCTGACCACGAGGCCCTCACGGACCTTGCGCCGGCCCCGCGGCTTGGTGGGAGTCGTGTTCTCGCTCATCCTGCAGTCACCTCAGTCGGCGCGGCCGAGAGCCCCAGCTCACGCTCACGCATGATCGTGTAGATCCGGGCGATCTCCCGACGGATGACCTGCAGCCGCCGGTTGTTGTCCAGCTGCCCGGTTGCGGCCTGCACGCGGAGGTTGAACAGCTCCGCCTTGGCCTCGCGCAGCTTCGTGACCAGCTCCTCCTCGGAGAGCTCACGCAGCTCGGAGGCCTTAACGCCCGCTGCCATCAGGATTCACCCACTTCGCGCGTAACAATGCGGCACTTCATCGGGAGCTTGTGGATCGCGCGACGCATCGCCTCTCGCGCGATCTGCTCGTTCGGGAAGGACATCTCGAAGAGAACCCGCCCGGGCTTGACGTTCGCGACCCACCACTCGGGCGAGCCCTTACCGGAACCCATCCGGGTTTCCGCCGGCTTCTTGGTGAGGGCCTGGTCCGGGAAGATGGTGATCCAGACCTTGCCGCCACGCTTGATGTGGCGGGTCATCGCGATACGCGCCGACTCGATCTGCCGGTTGGTCACGTACGCCGGTTCCAGAGCCTGGATCCCGAACTCGCCGAACACCACCCGGTTGCCGCCCTTGGACGCGCCGCTGCGGTCCGGGTGGTGCGGCTTGCGGAAGCCCTTCGGGGGCTTGCGCGGCATCAGCATCTGTCAGCCCTCCTGCTGCGTTTCTGCCGGAGCCGAAGCCGCAGCCGCGACAGCAGCGCTGTCGACCGGCTCGCCACTCGGCGTCTCGGCCTGCTGCGCGACGGTCGTCGCGGCAGCCCGGCCGGCCTCGGTGCCACCGGAGGTCGTGCCGGACGAACCCGACCGACCACGGCGCGGCCGCTCGGGCCGGTCACCGCGCTCCCGGCGCGGGCGCGACGGTGCCTCGGCCGGAGTCTCCCGACCCGGCACCGCGTCGCCCTTGTAGATCCAGACCTTCACGCCGATGCGGCCGAAGGTGGTACGGGCCTCGAAGAAGCCGTACTCGATGTTGGCCCGCAGCGTGTGCAGCGGAACCCGACCCTCGCGGTAGAACTCCGTGCGGCTCATCTCGGCGCCGCCGAGGCGACCCGAGACCTGCACCCGGATGCCCTTGCACATCGGGTTCTTCATCGCCGACTGCATCGCCTTGCGCATCGCGCGGCGGAAGCTGACCCGGCTGGAGAGCTGCTCGGCCACGCCCTGGGCGACCAGCTGCGCGTCCGACTCGGGGTTCTTCACCTCGATGATGTTCAGCTGCACCTGCTTGCCGGTGAGCTTCTCCAACTCGCCGCGGATCCGGTCGGCCTCGGCGCCCTTACGGCCGATGACGATGCCCGGCCGGGCGGTGTGGATGTCGACGCGGACCCGGTCGCGGGTGCGCTCGATGTCGACCTTGGAGATGCCGGCGCGCTCCAGCCCCTTGGACATCATCCGGCGGATCTTGACATCCTCGCCGATGTAGTCCTTGTAGAGCTTGTCCGCGAACCAGCGGGACTTCCAGTCGGTCGAGATGCCGAGCCGGAACCCGTGCGGGTGAACCTTCTGACCCATTACTCGGCGCCCTCCGTGTTGCTCTGCGTCTCGGCCGGCGCGGTCTGCTTCGCCGGAGCCGCCTTGTTCGCCGACTTCCTCGGCGCGGCCGGCGCGACCGCCTCGACCGCCACGGTGATGTGGCAGGTGCGCTTACGGATCCGGTACGCCCGGCCCTGCGCCCGTGGCTGGAACCGCTTCATCGTCGGGCCCTCGTCCACGAACGCCTCGCTGACGAGCAGCGCGTCGGGGTCCAGCCGCTCGTTGTTCTCCGCGTTGGCGATCGCGCTCGCGAGCACCTTGTACACCTGCTCGCTCGCAGCCTGCGGCGCGAACTGCAGCACCGTGAGCGCCTCCTTCGCGGGCAGGCCGCGGACGAGGTTGACCACCCGGCGCGCCTTCATCGGCGAGATGCGCACATACCGCGCAACCGCCCGCGCGCCCGGAAGCACCGGAGCGTCGCCCTTTCCTGGCATCGCTGTAACCCCTTGATCCTCTATCCGTATGCCCGCGGCGTCAGCGCCGGCGGCTCTTCCGGTCGTCCTTTTCGTGACCCTTGAACGTGCGGGTCAGCGCGAACTCGCCGAGCTTGTGCCCGACCATCGCCTCGGTCACGAACACCGGGACGTGCTTGCGTCCGTCGTGCACGGCGATCGTGTGCCCGAGCATCTCCGGGATGATCGTCGAGCGGCGCGACCAGGTCTTGATGACGTTCTTCGAGCCCTTCTCGTTCTGCGTCTCCACCTTCTTGAGCAGGTGGTCGTCGATGAACGGGCCCTTCTTCAGGCTGCGAGGCATGTCTTATCTCCCTCAGCCGCGCTTACGCGTGGCGTAGCGACGGCGGACGATCAGCCGGTCACTCGGCTGGCCCTTACGACGGGTGCGGCCCTCGGGCTTACCCTGCGGGTTGACCGGGTGGCGACCACCGGAGGTCTTGCCCTCACCACCACCGTGCGGGTGGTCTACCGGGTTCATGGCGACACCACGGACGGTCGGGCGCTTGCCCTTCCACCGCATCCGGCCGGCCTTACCCCAGTTGATGTTCGACTGGTCGGCGTTGCCGATCTCACCGACGCTGGCGCGGCAGCGCACGTCCACCCGCCGGATCTCACCGGACGGCATACGCAGGGTCGCGTACGCGCCCTCCCGGCCGAGCAGCTGGATGCCGACGCCGGCTGAGCGAGCCAGCTTGGCGCCACCACCCGGACGCAGCTCCACGTTGTGGATCGTGGTACCGACCGGGATGTTGCGCAGCGGCAGGTTGTTGCCCGGCTTGATGTCGGCGCTCGGGCCCGACTCCACCGTGTCGCCCTGCTTCAGGTCCTTCGGCGCGATGATGTACCGCTTCTCGCCGTCGGCGTAGTGCAGCAGCGCGATCCGCGCGGTGCGGTTCGGGTCGTACTCGATGTGCGCGACCTTGGCCGGCACGCCGTCCTTGTCGACCCGCTTGAAGTCGATCAGCCGGTACTGCCGCTTGTGGCCGCCACCCTGGTGACGAGCGGTGATCCGGCCGTGCACGTTCCGGCCGCCCTTCTTGGGCAGCGGGACCAGCAGCGACTTCTCGGGAGTCGACCGGGTGATCTCGGCGAAGTCGGCGACGCTGGAGCCACGCCGGCCCGGCGTCGTCGGCTTGTACTTACGGATAGCCATTGTCTACACCCCTCAGCTGACCGGGCCGCCGAAGGCCTCGATGCGGTCGCCCTCAGCCAGCTTCACCATCGCCCGCTTGGTGTCCTTGCGCTTGCCGAACCCGGTACGGGTCCGCTTGCGCTTGCCCTCGCGGTTGAGCGTGTTGACCGTCAGGACACGGACGTTGAAGATCTGCTCGATAGCGATCTTGATCGCCGTCTTGTTCGCGTCCGGGTGCACCAGGAAGGTGTACCAGTTGCGGTTCAGCTCGCTGTAGCTCTTCTCCGAGACGACCGGCGCGACGATGATGTCGCGCGGATCGGCGATCGTGCTCACTTGCCACCCTCCTCGGTGGTCTCGGCCGGCACGCCCAGGAACTCGTCCAGGGCCTCCTTGGTGAAGACCACATCGTCGGCCACCAGCACGTCGTACGTGTTGAGCTGGCCGGCCTCGATCAGGTGCACCCGCGGCTCGTTGCGCAGCGACACCCAGTTCAGCTCGTCGGTGCTGCTCAGCACGACCAGCACCCGCCGGGCGGTGGTCAGCTTGGCGAGCGCGGTCAGGGCCGCCTTGGTCGACGGCTTCTCGCCCGAGACGAACGCCTCGACGACGTGCACCTGCCCGGCGCGCGCCCGGTCCGACAGGGCACCGCGCAGCGCGGCGGCCTTCATCTTCTTCGGGGTGCGCTGGCTGTAGTCGCGCGGCACCGGGCCGTGGACCACGCCACCGCCGGCGAACTGCGGCGCGCGGATCGAGCCCTGCCGGGCACGACCGGTGCCCTTCTGCTTGTACGGCTTCTTGCCGCCGCCGGCAACCTCGCCCCGGGTCTTGGTCTTGTGGGTGCCCTGCCGAGCGGCAGCCAGCTGCGCCACGACGACCTGGTGCATCAGCGCGATGTTGGCCTGCGCGTCGAAGATGTCGGCGGGCAGCTCGACCGAGCCGGTCTTGGTGCCCTCGGAGTTGAGGACGTCAACGGTGGTCACTTGCCCACACCGCCCTTCTTCGCCTTGGCCTTGGCCGCGGTACGGACCAGGACCAGCGCGCCCTTGGGGCCGGGGATGGCGCCACGGACGAGCAGGAGATTGTTCTCGGTGTCGACCGCCTGGACGGTCAGGTTCTGCACGGTGTAGCGCACGCCGCCCATGCGGCCGGCCATCCGGGTGCCCTTGAAGACGCGACCCGGGGTGGCGCAGGCGCCGATGGAGCCCGGCGAGCGGTGCTTGCGCTCGACACCGTGGCTGGCGCGCAGACCGTGGAAGCCGTGCCGCTTCATCGGGCCGGCGTAGCCCTTGCCCTTGGTCTTGCCGGTCACGTCGATCGAGACACCGGCCGGGAACTCCTCGACCGTGACTTCCTGGCCGAGCGAGTAGTCAGCCGCGTCGCTGGTGCGCAGCTCGACGATGTGCCGGCGCGGCGCCACGTCAGCCTTGGCGTAGTGCCCACGCAGCGGCTTCTTCGCCTTCCGCGGGTCGATCGTCCCGTACGCCAGCTGGACCGCGGAGTAACCGTCCTTGTCGGCGCCACGAACCTGGGTGATGACGCAGGGGCCGGCCTGAACCACGGTCACCGGGACAACACGGTTGTTGTCCCAGACCTGGGTCATGCCGAGCTTCGCGCCCAGGATCCCCTTAACTTGCCTGTCCATGTGTCCGGTCCCTACAGCTTGATCTCGATGTCGACGCCAGCCGGCAGGTCGAGGCGCATGAGCGAGTCGACCGTCTTCGGGGTCGGGTCGATGATGTCGATCAGTCGCTTGTGCGTACGCATCTCGAAGTGCTCGCGCGAGTCCTTGTACTTGTGCGGCGAGCGGATGACGCAGAAACGGTTGATCTCCGTGGGCAGCGGCACCGGGCCCGCGACCTGCGCCCCGGTACGCGTCACCGTCTCGACGATCTTCCGAGCCGAGGAGTCGACGACCTCGTGGTCATAGGCCTTGAGCCGGATGCGGATCTTCTGTCCCGCCATGGTGGCTTCTGTTCCTTCTCTCGATGCCGCTGTGTTGCGGGTGCCTGTACCGGCTGGCACAGACCCTCTTCGCCCACCCCCGCGGTCGGGCGTGTCGCGCCCTGGGGCCAGGCTCCGCCCCGGGATACCGGAGCGATCCTGACCGCGGTGGGTCCAAGCGCCGATCGCACTGAGGCGACCTGAACGCCGCGCGAGGGTGGTTGACGGACGGGCCGCCAACCACCCCACGCCCGACTGCTCTGCCCACCCGGAGGTTCAGCGGAAGCCGAACACGGGCGGCGAACTGTCGTTACGCAACCTGACTAGTATGCCGCACGACCGGCGGCGGGTCTAATCGGGGTTACCCAGCTCACTTGATGATCTTGGTGACGCGACCAGCGCCGACCGTACGGCCACCCTCCCGGATCGCGAACTTGAGGTTTTCCTCCATCGCGATGGGCTGGATCAGCTTCACGGTCATCGTGGTGTTGTCGCCCGGCATGACCATCTCGGTGCCCTCGGGGAGGGTGACGACACCGGTGACGTCCGTGGTCCGGAAGTAGAACTGCGGACGGTAGTTCTGGAAGAACGGGGTGTGCCGGCCGCCCTCCTCCTTGGAGAGGATGTAGACCGTCGCCTCGAACTCCGTGTGCGGGGTCGTGGTGCCCGGCTTGACGACCACCATGCCGCGCTCGACGTCCTCGCGCTTGATGCCGCGCAGCAGCAGACCGACGTTCTCACCCGCACGGGCCTCGTCGAGCAGCTTGCGGAACATCTCGATGCCGGTGCAGACCGTCTTCTGCGACTTCTCGCGGATACCGACGATCTCCACCTCCTCGTTCGGCTTGAGGATGCCGCGCTCGGCGCGACCGGTGACGACGGTGCCACGACCGGTGATCGTGAAGACGTCCTCGATCGGCATCAGGAACGGCTTCTCGGTCTCGCGCTCCGGCTGCGGGATCGCGGTGTCGACGGCGTTCATCAGGTCCATCAACTTCCCGGTCCACTCCGGGTCGCCCTCCAGGGCCTTCAGCGCCGAGACGCGCACGACCGGCAGGTCGTCGCCCGGGTACTCCTGCGACGAGAGCAGCTCGCGGACCTCAAGCTCGACGAGCTCCAGCAGCTCCTCGTCGTCGACCATGTCGCTCTTGTTCAGCGCCACGACGATGTACGGCACGCCAACCTGGCGGGCCAGCAGCACGTGCTCGCGGGTCTGCGGCATCGGGCCGTCGGTCGCCGCGACCACCAGGATCGCGCCGTCCATCTGGGCGGCACCGGTGATCATGTTCTTGATGTAGTCGGCGTGACCGGGGCAGTCGACGTGCGCGTAGTGCCGCGCCTCGGTCTGGTACTCGACGTGCGCGATCGAGATCGTGATGCCGCGGGCCTTCTCCTCCGGCGCCTTGTCGATCTCGTCGAACGGCGTGTACGGGTTCAGGTCCGGGAACTGGTCGTGCAGGACCTTGGTGATGGCCGCCGTCAGCGTCGTCTTACCGTGGTCGATGTGACCAATGGTGCCGATGTTGACGTGCGGCTTAGTCCGCTCGAACTTCGCCTTCGCCACTGGTGTCCTCCTGTGGACTTCTTGGTTCGTTCGCCCCGGCGCGCCAGGAGCGGCGCTTAGGACTCTGTCGACAGCCTTTCCGGCCTGACGGCCGGAGAGCTTTGTGGGTTCTGCGGCGATGAAGCCTACAGGCCCGGAATTCACACAATCCGACCGAGGTGGTCGCGGTCGAGGAATTCCTTCCGCGACCACCGTCGGATCATCCGATCACGTCAGGTGAGCGTCACTCACCCGTCGCCTTGGCGATGATCTCCTTTGCCACGGAGGCCGGAACCTCCGCGTAGGAGTCGAACTGCATGCTGTAGCTAGCCCGGCCCTGGGTCTTCGACCGCAGGTCGCCGACGTAGCCGAACATCTCCGACAACGGCACCAGGGCGCGGACGACACGGGCGCCGCTGCGCTCCTCCATCGCCTGGATGATGCCGCGTCGGGAGTTGAGGTCGCCGATGACGTCACCCATGTTCTCTTCGGGAGTGGTGACCTCAACAGCCATCATCGGCTCGAGCAGCGCGGGATCGGCCTTGCGGGCCGCGTCCTTCATCACCATCGAACCGGCGATCTTGAATGCCATTTCCGACGAGTCGACCTCGTGGTACTGGCCGTCCAGCAGCGTCAGCTTGACCCCGACCAGCGGGAAGCCGGCGAGGACGCCGTACTGCATGGCATCCTGCGCGCCCGCGTCCACCGAGGGAATGAACTCCCGGGGGATACGGCCACCGGTGACGGCGTTGGCGAACTCGTAGGTCGGCGCGTCGTTGCCCAGCGGCAGCGGCTCCACGCTGACGATGACCCGGGCGTACTGGCCGGAACCACCGGTCTGCTTCTTGTGGGTGTACTCGATCTTCTCCACCGTGCGGCGGATGGTCTCGCGGTACGCCACCTGAGGCTTACCGATGTTCGCCTCGACGTTGAACTCGCGGCGCATCCGGTCGACCAGGATGTCCAGGTGCAGCTCGCCCATGCCGGAGATGACCGTCTGGCCGGTCTGGTCGTCCAGCTTGACGCGGAAGGTCGGGTCCTCCTCGGCCAGCCGCTGGATGGCGGTGCTGAGCTTCTCCTGGTCAGCCTTGGTCTTCGGCTCGATGGCCACCTCGATGACCGGCTCCGGGAAGGTCATCGACTCCAGGATGACCGGGTTCGCCGGGTCGCACAGGGTGTCACCGGTGGTGGTCTGCTTCAGACCCTGGACCGCGATGATGTCGCCAGCCTTGGCGGAGCTGCGCTCCTCCCGCTTGTTGGCGTGCATCTGGTAGATCTTGCCGACCCGCTCCTTGCGGTCCTTGGTGGAGTTGACCACCTGGGACCCGGACTCGACCACACCGGAGTAGACCCGGACGTAGGTCAGCTTGCCGAGGTGCTTGTCGGTCTGGATCTTGAAGGCCAGGCCGGAGAAGGGCTCCGAGGTGGAGGGCTTACGCTGCATCGGCGTCTCGCCATCGGTCGCCGTGCCTTCGATCGCCGGGATGTCCAGCGGCGACGGCAGGTAGTCGATGACGGCGTCGAGCATGGGCTGCACGCCCTTGTTCTTGAACGCGGAGCCGCAGAGCACCGGGTTGGCCTTGCTGGCGATGGTGGCCCGCCGGATGGCGGCCTTGATCTCCTCGACGGAGATCTCCTCGCCCTCCAGGTACTTCTCCATCACCGAGTCGTCGACGTCGGCCAGGGTCTCCATCAGCTTCTCGCGCCACTCGGCCGCGGAGTCGGCCAGGTCGGCCGGGATCTCCTCGATCGCGTAGTCCTCACCCTTCTGGGTCTCCCCACGCCAGGTGAGGGCGCGCATCTCGACCAGGTCGACGACGCCGATGTGGTTGCCCTCAAGCCCGATCGGGATCTGGAGCACCAGCGGGGTGGCGTTCAGCCGGTCGATCATCATCTGCACGCAGCGGAAGAAGTCGGCGCCGGTCCGGTCGAGCTTGTTGACGAAGCACATCCGCGGGACGTTGTACTTGTCCGCCTGACGCCAGACGTTCTCCGTCTGCGGCTCCACGCCGGCCACGCCGTCGTAGACCGCGACCGCACCGTCCAGGACCCGCAACGACCGCTCCACCTCGACCGTGAAGTCGACGTGGCCGGGCGTGTCGATGATCTGGATCGTGTGGCCCTTCCACTCGCACTTCGTGGCGGCGGAAGTGATGGTGATACCGCGCTCCTGCTCCTGCTCCATCCAGTCCATGACGGCAGCGCCCTCGTGGACCTCACCGATCTTGTACGTGATACCGGTGTAGAACAGGATTCGCTCGGTGGTAGTGGTCTTACCGGCATCGATGTGCGCCATGATGCCGATGTTGCGTACGTTGGCGAGCGCGTCTGCGGCGGCCACTTCAATCCCTACTTATCGTCGTCCCGACACAACTGGTGGCGGTCCCGGCACCGGATGGCGCCGGGACCAGGGTGTTACCAGCGGTAGTGCGCGAAGGCCTTGTTGGACTCGGCCATCTTGTGCGTGTCCTCGCGCCGCTTGACGGCGGCACCGAGGCCGTTGCTCGCGTCCAGCAGCTCGTTCATCAGCCGCTCGATCATCGTCTTCTCACGCCGAGCGCGGGCGTAGGTCACCAGCCAGCGCAGGCCCAGCGTGGTGGCCCGGGCGGGCCGGACCTCGACCGGAACCTGGTAGGTCGCGCCACCGACACGGCGGCTGCGCACCTCAAGGGTCGGCTTGACGTTGTCCATGGCGCGCTTGAGGGTGACGACCGGGTCGGTCCCGGACTTCTCCCGGCAGCCCTCCAGGGCGGCGTAGACGACGCGCTCGGCGAGCTGACGCTTGCCGCGCAGCAGGATCTTGTTCACCAGCTGCGTGACCAGCGGCGAGTTGTACACCGGGTCAGCGACCAGCGGTCGCCGCGGAGCAGGTCCCTTACGCGGCATGTCAGCTCTTCTCCTTCTTCGCGCCGTAACGGCTGCGCGCCTGCTTGCGGTTACGGACACCCTGGGTGTCCAGCGAACCGCGAACGATCTTGTAACGCACACCGGGGAGGTCCTTCACCCGGCCACCACGCACGAGCACGATCGAGTGCTCCTGCAGGTTGTGCCCGACACCGGGGATGTAGGCGGTCACCTCGACCTGGCTGCTGAGCTTGACACGAGCGACCTTGCGCAGCGCCGAGTTCGGCTTCTTCGGGGTGGTGGTGTACACCCGGGTGCACACTCCCCGCCGCTGCGGGGATCCCTTGAGCGCCGGGGTCTTGGTCTTGGTCGTCTTCGCCTGACGGCCCTTTCGGACCAACTGCTGAATGGTGGGCACCGGGTTTCTCCGCTCCCTTCGGCCGCTGCTCGCGACCGCGCCGTCTGCCGTAGCCGATCTCGTGATCGACTCTCCTACATTCCGGCCAGGGCCACCTCGCGGAGGTCCCGGCACCCGCGGTCGGGCGTGTCGCCAAACTCACGGTTCCCGTCCGGCGCTTGCGCGCAGACCCGGGGTTTGTCACCGGCACACGGATAGCCGCAGGCCGGATCTTCTGGCTCCAATCGTGGTGCCATCCGGATTTCGGATAACCGGTCCCAGCGCACGCACGAGTTGCCCGGGCGGGCCCGGGCACAAGGGGAAAGACTACCTACCACAGCCGCGCAGGTCAAAACGGAAGACCTGCCGGACGTCGCACCGCTTGCCGGCTGGTCTCTGTCGCACCGCCCGCCCGTGATGGGCACCTACGGACACAAGTGTACCGGCTCTGCCGGAAACCGGCCCGCGAGCCCCCAGGCTGACCGCAGCCCCGGCCGGCGATCGGCCAAGGTCGGTTGGTGAAGGCTCGCCCGAACGAGCCAGGGACACGGCGGTGCCCCGACCGGGGCGGAGTCCCTCGGGAGGCGATGGCCAGGCGCACCTAAGCCAGTGCCAGCAGCACCGCCAGCCCCACGCCCACCAGGCAGAGCAGCAGGCCCGTCCCACCGCAGCTGATTCCCGCGATGGCCAGGCCCCGGCCGGTGAAGCGGACCGCCGGCGGAGGCGCCGGACGGCGGATCTGCCGCAGGCCGAGCAGGCCGGCCACGACGGCGCCCACGCCGGTGAGGCCACCGAGTGCGGCGAAAGCACCCGCCGCCCAGGCTCCGTTCGCCCCTCCCCCGATGGCGCCCACGCAGATGACCAGAATCGAGACCAGAATCGAGGTGATACCGGCCACCAGCGAGCCGACCGCCAGGCCCGAGGCGACCGGGGGCACGTCGAGGTGCACCACCGCGAACGGCGTGCCGGGCACCGGCTCGACTCGCTTCGGCGGTCGGGGAGGATCCTGCGGCGGCGGTGGCGGCTGTCTCCAGCCTGAGCCGACGGCGGGCCAACCCGGTGCCGGCGGCGACCCCGGCACCGCCCCGGAGGCGGGTGGAGCGCCCGCCGATGGCCCGAAGGCCGCCGGAGCGGGCGGTGCCGAGCCAGGCGGCGGCCCCCAGGCCGGCGGGCCGGGCGGCCCGAAAGGAGAGCCTGCGGCCGGCGACCCGGGTGGCGGGCCAAAGGGCGAGTTCGCGGGCGGTGAGCCGAAGGTGGCACCGGCGGGTGCTGGGCCGGGGACTGGCGGACCCGCGGGCGTCGCGGTCGGTGCTGGCGGGGAGGTCGGCGGGACGGCCTGTTCCGGTTCGGACCGATCGGTCCCAGGCCGGGCCCATCCCGTGTGGTCGGCATCGGGGCGCCCGACGGTGGGCTGAGCGGCTTCGCCGCCCTCGGGGCGCGCCGGTTCCGTCACGGGATCCTCCTTGTCGGGCAGCGTCCACGCACCACGCGACGGACACCGGTCAGGCTACCGTCGGCAGTCAGCCCCTCGGTGCCGGGCGCGTGGACGCACCGGGCGCGCCGGTCAGTCGACCTCAGGCGCGAAGTCCTGCCCGTAGGGCGACTCGGCGAGCCGGACCACCCCGATCACCAGCGCAACCACCAGGCTGACCGCGACCAGCACCAGGCCCGTCCAGGCCAGCCGCTCGCCACGACGCAGCCAGGCCGCACCGGTCAGGAAACCCGCCGAGGCGTACGCCTCCCGACGTGCCTGCCGGGCCAGGTGCAGGGCCACCGTGGCCGGTACCACGCCACCGATCAGCAGTCCCGTCAGTGCGGCCATCAGGCCGAGGGCGAAGACCGCCCGAGCTTTGGTCGCCCGGACCGGATCCGGGTCGAGCGGGTGACGCGGTGCCGATGCGGCGGGCACCGGTCCGGGTGCGATCGTCATGACCACATGATGCCCCCGTCGACGGATGTCTGCGCCGTACCCACCGCACCACGCAGACCCGAGACGCGGGAAGTTCCTGCCGCTCTGACGGGGCGGCCCTTCGACACGAAGGGGCCCCGGCGTGTGCACGCCGGGGCCCCTCACGTCACCGCGCGGTCTAGCGGTACGACCCGAAGTCGAAGTCGTCCAGCGGGACCGCCTGGCCACTGGCCGGCCCGAAACCGTAGTCGGTCTCCGGGTAGCCGGTCATCGAGTAGACCTTGGCCTTCGCCTCCTCGGTCGGCTCGACCCGGACGTTGCGGTACTTGCTGATGCCGGTACCGGCCGGGATGAGCTTACCGATGATCACGTTCTCCTTGAGACCGATCAGCGAGTCGCTGCGGGCGTGGATCGCCGCGTCGGTCAGCACCCGGGTGGTCTCCTGGAAGGAGGCCGCCGAGAGCCAGGAGTCGGTGGCCAGCGAGGCCTTGGTGATACCCATCAGCACCGGACGACCGGCGGCGGGCTCGCCACCCTCGCCGACGAGCCGGCGGTTCTCCGACTCGAACAGCGCCCGGTCGACAAGCACACCCGGCAGGAACTCGGTCGAGCCGGAGTCGATGACCGTCACCCGCTTGAGCATCTGGCGAATGATGATCTCGATGTGCTTGTCGTGGATGAGCACACCCTGAGAGCGGTAGACCTCCTGGACCTCCTGGGTCAGGTGAACCTGGACCGCCCGGGGGCCGAGGATGCGCAGCAGCTCATGCGGGTCGATGGTGCCCTCGGTGAGCTTCTCGCCGACCTCGACGTGGTCGCCGTCGTGGGCCCGCAGCCGGACCCGCTTCGAGATCTTGTCGTAGACGATCTCGTCGCTGCCGTCGTCCGGGATCACCACGATCTTGCGCGACCGCTCGCCGTCCTCGATCCGGATCCGGCCGGGGGTGTCGGCGATGGGTGCCTTGCCCTTCGGGATCCGGGCCTCGAAGATTTCCTGGACACGCGGCAGACCCTGGGTGATGTCCTCACCCGCGACACCACCGGTGTGGAAGGTACGCATCGTCAGCTGCGTACCCGGCTCACCGATGGACTGGGCGGCGATGATGCCGACCGCCTCACCGACGTCAACGATCTTGCCGGTCGGCAGCGAGCGGCCGTAGCACGCACCGCAGACGCCCAGCTTCGACTCGCAGGTGAGCACGCTGCGTACCCGGACGGTCTCGACTCCGGCGGCGACGATCCGGTCGACCAGGATCGAGTTGATGTCCGCGCCCCGCTCGGCGACGACGTTGCCGTCCGGCCCCTTGATGTCGTCGGCCAGGGTACGGGCGTGCACGCTGGTCTCCGCGTGCTCGTGCACCACGAGCCGGCCGTCGAGCTGCTGACCGACCTGCATCGGGATGGCCCGATCGGTGCCGCAGTCCTCCTCGCGGATGATGACGTCCTGCGAGACGTCCACCAGACGCCGGGTCAGGTAACCCGAGTCGGCGGTACGCAGAGCGGTGTCCGCGAGACCCTTACGGGCACCGTGCGTGGAGATGAAGTACTCCAGCACGGACAGACCCTCCCGGTAGCTGGCCTTGATCGGCCGCGGGATGATCTCGCCCTTCGGGTTGGCCACCAGACCACGGATCGCCGCGATCTGCCGGAGCTGGAGCAGGTTACCGCGAGCACCCGAGTTGATCATCTTCCACAGTGGGTTCTCCTGCGGCAGCGCGGTGTCCATCTCCTTGGCGACCTCGTTGGTCGCCTTGGTCCAGATCTCGATGAGCTCGCCGCGACGCTCCTCGGCGGTCATCAGACCACGCTGGTACTGCTTGTCGATCCGGTCGGCTTCCTTCTCGTACCGCTCCAGGATCTCCCGCTTGCGCGGCGGCGCGATGACGTCCTCCATGCCGATGGTCACGCCGGACCAGGTGGCCCAGTGGAAGCCGGCCTCCTTGAGCCCGTCGAGGGTGGCCGCCAGGGCCACCTTCGGGAACCGCTCGGCGAGGTCGTTGACGATCGCGGAGAGCTGACCCTTGCGGATCTCGTAGTTCACGAACCGATAGCCCTGCGGCAGGGTCTCGTTGAACAGCACCCGACCAAGAGTGGTCTCGATCGTGAGCGGCTCGCCCGGGACCCAGCCCTCGGGCGCGGTCCACGGCTGCCCACCGGCGCCGTTGTCCACCTCGACCACGTCCCGCAGCCGGATCTTCACCGGCGCCTGCAGGTGCAGCTCGCCGTTGTCGTACGCCATCCGCGCCTCGGCGTCCGAGCTGAACGCCCGCCCCTCCCCGCGCTCACCGGCGGTGAGGTGGGTCAGGTGGTAGAGCCCGATCACCATGTCCTGGGTGGGCATGGTGACCGGCTTGCCGTCAGCCGGCTTGAGGATGTTGTTCGACGACAGCATCAGGATCCGCGCCTCGGCCTGGGCCTCGGCGGACAGCGGCACGTGCACCGCCATCTGGTCACCGTCGAAGTCGGCGTTGAACGCGGTGCAGACCAGCGGGTGGATCTGGATGGCCTTGCCCTCGACCAGCTGCGGCTCGAAGGCCTGGATGCCGAGTCGGTGCAGGGTCGGTGCCCGGTTGAGCAGCACCGGGTGCTCGCCGATGACCTCTTCCAGCACGTCCCACACGACCGGCCGCTGCCGCTCGACCATCCGCTTGGCGGACTTGATGTTCTGTGCGTGGTTGAGGTCGACCAGCCGCTTCATCACGAACGGCTTGAACAGCTCCAGCGCCATCTGCTTGGGCAGGCCGCACTGGTGCAGCTTGAGCTTCGGGCCGACCACGATGACCGAACGGCCGGAGTAGTCGACGCGCTTGCCCAGCAGGTTCTGGCGGAACCGGCCCTGCTTGCCCTTGAGCATGTCGGACAGCGACTTCAGCGGACGGTTACCCGGGCCGGTGACCGGCCGGCCGCGGCGGCCGTTGTCGAACAGCGCGTCGACGGCCTCCTGCAGCATCCGCTTCTCGTTGTTGACGATGATCTCGGGCGCGCCGAGGTCGATCAGCCGCTTGAGCCGGTTGTTCCGGTTGATCACCCGACGGTAGAGGTCGTTCAGGTCGCTGGTGGCGAAGCGGCCACCGTCGAGCTGCACCATCGGGCGCAGGTCCGGCGGGATGACCGGTACGCAGTCCAGCACCATGCCGAGCGGCGAGTTGCGGGTGTTCTGGAACGCCGCGACGACCTTGAGCCGCTTGAGCGCCCGGATCTTCCGCTGGCCCTTACCGGTGCGGATGGTCTCCCGCAGGTTCTCGGCCTCGGCCTCAAGGTCCATGTTCTGCACCAGGGCCTTGATCGCCTCGGCACCCATGCCGCCGGTGAAGTACTCACCGAAGCGGTCGCGCAGCTCACGGTAGAGCAGCTCGTCGGTGACCAGCTGCTTCGGCTCCAGCTTGCGGAAGGTGTCCAGCACCTCGTCCAGGCGGTCGATCTCGCGCTGGGCCCGGTCGCGGATCTGGCGCATCTCGCGCTCTCCGCCCTCCTTGACCTTGCGCCGGACGTCCGCCTTCGCGCCCTCGGCCTCCAGCTCGGCCAGGTCGGCCTCGAGCTTGGCCGCCCGCTTCTCGATCTCCGAGTCGCGGCTGTTCTCCGACTGCCGCTTCTCGGCCAGGATCTCGTTCTCGATGGTCGAGAGGTCACGGTGACGCGCTTCGGCGTCAACGCTCGTCACGACGTACGAGGCGAAGTAGATGATCTTTTCGAGATCCTTCGGGGCGAGGTCCAGCAGGTAGCCCAGCCGGCTCGGCACGCCCTTGAAGTACCAGATGTGGGTCACCGGGGCGGCCAGCTCGATGTGGCCCATCCGCTCACGGCGGACCTTCGAGCGGGTCACCTCGACGCCGCAGCGCTCACAGATGATGCCCTTGAAGCGGACCCGCTTGTACTTACCGCAGTAGCACTCCCAGTCCCGCTGCGGACCGAAGATCTTCTCGCAGAAGAGCCCGTCCTTCTCCGGCTTGAGGGTGCGGTAGTTGATCGTCTCGGGCTTCTTGACCTCGCCGTGCGACCACTGACGAATGTCGTCCGCGGTCGCCAGCCCAATTCGCAACTCGTCGAAAAAGTTGACGTCGAGCACGTTCAAATCCCTCACACGTCGCTTGGTGCGTCAGCAGCTCACCGGGTTTTGGTTTCGGGGCGGGGTGACCCTCAAGGGGGTCAAGCCTGACCGCCCGGAGTGGGTCGCCCCGCCCCGAAACCCCAACGTCACACTTCCTCGACCGAGCTCGGCTCGCGCCGGGACAGGTCGATACCCAGTTCCTCCGCGGCCCGGAACACCTCGTCGTCGGTCTCGCGCATCTCCAGGGCCACACCGTCGCTGGAAAGCACCTCAACGTTGAGGCACAGCGACTGCAGCTCCTTGAGCAGCACCTTGAACGACTCCGGGATGCCCGGCTCCGGGATGTTCTCGCCCTTGACGATGGCCTCGTAGACCTTCACCCGGCCGAGAACGTCGTCGGACTTGATCGTCAGCAGCTCCTGCAGGGCGTACGCGGCACCGTAGGCCTGCATCGCCCAGCACTCCATCTCACCGAAGCGCTGGCCACCGAACTGCGCCTTACCACCCAGCGGCTGCTGCGTGATCATCGAGTACGGGCCGGTCGACCGAGCGTGGATCTTGTCGTCGACCAGGTGGTTGAGCTTCAGGATGTAGATGTAGCCGACCGCGATCGGGTCGGGCAGCGGCTCACCGGAGCGACCGTCGAACAACTGCGCCTTGCCGGAGGATCCGATCAGCTGCCGACCGTCCCGGTTGGGCAGGGTCGAGGCGAGCAGACCGGAGATCTCCTCCTCGCGGGCACCGTCGAAGACCGGGGTGGCCACGTTGGTGTCCGGCTCCGAGGAGTCGGCGCCGATGCCCTGGAGCTGGCGCTTCCACTCGGCGTCGTCGCCCTCGACCTGCCAACCCGTCTTGGCCACCCAGCCCAGGTGCGTCTCCAGCACCTGGCCGATGTTCATCCGGCTCGGCACACCCAGCGGGTTGAGCACGATGTCGACCGGGGTGCCGTCCTCCAGGAACGGCATGTCCTCGACCGGCAGGATCTTGGAGATGACGCCCTTGTTGCCGTGCCGGCCGGCGAGCTTGTCACCGTCCTGGATCTTCCGCTTCTGGGCGACGTAGACCCGGACCAGCTCGTTGACGCCCGGCGGCAACTCGTCGCCGTCCTCCCGGGAGAAGGTACGCACACCGATGACCGTGCCGGTCTCGCCGTGCGGCACCTTCAGGGAGGTGTCCCGGACCTCGCGCGCCTTCTCACCGAAGATGGCCCGCAGCAGCCGCTCCTCCGGGGTCAGCTCGGTCTCGCCCTTGGGCGTGACCTTGCCGACCAGGATGTCGCCGGGGACGACCTCGGCGCCGATCCGGATGATCCCGCGCTCGTCCAGGTCGGCGAGCATCTCCTCGCTGACGTTCGGGATGTCGCGGGTGATCTCCTCCGGACCGAGCTTGGTGTCCCGCGCGTCGACCTCGTGCTCCTCGATGTGGATCGAGGTGAGCACATCCTGCTGCACGAGGCGCTGCGACAGGATGATCGCGTCCTCGTAGTTGTGCCCCTCCCAGGTCATGAACGCCACGAGCAGGTTTCGCCCGAGCGCCATCTCACCCTCGTCGGTGCACGGACCGTCGGCGATGACCTGGCCGGCTTCGACCCGGTCACCCTCGAAGACGACCGGCTTCTGGTTGACGCACGAGCCGGCGTTGGAGCGACGGAACTTGTGCAGCAGGTACGTCCGGCGGTGACCGTCGTCCTGGTGGACGGTGATGTAGTCAGCGCAGAGGTCCTCGACCACACCACCGACCTCGGCCACGACCACGTCACCGGCGTCGACCGCGGCACGGTACTCCATGCCGGTGCCGACCAGCGGGGACTCGGCCTTGACCAGCGGCACCGCCTGACGCTGCATGTTCGCGCCCATCAGGGCCCGGTTCGCGTCGTCGTGCTCCAGGAACGGGATCATCGCGGTGGCGACCGAGGTCATCTGCCGCGGCGACACGTCCATGTAGTCCACGGCGGCCGGCGTGACGTCCTCGGTCTCGCCGCCCTTACGCCGGACCAGGACGCGGTCCTCGGCGAACGAGCCGTCGGCCCGCAGCGGGGCGTTGGCCTGCGCCTTGACGAACCGGTCCTCCTCGTCCGCGGTCAGGTAGTCGATCTGGTCGGTGACCCGACCGTCGATGACCTTCCGGTACGGCGTCTCGATGAAGCCGAACGGGTTGACCCGGGCGAAGGTGGACAGCGCGCCGATCAGGCCGATGTTCGGGCCTTCGGGCGTCTCGATCGGGCACATCCGGCCGTAGTGGGACGGGTGCACGTCGCGGACCTCGAAGCCGGCCCGCTCCCGGGACAGACCACCCGGGCCGAGCGCGCTCAGCCGTCGCCGGTGGGTCAGGCCCGCCAGCGGGTTGGTCTGGTCCATGAACTGGGACAACTGCGAGGTGCCGAAGAACTCCCGGATCGCGGCGACGACCGGACGGATGTTGATCAGGGTCTGCGGCGTGATCGCCTCGACGTCCTGGGTGGTCATCCGCTCCCGGACGACCCGCTCCATCCGGGACAGGCCGACCCGAACCTGGTTCTGGATCAGCTCGCCCACGGTACGCAGCCGCCGGTTGCCGAAGTGGTCGATGTCGTCGGCCTCGTAGCCCTCCTCACCGGCGTGCAGCCGGCAGAGGTACTCCACGGTGGCGACGATGTCGTCCTCGGTCAGCGTGCCGGTGGTGATCGGCACGTCCAGCTCGAGCTTCTTGTTGAACTTGTACCGCCCGACCTTGGCTACGTCGTACCGCTTCGGGTTGAAGAAGAGGTTGTCGAGCAGGGTCTGGGCGTTCTCGCGGGTCGGCGGCTCGCCAGGGCGCAGCTTGCGGTAGATGTCGAGTAGCGCCTCGTCCTGGCCGGCGATGTGGTCCTTCTCGAGCGTGGTCATCATCAGCTCGGACCAGCCGAACTTCTCACGGATCTGCTCGGCCGACCATCCGATGGCCTTGAGCAGCACCGTGACGGCCTGCCGACGCTTACGGTCGATGCGAACGCCTACCGTGTCGCGCTTGTCGATGTCGAACTCCAGCCAGGCACCCCGACTCGGGATGACCTTGACGCTGGAGAGGTCGCGGTCGGAGGTCTTGTCCGGCTGCTTGTCGAAGTACACGCCCGGCGAGCGGACGAGCTGGCTGACCACCACCCGCTCGGTGCCGTTGATGATGAAGGTGCCCTTCGGCGTCATCATCGGGAAGTCACCCATGAACACCGTCTGGCTCTTGATCTCGCCGGTGGTGTTGTTGGTGAACTCCGCGGTCACGAACAGTGGCGCGCAGTAGGTGAGGTCCTTCTCCTTGCACTCCTCGATCGAGGCCTTGACCTCGTCGAAGCGCGGCGCCGAGAAGGAAAGCGACATAGTGCCGGAAAAGTCCTCAATGGGACTGATCTCGTCGAGGATCTCCGCGAGACCCGAGCGTGCGTGCGGGTCGTCCGCCGACCGGCCCTGCCAAGCCTCGTTGCCGACGAGCCAGTCGAAGGACTCGTTCTGAATGGCGAGGAGGTTGGGGACCTCGAGGTGTTCGGTGATCCGACCGAAGGAAACTCGGCGGGGAGCGAATGCGCTCGACGTACGACTGGTCTTCGCAGGGCGGGAAGCTGCCAAGATGCGTCCTTCCGAGGACCGGTGCTGCAGAACGGCTGGTACGCGTGCACTCCAATGACCCCACCAGAAAATATCCACAAACGGACATTTCCGAGCAGGGGTCAAGTCGGAAGGCAGCGCAAACTAGCAGTGTAGCCGAGAGGCTAACCGCTGTCCAGCCCACCCCGCAGGTTGTCGCGGAACGTGCCTCGGGACCCCTCGAACGGGTCGCACCGGGCCGCTCGGAACGCAACGTCCCTGCCGGGCCGCCCGGGTCTGCGTGGCGAGTGGTGCTGCCGCTGCATTACCCGCGCGGTGGCCGTCGCAAGCGCGGAAGGTCTTGCTCATGTCAGCGTGCCTGGCAGCCCAGGGCCGCGTCAAGGGCCGTTGTCGGCATCGGGCGCTCTTTCCCACCCACGAGCGAGTCCGCCAGCCCGGTCCACGCGCCGCAGACCGGGGTCGACGCCCTGCTCATGCCGGTTACGGGCCGGTACACGAACACGGCGGACGACGATCCACTGTCGGATCGCCGCCCGCCGCGACGTGCTGTGCCCGGTTCACGCGAACCGGGACGGCCAGGTGGGACTCAGGTCACTTGAGGGTGACCTTGGCGCCCTCGCCCTCGAGCTTGGCCTTGGCCTTGTCCGCGGTCTCCTTGTTGACCTTCTCCAGGACCGGCTTCGGGGCGGCCTCGACCAGGTCCTTGGCCTCCTTGAGGCCCAGGCCGGTCAGCTCACGCACGACCTTGATGACCTGGATCTTCTTGCCACCGTCGGCGTCGAGGATGACGTCGAACTCGTCCTTCTCCGGCTCGGCCTCGGCGGCAGCGCCACCGGTGGCCGGACCCGCCATCATCATCGCGGCCGGGGCTGCGGCGGTGACCTCGAAGGTCTCCTCGAACTGCTTCACGAACTCGGAGAGCTCGATCAGCGTCATCTCCTTGAACGCGTCGAGCAGCTCGTCGGTGCTGAGCTTCGCCATGTCTGGCGTCCTTTCCTAATGGTTCAAACTAAAGAACGTGGTGTGCCGGCGCGGCCTCAGGCCGCCTCGGCACCTTCCTTCTCGCGCTTGTCCTGCAGGGCGGCCGCCAGGCGGGCGGTCTTCGACAGCGGGGCCTGGAACAGGGCCGCGGCCTTGCTCAGGTTGCCCTTCATCGCGCCGGCCAGCTTGGCCAGCAGCACCTCGCGGGACTCCAGGTCGGCGAGCTTCGTGACCTCGGCCGCAGAAATGGCCTTGCCCTCGAAGACGCCGCCCTTGATGACGAGCTTCGGGTTGGCCTTCGCGAAGTCGCGAAGGCCCTTCGCCGCCTCGACGACGTCGCCCGAAACGAAAGTCAGCGCGGTAGGACCGGTGAACAGCTCGTCGAGGCCGGAGATGCCCGCGTCCGCCGCGGCACGCTTGGCCAGCGTGTTCTTGGCAACCGTGTAGCTGGTCTCCTTGCCGAGCGAGCGCCGCAGCTGGGTGAGCTGGGAGACCGTCAGACCGCGGTACTCGGTCAGCACGGTGGCACCCGCGCTCCGGAAGCTCTCGGTCAGCTCTGCGACGGCCGTGGCCTTGTCGGCCCGGATCGGCTTGTCCGCCATGTCCCTCCTCTCTCGTTGCTCGAGGCTGGTCACCGTCGCAGGCGAGCGCCTGTGACGGGGCGGAGGTGTCGCGGCAACAGAAAAGCCCCGGCGCAGGGCGCACGGGGCGAGGACGGCGGAATCACATGGTCGGCGGACCACAGGATGCTGCCGATGTCGCTTGCCGCCCTACGCGGGTCGCCCGTCTTCGCGGGACCTTCGACCGTGCCGGGGCACGGTGACCAGCGGTCTCTGGGTGGAACTTCGCGCATCAGGCTACGCGACACCCGCGGTGACCGGCAAATCGCCCCCCGGCGGCCGGGCAAGGGCAACGGCCGCCACCGAGTCGACGGCTCGCACTCCCGCGCAGGGTGGCCACCCGTGACACCGGCTCCGGGCGGCCCGCAGGTCGGCGTCTCCGTCCGACCACGGCGGTTCCGGCCCTCGCCTCGGCTCGAAGGGGGACCTCGGCCGCACTAGGCGCGCCGAGTGCGGGCGCGGGCGTAGCCGGTCAGTACCACCGCCGGCCAGACCAGCGCCCACGCCATCAGCAACAGCGCGGTCGACCCGGGCAACGGGCCGACCAGCGCCCTGGCGGTGGGTAACAGCGGTGGTGCCAGCCACGGCGCGACCGACCCCGAGAAGCCGAACACCAGTGCGCCGACCGCACCGAGGGTGAGCACCGCCACACCGTAGCCAGCGCTGCGGGTGATCACCCGGCTGGCTAGCGCGCCCAGCGCCACGGCGCCCGGCAGGGCGAGCAGGTGCGCCCAGAGACCGAGCGCGACGCCTGCGGGAATCGACCGGTCACCGGGCAGGCTCGGCCCGGTGACCCCGCCGACCAGCCAGGGAAAGACCAGGGCGATCACCACCATGCCGAGGCCGGCCACCACCGCGGCGATCAGCCCGGCCGCCTGCTCCCGCGCCGGACCGACCGCGACCAGGGCCAGCCGGCGCTGCACGTCCGGCTCCACGTCCAGCAGGATCTTGGTCTGCCAGGCCAGCACGGGAAAAAGCACCACGGCCGACACGCCGTAGGCCTCCGCCGGCTGGGCCCGACCGCCGCCGTACAGGATGCCGAGGGTGAGCAGGCCGGCCAGCACCGGTGCCAGCGCCCGTCCGGTACGCAGGAAGCCGGCGAGCCGGAACCGGACCAGGGCGGTCATCGGGCCACCTCGGACGACGGTCCCGTCCCCGGCCGCGTGGCCTCGGGCGGTGCGCTCTGGCCGCGTACCCGCAGGACGTGGTGCCCCTCGGCGCGCAGGCGGGCGACGGTGGCCGGCAACTGCCCGACCGGGACCTCCAGCTCGACCACCGCGACCGCCGCCGCGTCCGACGGGGCCCGCTCGACCACTGCCCCGTCGGCCACCAACCACTCCCGCGCGCCGGGCAGCCGGACCGTCTCCCCGCGATGATCGCTGACCAGCACCGACCCGCCGTCGGCCAGCACCTCGTCGACCACCTGCGGGACCAGCTCGCGGGCCGCCGCGTCCAGGCCCTCCCAGGGCTCGTCGAGGACGAGCAGGCCGGGCGGACGCAGCAGCGCCTGGGCCAGGCCGACCTTCTGTGCCGTGCCCTTCGACAGCTGGGACAGCCGCACCGTGCGGAACGGGCCGAGGCCCAGCCGGTCGACCCAGCGCCGCACCGCGCGATCCGCCGTGATCGGGGACAGCCCGGCGATCCGGGCCATCGCGGCGAGGTAACCATCGACGGTGAACGGCTGGTCGGCCGGGAAGCGTTCCGGCACCCAGCCCACCACCGACGGCCGGTCGAGCACCTGCCCGCGGGACGGCCGCAGGACTCCGGCGGCGAGTTGGAGCAGTGTCGACTTGCCGGCACCGTTGCGGCCAAGCACCACCACCGCCTGGCCTGGCGCTATGCCTACCTTCACCTGCCGCAGCACCCACGGACCGCGCCGGTGGTACCGCAGCCCGACGTCCTCCAGCCACATGCCGCGAGCCTGCCACAGCGGACAGACGAACGCGGCCCCGCCACGAGTGGCGGGGCCGCGTCGGTGCGTCGTGCTCAGCTGTCGGCCGAGCCCTCCTGCAGGTTCTTCACCACGTTCGGGTCGACCGGCACGCCCGGTCCCATCGTGGTGGTGAGGGTGACCTTCTTGAGGTACTTGCCCTTGGCTGCCGACGGCTTGGCCCGCAGCACCTCGTCGAGGACGGCTGCGTAGTTGTCGACCAGCTGGGCCTCGGAGAACGAGGCCTTACCGATGATCAGGTGCAGGTTCGAGTGCTTGTCCACCCGGAAGGTGATCTTCCCGCCCTTGATGTCCGACACGGCCTTGGTGACGTCCATGGTCACCGTGCCGGTCTTCGGGTTCGGCATGAGACCGCGCGGGCCCAGGATCCGCGCGATCCGGCCGATCTTGGCCATCTGGTCGGGCGTGGCGATCGCCGCGTCGAAGTCCAGCCAGCCGCCCTGGATCCGGGCGACCAGCTCGTCGGTGCCCACCTCGTCGGCACCGGCGGCGACGGCCTCCTCGGCCTTCGCGCCGGCGGCGAAGACGATCACGCGGGCGGTCTTACCGGTGCCGTGCGGCAGGTTGACCGTGCCGCGGACCATCTGGTCCGCCTTACGGGGGTCGACGCCGAGGCGCATCGCGACCTCGACCGTGGCGTCGAACTTGGTGGCGGTGCTCTCCTTGGCCAGCTTGACGGCCTCGACGGGGGTGTAGAGCTTCGACTTGTCGATGGCCTCGGCGGCCTTGCGGTAGCTCTTGCTGCGCTGCATGTTCTGTCTACTCCTGTGGTCTCTGGCGGGCCGCGGTGCTCGCGCGCCCTCCCACGATCCGTACGGGTCGGTGGTGGCCGACGTCAGTCGGTGACGTTCAGACCCATCGACCGGGCGGTGCCGGCGATGATCTTCTCAGCCTGGTCGAGGTCGTTGGCGTTGAGGTCAGCCATCTTCTTCTCGGCGATCTCCCGCAGCTGAGCGCGGGTCACCGAGCCGACCTTCTGCGTGTGCGGGACGCCCGAGCCCTTCTGCACACCGGCAGCCTTGATCAGCAGCCGGGCGGCGGGCGGGGTCTTCAACACGAAGGTGAAGGACCGGTCCTCGTACACGCTGATCTCGGCGGGGACGATGTCGCCCCGCTGCGACTCGGTCTGCGCGTTGTACGACTTGCAGAACTCCATGATGTTCACGCCGTGCTGACCGAGCGCGGGACCGACCGGCGGCGCCGGAGTCGCCTGGCCCGCCGGCAGCTGAAGCGTGAACGTCTTGACGAGCTTCTTCTTCGGAGGCATGTCTCTTCCTGGGGCTTGGAACTGGGAAAGGTTCACACGACACCGCCGTCGGGGCGCGCACGGTCAGCGCGCATGCGACGGCGGCGACGTTCTAGGGTAGCGCAGACCTGGATCCCGACGACCACGGAGGTGGGCCGGGCGGGTGAACCGGACGAACGTCGACCACCGGCGGCGGTCGCCCGCCGCCGGCAGTCGACGGCTCAGATCTTGGCGACCTGGTTGAAGTTCAGCTCCACCGGCGTCTCCCGGCCGAAGATCGACACCAGCACCTTGAGCTTCTGCTGGTCGGCGTTGATCTCGCTGATCGTCGCCGGCAGGGAGGCGAATGCGCCGTCGGTGACCGTCACCGAGTCGCCGACCTCGAAGTCGAGGACCTTGACCTCCGGCTTGGCCTTCTTCTGCTCGGTCTCGACGGCAGGTGCCAGCCACTTGAGCACCTCGTCGAGACTCAGCGGCGCCGGGCGGTCGGCCCGGTCCGTGGCACCGACGAAACCGGTGACCCCGGGGGTGTTGCGTACGCAGGAGTAGGACTCCGCGGTCAGCTCCATCCGGACGAGGATGTAGCCGGGAAAGACCTTGGCCTGTACCTGGGAACGCTTGCCGTTCTTGACCTCGACCTCTTCCCGGGTCGGCACCTCGACCTGGTAGATGTAGTCCTCCATGTCGAGGGACGTGATCCGGGTCTCGAGGTTGGTCTTGACCTTGTTCTCGTAACCGGCGTACGAGTGCACCACGTACCAGTCGCCCGGTGCGTAGCGCAGCTTCTGCCGCAGCTCCGCAACCGGGTCGAAGTCCTCCTCGGGAGCGGGCTCGGTCATGGCGAACTCCGACTCGTTGGCGGCCTCGACCGACTCGTCACCAGCCGCCGTCGCCACCGTGGACTGCTCGTCCGGGGTCGCGGCGGTCTCGTCGTACTCAGGCACGCTTGCTCACTTCCGTCACTATCGCACGTTCAGCCGGTCAGCTGGGGTTGCCGAAGACCCACAACACGCCCTTGGCGAAGCCGTAGTCCAGGACAGCCACGATCGTCAGCATCACCGTGACGAACGCGATCACCACCGCCGTGTAGGTCAGCAGTTCCTTGCGGGTCGGCCAGATGACCTTACGCAGTTCGGCCACGACCTCGCGGATGAAACGCGCGATGCGGCCGAAGAGCCCCACCTTGTCGGCGTCGGTACGCGTCTTGCGACCGTCGGCGGAATCCGCCCTGGCCCGCGAGCGGGTGGCGGTGCCACCCCGCGAAACCGGCTCGTCCGCGTCGGTGGCGTCGTCCTCGGCGCTGTCGTTGACGACCTCGTCGTTCAGGCGCTCGTCGTCGGCGTCCTCGCCGCGCCGCTTGTTGTCGGCCACTTCGCCCTCCGTCGCGGGATGTCGGTGTCGCACGCAGTGCGCGTGCGCGGCGCTTGGTCACGCCGGCCGGACCAACCGTCCCGGGACGGGCCGCGGCCGGCGGATCAACCGGAAGGCCCGATGCCTCGGAACCTCCCCGCCGATGCCACCACCACGGGCCGGGCGCCACCAGAAGGCGGCGGGACCCACGGAACGGTCAGGCCTGAGGCGCAGGGGTGACAGGACTTGAACCTGCAGCCTGCGGTTTTGGAGACCGCTGCTCTGCCAATTGAGCTACACCCCTGTGCGGCAACGCTCGCCCCGCCCGGTCACACTTTCACACGACCAGGCAGGGGTCACTTGCCCCACGGCGGACCAGTGTACGGGTACCGGCCCGACTTTCCCAACCGGTCTACCCGACGCGCCGCGCGGTGCCGGTCAGCCGGCCGTGCGCACGGTGGCCCGCGCCTGCGAGAGCACCTTCTCACCGAGGCAGGTGGCGGTAACGTCCAGCCTGGTCAGACCCGCGTCGGTCACCTCACGGACCACCGCGGTCACCACGATCTCGGTGCCGGTGTCGTCGTCGGGGACGGCCACCGGACGGGTGAACCGCACGCCGAAGTCGACCACCGCGTCGGGAGAGCCGGCCCAGGTGGTGACCGCCCGACCGACGAGCGCCATGGTGAACATGCCGTGGGCGATCACACCGGGCAGACCCACCTTGGTGGCGAACCGGTCGCTCCAATGAATCGGGTTGAAGTCGCCCGAGGCACCGGCGTAACGAACCAGGTCCGCCCGGGTCACCCGGAACGTCTGGGTGGGCAGTTCCACGTCAGGCCTCCCCGCGTACGACGAGCTTGGACCAGACCGCGACCACCGACTCGCCGGCGGTCGTGCTGACGTCGGTCCGGGTGGTCAGGAACTCGTGGCCGCCCCGGCTGGTGATCTCCTCGACGGAGTTGACGCAGACCAGCTCGTCGCCGGCCACCACCGGCCGGGTGTACGCGAACCGCTGGTCGCCGTGAACCACCCGGCTGTAGTCGATGCCGAGCGCCGGGTCCTCGATCAGCTGGCGGCTGGCGGCCATGGTGATCACCACCGGAAACGTCGGCGGCGCGACCACGTCCGGGTGGCCCAGCGCGCGGGCAGCCTCCGGATCGTGGTGGGCGGGATCGGTGGCGCCGATCGCCGTCGCGAACTCGCGGATCTTCTCACGGCCCACCTGATAGGGGGCGGTCGGCGGATAGGTCCGGCCGACGAAGGACTGGTCCAGGGGCATGCCGCGAACCTACACGCAAAGCGCGATCGCCGATCCGAGCGGTCGGCGTCGGCTCAGCCGCGCCGTCCGTACGGACCGGCGATCAGGATGCGTGCGGAGCCGGGCCGATCGGCCCGGGCATGTTCAGCGCGTTTCGCGGTGCAGGGTGTGCCGGCCGTCCCGGGGGCAGAACTTCTTCAGCTCGATGCGGTCCGGGTCGTTACGGCGGTTCTTGCGCGTGATGTAGTTGCGCTCCTTGCACTCCACACACGCCAAAGTGATCTTCGGCCGGACATCGGTCGCCTTCGCCACGGCGGAGTGCCTTCCTCGATAACGGATACAACTACGGCGCTAAAGCGTACGCGCCACCTGGGCGGACACGCAAAGTGGGCGCCTGTGGCGCCCGTCCCACCGACCATTGGAGATCCTCCGGGGCGGACGAGAGTAGCGGTGGCCGGACTTGAACCGGCGACACAGCGATTATGAGCCGCTTGCTCTGCCATCTGAGCTACACCGCCGCGGTGGGCCCAGCCGGACCCTCTGAGCCCCCTTACGGAATCGAACCGTAGACCTTCTCCTTACCATGGAGACGCTCTGCCGACTGAGCTAAGGGGGCCTGCGCGATCACTCGGTGCCCGCGCAGAGGTAAGAGTACACGGCCCGATCGTACTGGTGAAATCGGATCCCCAGGGACGCCGTACGCCCAGCTCAGGGCACCACGCGCAGCCTCGGAAGCTCGCTGCTGGAGATCGACTCCGGGTCGACCTGGGCACCGAACCACGCTTCCAACCGCTCGTACGGCAGTGGACGGCTAAACAGGAACCCCTGGCCGATCTCGCAGCCGATGTCCTGGAGCAACTCCAGGGTCAGCTCGCTCTCCACGCCCTCGGCCACCACGGTGAGACCGAACTGCTGGGACAGGGTGACGACGGCGTTGACGATCGCCAGGTCTCCCGGGTCGGTGGCCATGCCCTGCACGAAGGAGTGGTCGACCTTCACCTCGTGCACCGGCAGCCGGCGCAGGTGGGCCAGTGAGGAGCGGCCGGTGCCGAAGTCGTCCACCGACAGCCGTACCCCGAGATCACGCAACCGGTGCAAGCTCTGAATCGGCCGGTCGGTGCCGTCAAGCACCCCGGCCTCCTCGATCTCCAGTGTCAACAACTGCGGCGGAACGCCATACTCCGTCAACAGTTCCCGCACCCGCTCCGGAAAGTGCGGATCGATGAGCGTACGCGCGGAGAGGTTGACCGCTACGGCGAGCGACTGGCCCCCAGGCGTCCAGTCGCGGCTGCGCCGCAGCCCTTCCCGGAGCACCAACTCGGTGAGCCGGCCGAGCTGACCCGTGTGCTCGGCCACCGCGACGAAGTCCCTCGGCGCCACCGTGCCGTGGGTCGGATGCTCCCAGCGCGCCAGGCATTCCACCCCGACCAGCCGGCGGTCCCGCAAGGTCACCTTGGGTTGGTAGTAGATCTCCAACTCGTCGTTGTCGAGGGCACTGCGGAGGTCACCAGCGAGCCCGAGCCGATGCAGCGAGCGGTATTCCAACGCGGGGTTGTACAGCTGCACGCTCCCAGGGGCCCACTTGGCCACGGTTGCCGCCACGTCCACCCGTTGCAGCAGGGTGGCCGCGTCGCTGCCGTGATCCGGGTGCACCACCACCCCGACTGCGGTGTCCACGTCCAAGGTCAGCGCGTCGAAGACCATCTCGTCGCGGATCTGCTCCCGTAACTGACCGCCGAGCTCCACCGCCGCCTCGACGCTCTCCAGACGCAGGGTCACCAGAAACTCGTCGCCACCGACCCGACCGACCAACGCTGCCGACGGTGCGCAGCCGCGCAGCCGATCGGCCACCTCGACCAGCACTCTGTCACCAGCCGCGTGACCGAGTGCCTCGTTGACCTGCCGCAGGCGGTCGACGTCGAACAGCAGCAGCGCAACCACCTCGCCGGGGGCTCGAATCCGCACCGCCTCCGCCAGCGCGCCGAGGATCCTGCGGCGGTTGGGCAGCTTGGTGAGCCCATCGTGGTACGCGTCATGCCGCAGCCGGTCGACCAGGCGCGAATTCTCCAGCGCCACCGCGGCGTGCGCCGCCACCGTCTCGAACACCGTGACATCGGCGGTGCGGAAGAAGTTGGTGTCACCGAGCCGGTTGGTAACCTCCAGCGTCCCGATGACCGCCTTGCCCGACCGCAACGGCACGGCGATCACTTCCTTGACCGACGTCGGCTCCAACGCCTCCCGCAGCTCCGGATCGCCAGCCAACCGGTTGCTCACCGCCACCGTCTCCTGGCGAGCCAGGGCGGCAGCGCGCAGCGCCGCCGGGCTGGGCGTGGAATCCAAAAGTCCCGGCTTGCCCTCCTGGGCAGTCAGCAGCACCTCAGGGTGGCGGCCCTGAGCCGGGAGCCAGAGGGTAGCCGATTCCGCCTGCATGAGGCTTCGGATGCGGACCAGCAACACGTCGATGAGGTTGCCTTCGGGCCCGCTCTCGGTAATCGCCTTCGTCAGCTCGTACATCTCCGACAGGGTGCGGTGCTGTCGGAGGAACTGTGCGTAGGAGCGGTACACCAACGCAAACGCCACGGCTAGGCCGACAAAGATCAGGAGAGACCACGGATTACTCCGCCAGGCAATGATGATCAACAGTCCGATGGAGAGGTTGATCGTGACCCCGAGCAGCATCGGCAGACTGGCGGCGCGGATCAGCTCACGACTCGCCTGCCAGCTCTGCACGACGGTGAAGACGCCGGCCAGGGCTGCAAGCTGGACCAGGCTGTGGGTGCCGACGGCGGCGAGGAGTGCCGCCCAGGTGGCCGGTTCAGCGGCCGCGGATGTCGGCAGCACCGTGTAGACCACCGCGGCCAGCGAGGTCGCTGCCGCCGCGCCAGCCACGTTGAACCAGAGCTTCACCGGCAGGAGCTTGCGGCGCAACTGAATCGCGAGCGAGGCCACGGTGTAGGCCAGCACCACTGACAACGGCGGAAGCACGAACAGCGCGACGACAAGCGGGATTTCGGTGGGGAAGACATCGAATGCCTGTCGCCGGATCACGACGCTGATGGTCGGGATGGCGGCAAGTGCCATCGCCACGCTGAGCAGCAGGGTGGCCGGAAGCTCCCCTAGTACCGTGTCAACTGTCAACCCGAGCAACAGGCAGACCACCACGGCGCAGAGCGCCAACGGTCCGGTGATGAGCCAGGCGTGTTCCGTCCGCCGAGGAGCGGAACGCGGACGAGACGTCATGGCTCCCCTCGTCGGTTAGCAGTGGCCGAGCAGAGGAGCGATGCCCCGTCAGGGCAGCAGCGAGCCCAGCGCCGGCAAGGTCCAGTCGATGCCAGACGTCACGAACTGAGTGTCGGCGGCGGCACTCGCCACAACGACGAGACTGGCAACCAAGGTGACGGAGCCGAACAGCCGGCCCAAGCGTCGAGCAGACATCTGTGCTCCTAGTGGGGGTCGCAACCGTGATGGAGGCCCTCCGATGGTGCCACAGGCGCTTGGTTGGTGAAAAGCTCAGGCGTCCGATGTTGGCGCGGAAGATCGCGCCTGGGGGCGCATCGGCAGCCCACAGGCGGACGTTCCAGCAGGCCAGGGCCGGCCAGCCAGCCACCCGGCTCGAAGAAGACGCCAAGCGCCCATTATTCCCTTACCTGAAGTAGCGGATCTAGCGGACAACGGCCGATGCAACTGTCAACTTAGCGGCCGACAACCCGCTTGACTGCCACCCCTTCGACGCGCCTCGCCGCACTGTGGCGGCGCGGGCGGCTCGCAGCTCGTCGTCGGGCCGCGACGCCAATGCAAACACGTTAGGTGGTCCACCGGCAACAGGCCGAGTCCGGGGTGGCGCGATCCACGTCGCGTCGACGGGCCGGTCGGCCACCTGGATCCCGGGCGTCGGGGCCAACGGCCGGGGACGCCGAAGGCATCTCCCTCCGCCCGATCCACCGCGGCCCGGCAGTAACCGGCGAGACATACAGGAGGATCGGTCAAAACAGCCCCTGACCGGCATCTCTGCTGGTCAGGGGCTTCTTTGTGCACCTGGTGGCGGGTAGAGGATTCGAACCTCTGTAGCTTTCGCGACGGATTTACAGTCCGCTCCCATTGGCCGCTCGGGCAACCCGCCAGGGCGTACCACCGCACCGTGGCGCGGCGGCGGAAGCAAGGATAGCGGCTCCACCCGTTGCCGCCGCAACCGGGTACCGTCAGGGGGTCGTACCCCTGGGCAACCAGGGCTAAAGGATCACAAAACAGCCAGACAGCAGGAGCATGAGTATGGCAGCGAACCCGTCGTTCGACATCGTGAGCAAGGTCGATCGCCAGGAGGTCGACAACGCCCTCCGGCAGGCGGACAAGGAGCTCGGGACGCGGTTCGACTTTCGGGGTACAGGCGCCGAGATCTCCTGGTCGGGTGAGGAGGCGATCAGCCTCCAGGCGGAGACCGAGGAGCGGGTCCGGGCCGCGTTGGACGTGTTCAAGGAGAAGCTGGTCAAGCGGAACATCTCGCTGAAGTCGCTGGACGCGGGTGATCCTCGCCCTTCGGGCAAGGTTTTCAAGCTCGACGCCAAGGTGATCCAGGGCATCGACCAGGACAAGGCGAAGGCGATCAGCAAGAAGATCCGCGACGAGGGCCCCAAGGGCGTCCAGGCCCAGATCCAGGGCGACCAGCTGCGCGTCACCGGCAAGAAGAGGGACGACCTTCAGGCGGTCATCGCGCTGCTCAAGGCCGAGGATTTCGGCGTGGCGCTCCAGTTCACCAACTACCGGTAACGCAGCCCTGGGACGAGACCGCCGGCTCGCCCACAAAATCGGTGGTGCCCGGCCGCTCGCTGGGTTTGGGTGCACTCATGAGCATCAGTTTGAGCACCCCGAGCGTCGACGAGTTGTCACCGGCGGTGGGCGCGCTCAAGCGGTGGCAGTACGACGGGGGTCCGCTGCATCTGCATTCCGGCGATCTCGGGTGGCACTCGTTACGTGGTGCCGAGGCGACGGCGGCTGCCACCCGGATATGGCGCCGCGACGGGGAGGTTCTCGCGCTCGGGCTGTTGGACGGCCCCGAACTGGCGCGCCTGGCCGTCGCTCCCGACTGGCGTGATGACGAGGCACTGGCTCGCCGGCTCGCGGCTGACCTGGACGACCCAGGGCGTGTCCTGACTTCCGACGGTGCGACCGTCGAAGCCCGAGGTGCGGAGCTTCTCACCCAGCTGCTGCTCAAGCGGGGTTGGAAGCGGGACGAGCCGTGGACAACGTTCCATCGCAGTCTCTCGGAACCGGTACCGGACTGCGGTCTGCGCATCGAGACGATCGAGCCCGATCGCGCCGAGGTGTGGGTCGGCGTCCACTGGTCCGCGTTCCGCGGCTCGCCCTTCACCGACGCCGACCGGCACCGCACGGTGGGATGTTGGCTCGCCATGGCCAGCGGCCCGTTCTACGCTGACGCACGCTGCCTTGCCGCATTCGATCAGAACGACGACGCCGTGGCAGTCGCGGCTGTGTGGGCAGCCGGCCCGGGGCGGCCAGGTCTGCTGGAACCGATGGGTGTCCATCGCAGTCACCGCGGCCGCGGCTACGGCACGGCGATCACGCTTGCCGCCGCTGCGGCCCTTCGTGACATGGGTTCTTCCAGCGCGGGTGTATGCGTGGAGAGTTCCAACGTCGGTGCCGTCACTACCTATGCCTCGGCCGGCTTCACGCCGTCAGCTGAGGTCGCCGACCTGCGTCGCGGGTCCCGGTGAACACCGGGCGGACCCGTAGCTGTCGCGCTCCGCAGCCGGTCCGGCCTCAGTCGTGGCGCCGGTGACGCAGCCAGAGGTACGGCACGGGCTGGCCCCGATTCCACTGATCCGCCTCGTCCGAGGAAACCAGTTCAAAGCCGGCGGCGGTGTAACACCGCAGCGCCGGAGCGTTGTCGGGGTGCAATCGCATCACCACCGTCGGATGGTGGTCCCGGGCCAGGTTGGTGAGCAGGGTGACCATCCGACGGCCCAGGCCCCGGCCGCGCAGCGCCGGAGCCACGATGAGGCGGGCCACCTCCACCTCGGCCTCGTCGTCGTCGAGCCACAGCTCGCCGTAGCCGGCCGGTTCTCCGTCGAGGAGCGCGAGGTACGCGAGCACGTCGGGCTCGGTTCCCCAGCGCCGGACGTGCTCCGCTGTCACTCGGTCGTGGGAGCACCAGCGGCGACTCTCCTCGGCAGAGGTCGCCCAGCTCGCCACGACGGCCGGATGGGTAGGGCCCACCGCGGTCAGCTCCACGACTCACCTCCTCGGCACGCGAGGCTACCGCCCGCCGGCGGCCGGACGTCGCGGGCCCGGTCCGAGCCAGCTGAACGGGCAGGACAGACGTCGGAGTCGGGTCAACGGGCGAAGATCAGCAGCAGGACGACCGTCAGGATCGCGCTGACCAGGATCAAGCCGACACAGCCGATCCGGTTGGAGAAGAGAAACATCCGGCCGTCGTACCCATCGTGGCGCGGGTCAGGCCGCGGCGGGCTGCTCGGCCCGGACGGCGGTGGCCTCCGCGCGGGCGATGGGGCCGGCCGGCAGCGCGGCGACCGCCGCTCCGACGGCGAGTGCGGACCCGGCGAACAGGAAGGCCCAGGGCACCCCACCGGCATGGTCGACGATCAGGCCGGAGACGGCGCCGCCGACGGCGCTCGCACCGACCGACATGGTCACCACCCAGGTGTACGCCTCGTTCAGCATGCTGGTCGGCGAGATCCGCCCGACCAGGGTGTTCTCCAGGGTCAGCGCGGGAGCGATGGCGGCTCCACCGATCACCAGGGCGGCACCCAGGGCACCTGGCGTGGGCATCACGGCGAAGACGGCGAAGCTGCCGGCGAGCACGGCGAGCAGCCAGGCGAACAGGCGGGTCATGTTGCGGGCCGGCCGACGGACGCCGAACCAGACTCCCCCGATCGCGCTGCCGACCCCCCAGACGGCCAGCAGCACGCCGGCGAGGCTGTTCGGGTCGTCGGGGCTGTACCGGGTGGCGAACGCCGGGACGGTCACGCCGGCCGCACCGAAGGCGATGCCGATGCTGGCCACGCAGAGCAGCAGCGCCGGAAAGCCGGCGACCCGAAGCGGACCGAGGCCACGGGCGTGATGTTCCCGGGCGTGCGGACGCCAGCCGCGCATGGCCTGGCCGAGCGCGACCGACAGGGTGCCGACCAGGGTCACCACCGCGGCGCCGATCAACGCCGCCCCCGCGTCGGCGACCAGCACGAACCCGGCCACCAGCAGTGGGCCGAGCACGAAAACGATCTCGAAGAGGGTGGTCTCGGCGGCGAGCGCGGTGTTGCGCAGGTGGTACCGACCGGAGTCGACGTTGGTCAGGCCGTTCCAGGCGCCACGGATCGCGGCGGTCATCGGCGGGTACGTCCCACCGGCCGCCGCCGAAGCCAGCAGGACCAGCGCGAAGGGAGTGGCATCGGCGCGGGCCGCCCAGAGCAGCCCGATCAGGGCCAACGGGTGGGCGATCGCGGTGCCGAGCAGCACCGGGGTGGGACCGATCCGGTCGGCGATCCGGCCAGCCACCGGGCTCAGCGTGGCACCGGACAGGGCGTAGCAGCCGCCGGCTGCGGCGGCCAACGAGTAGCGGCCGGTCACGCCTTCGACGACGAGCAGCAACGCGAGTGGCGTCATGCCGATCCCGAGTCGCCCGATGATGCCGGTGACCAGCAGGGTCGGTGCGCCCGGGATCTGCCAGACAGCCAGATACCGGCGCAGCCCAGCCACAGCGGACCTCCACGAGATGTAATGAGCGAGACTCGGTTAGACCCTAACGTCCCCGGTCCGGCCGGCCCCCCGGTCCGACCCTGTGGCGGCGCTCACCCAACCCTTGGCGGCGGATGCCGCAAGCCCTGCCGGCGAGCAGCCGGCGGCATGCCCGCACGGCTGCATCCGGACGGCTGCATCCGGTTCCCGGGATGCCGCAATCTGCTCGCTCGGGCCGCCTCCGACCGGCCGACATACCGCAACTCGTGCTGCCCTTCCGCCCCGGCGAGACGGTGCCGCCCGCGCCGGGCGGACCGGGCGCGGGCGGCGGACGTGTCGATCGGGTGGTGGCGGTGACGCTGGATCAGAGCGGTCCGACGCCGGGCGCGCGCCGAGCCAAACGGGCGGGGCAACGGGCTGAGGCGGGGCCAGACGGGCCAGGGCGGGGCCAGACGGGCCGGGGCAGGGCCAGACGGGCCAGGGCGGGGCCAGACGGGGCGCACGGCGAGGGGAGGGGTCGGTGCTGGGTCCGGGCGGGTCAGCGCTGGTAGCGCACGGGGCCCGTCTGGCTCGCCAACTGCTCAAGTCGGGCGACCCGCTGCTCCATCGGCGGGTGGGTGGCGAAGAGCGCGGCCACCCCGCCGCCCCGGAACGGATTGGCGATCATGAGGTGCGCGGTGCTGGTGAGCTGCCCCTCGGCCGGCAACGGCCGCCGCTGAGCACCCATGTGGATCTTGCGCAGGGCGCTGGCCAGGGCCAGCGGGTCCCCGGTCAGTTCGGCACCTGAGGCGTCCGCCTGGAACTCGCGGCTCCGGCTGATCGCCAGCTGGATGACGGTCGCCGCGATCGGCCCCAGGATGATGGTGAGCAGCAGGACCAGCGGGTTCGGGCCGTCCTCGTCGCTGTTGCCGCCCAGCGGGATGAACAGGGCGAGATTCGCCAGCATGGTGATGATGCCGGCGAGGCCAGCGGCCACGCTGGAGATGAGGATGTCCCGGTTGTAGACGTGCGACAGTTCGTGGCCGATGACGCCCCGCAGCTCGCGGTAGTCGAGCAGCTCGACGATCCCCTGGGTGACGCAGACGGCCGCGTTCTGCGGGTTTCGCCCGGTGGCGAACGCGTTGGGCTGGGCGGTCGGGCTCACGTAGAGCCGGGGCATGGGCTGTCGGGCCTCGGCGGCCAGCTCGCGAACCATGTGGTACAGCTCGGGGAACTGTGCCTCACTGACCGGTTGCGCCCGCATCGAGCGAAGTGCCAGCTTGTCGGAGTAGAAGTACGTTACGCCGTTCATCACCAGCGACACGAGCACGGCGATGACCAGGCCGCCACTGCCGCCGAACCAGTAGCCCACCGCCAGAATCAGCGAGGTGAGCAGGCCGAGCAGCGCGGCGGTCTTCAGACGGTTGTGGTGCACGATCACTCCTTCGGTGCACGGATGCCGGGATCCGCTGACCGGTACAACACACCGGTACCCGTCAACCATCCGTCTCATGACTGAGAGTTACCTGAGTGACGGACGGCGCGCCGGCCGGCCCGGGTTCAGCTCCCGGCGAGATCGAGCACGACCTGCGGTGCGAAGCCGACGACCAGGGCCACCACGGTCGCCACCGCCAGCGCCGCAGCCACCGCGCGGGCGGGTCGGGCGACAGGGGCGGTGAGGTCTCCCGGCGGGGCGTAGAGCAGCGCGGCGGCCCGCAGGTAGTACGCCAGGCCGATGACCGCGTTCACCGCCACCACCAGGGCGAGCCAGCCGGCGTCGCCACCGAGCAGGGACCGGACCACCGTCACCTTGGCGAACAGTCCGGCCAGGCCGGGTGGCAGGCCGGCGAGGCCGATCAGCGCGAACGCCAGCCCGGCACCGATCCAGGGGTGCCGCCGTGCCGCTCCGCGCAGGTCGTCGAGCCTGCCCCCGTCGGCGCCGGCCGGACGCAGGGCCACCACGCCGGCGAAGGCGGCCAGTTCCAGCAGCACGAAGAAGACGGCGTACGCCAGGGCGGCGGCGTACGCGGCGGTGCGGGCGTCCGCGTCGGCGGTCAGGGCCAACGCGCCGAGCGGGGCGAGGATGTAGCCGGCCTGGGCCACCGAAGACCAGGCGAGCAGCCGGACCGTACGCCGCTGGCGCAGGGCCACCAGGTTGCCGACGGTCATGGTCAGCGCGGCGACCACTGCCAGCACCGGCCCGGTCACCTCCGGCGGCAGCGCCTGCCGCACCACCGCCAGCAGCGCGACCACGCCGCCGAGCTTGGACGCGGTCGACAGGTACGCGGCCACCGGCAGTGGCGCCCCGTCGTAGGTGGCCGGTGCCCAGGCGTGGAACGGCACCGCCGCCACCTTGAATGCCAGTCCCGCCACCACAAGCGTCACCGCGACCGTGGTCAACGGCAGGTCGAGCAGCGCCTCGTCGGCGAGGAGGGTGCCCAGCCGTTCCAGGTGCAGCCCGCCGGTGACCGCGTAGAGCAGCGCGGCGCCGAGCAGGGTCAGCGTGGTGGCGACCACGCTGACGACGAAGAAGGTCACCGCCGCCTCGGCACTGGCCAGGCTGCCCCGCCGCAGGCCGACCAGCACGTACAGCGGCAGGGTGAGCACCTCCACCGCCACGATCAGGGTGATCAGGTCACCGGCCGCGCCGAGCACCACGCCACCGGTCATCGAACAGGCGAGCAGGAAGGAGTACTCCCCCACCGGAGTGTTCCCGGCCCGCAACAGCGGCCCGGACAACGCCAGCACCCCGAGGACGAGCAGCGCCACCAGCGCCGCGACCAGGGCGGCCCGGCCGCCGAAGACGTACGAGCAGTCGGCGCCGACGCAGAACGTGCGTCGTTCGGCCCCCGAGCCGACCGCCGCCGCGCCGACCGCGGTGGCGACCGCCCCGGTGACCGCCGTGGCGACGGTGGCCGGTGGCCGGGCCGCCAGCAGGTCCACGAGCAGCACCAGCACCGCCGTCCCGGCGGCCAGGTACGCCGGCAGCAGCGCCACGTGGTCGACGGCCTGCACCAGACTCGGCTCGCTCATCGCGCCACCTCGCTACGCTCGGCGTCACGACGAGCCACCACCGCACTGCGCGGAATAATTCGCTCGCTGCGCTCGCTCATCGCGCCACCACTCCCACCAGGGCCTCGACCGGAGCTTCGGCGACGCCCAGCACCAGCGTCGGGGCCAGCCCGACGGCCAGCGCGAGCAGGACCAGTGGCGCCCAGGCGACCAGTTCGGCCCCGGCCAGCTTGGGCCCGAGCGCGGCGACCGCCGGACTGGGCTCGCCGTGGGTCACCCGCCGCAACAGTCGCAGCAGGTACGCCGCCGTCAGTGCCCCACCGATCGCGGCCAGCACCGCCAGCGTGGTCCACAACGCACCACCGGACTCAACGGCGGCGACCACGGCGAACGCCTCGCCCCAGAAGCCGGCCAACCCGGGCAGCCCCAGCGAGGCGACCGCCGCGAACGCGAGCAGCCCGGACAGGCGCGGGGCAGTCTCCCGCAGCCCGGACAGCTCGCTGAGCGCGCCGGTGTGGGTACGGTCCTTGATCGCGCCCGCCAGGAAGAACAGCAGACCGGTGATGATGCCGTGGGCGACGTTGCCGATCAGCGCCGCCTGGATTCCGGTGGCGGTCAGGGTGGCGACTCCCAGCAGGACGAAGCCCATGTGTCCGACGCTTGAGTACGCGATCAGCCGCTTCAACTCGGTCTGGGCCAGGCAGACAAGTGAGCCGATCAGGATGGCGGCGACGGCGAGCACACCGAGCACCGGTGCCGCCCACCGTGCGCCCTCGGGGGCCACCCCGACGGCGACCCTGATCAGACCGTACGTGCCCATCTTGAGCAGCACCCCGGCGAGCAGCACGCTGCCGACGGTGGGTGCCTGGGTGTGCGCGTCGGGCAGCCACGAGTGCAGCGGCCACAGCGGGCTCTTCACCGCGAAGGCCAGCGCGAGCAGGGTGAAGGCGGCGAGCTGGGTGGTGCGGGACAGTTCGGTGCCGCCGGTCAGCGCCACGATGTCGGCGGTGCCGGCGGCGGCCACCACGACGTACACGCCGACCAGCAGCAGCACCGAACCGAACAGGGTGTAGAGGGCGAACTTCCGCCCCGCCCGCCGCCGCGCGTCCAGTGCCGCCGGGTCGGTGCCGTCGCCGCCCCAGCCGACGATGATCGCGTACATCGGCAGCAGGACGACCTCGAAGAAGAGGAAGAACAGCACCAGGTCGAGGGCGAGGAAGGTGCCGAGGATGCCGACCTCGACGACCAGCAGCAGCGCCACCAGGGCCCGGCCGTCGCCTCCGCCCGGCACCCGCCACAGGCTGTAGCCGCAGCAGAGCAGGGTCAGCAGGGCGGTGAGCACCACCAGCGGCCAGGAGATGCCGTCGACGCCCAGGTGGAAGCGCAGCTCCAGCCCGGGAACCCAGGGCAGGTCGACCGAGTGCCAGGGACGCACCGCCCCGGCGGCGTCCTGGGGCGCGTACGTCGACCATGTGCCGTTCCGGCCGCCGACCAGCGACACCGCCGCGACGAGGGTGAGTGCGGCGGCCACCATGCCCACGATCCGCGCCGCCCGGTCGCGGGGCGTCGCCGCCACCGCCAGCGCGCCGAGCGCCGGCACCGCGAGTACCGAGACCAGCAGGAACTCCCCCACGTTCATGCCGACCCCCCGCTGGCCGGCGGGCCGGCAGGCGGCACCGGGACGCCGGGTAGGTGGTGCGCTCGCTGACGTTCGCTCATGCCGTCGCTCCGATCAGGGCCGCCGCGGCCAAGCCGATCAGCAGCGCGCCGGCCAGCACCGCGGCGGCGGCCCGGGGCAGCGCCGCGCGGTGCAGGACGCCCAGCCTGCCGCCGAGGGCGCCCACGGCGCGTCCGGTGCCGGTGACCGCACCGTCCACCACCCGCTCGTCGGCGGTACGCGCCGCACGCGCCATCGCGGTGGTCGGGCGTACGACCAGGGTGTGCTGCACGTCGTCGAGCCGGAACGCGCGGGCGAAGACCGGCCGCAGCGGACCGAGCGCGGCCACCGGGTCGGCACCGCCGCCCCGCCGCCACCCGACCCACGCCAGTCCGCCGCCGATCGCCAGCAGCGCCAGCGGCAGCAGCACGGTCGGGGTGAGGTGGATCAACCCGTCCGGCGGCAGCAGATCCGACACAGCGTCGGGAGCGGCGGGCCGGGTGGCTTGCAGTTGGCGGGAGAACCAGCCCGGAAAACCGGCCAGGCCGAGCAGCGCCGCCGGTACGGCCAGCGCCAGCACCGGCCAGCGCAGCACGGCCGGCGGGTCGTGCGGCGGCTGGGCAAGCGGGGTGCGGGGCACACCGAAGAAGGTGCCCAGCAACAGCCGGGTGGCGTACCAGGCGGTGACGGCGACACCGACCAGCCCGGCGAGCCAGACCAGCCAGCCCACCCAGGCCGGTGCCGGGCCGTCGCCGTGCAGGGCGGCCTGCTCGGCGGCGGCGAGCACCCCCTCCTTGCTCCAGAAACCGGAGAGCGGCGGTACGCCGGCCAGCGCGCCGAGCCCGATCAGCGTGCACCAGAAGGTCACCGGCATGCTGCGCCGCAGCCCGCCCATCCGGGACATCAGGGTGGTGCCGACGGCGTGGATCACCGCACCGGCGGCGAGGAACAGCAGCGCCTTGAACGCCGCGTGGGTGAGCAGGTGGAACAACGCGGCCGGCGGGGATCCGACGGCGAGCGCCCCGGTCATGTAGCCGATCTGCGACACCGTCGACCAGGCGAGCACCCGCTTGATGTCGTCCTGGGCGGTGGCGGCCAGCGCGCCGAGCAGCAGGGTCACCGAGGCCATCACGCCGAGCACGACAAGCGCGGTCGGGGTGGCCTCGAAGAGCGGCCACAGCCGGGTGACCGCGTACACGCCGGCGGCCACCATGGTCGCGGCGTGGATCAGCGCGGAGATCGGGGTCGGTCCGGCCATCGCGTCGGGCAGCCAGGTGTGCAGCGGGAACTGGGCGCTCTTGCCGGCCACCCCGGCGAGCAGCAGCAGGCAGGCGCCGGTGAGCGTGGCGGTGCCGTGGTCGTGGGTGAGCACGTCGGCGATCCGGAAGCTGCCCGCCGAGACTCCGAGCAGCGCGATGCCGAGCAGGAAGCCGACGTCGCCGACCCGGGTGACCAGGAACGCCTTCATCGCGGCGGCCGGCGCCTCCGGCAGCCGCCGGTCGTGGGCGATGAGCAGGTACGAGCAGAGCCCCATCACCTCCCAGCCGACCAGCAGCAGGATCAGGTCCCCGGATACCACCACCAGCAGCATCGCGGCGGTGAAGAGGCTGACCTGCGCCGCGTACGGCGGGTAACGGTGGTCAGGCTCCTCGGGCGGCCCCTGCCGCAGGTAGCCGGTCGAGTAGATCTGCACCGCCAGGGCGACAGTGGTGACCGCGACGGCGACCAGGGCGGCGGCGCCGTCGAGGCGTACGCCGAGGGTGACGGTGAGCCCGCCCAGTTCGATCCAGGTGGTGGAGGATTCGGCCGGGCCGTCCAGGGCGACCAGCAGGGCCACCGCCAGGGCGAGCGCACCGGCCGCGCCAGCGATGCCAAGGGTGGCGGCCACCCGGCGGGCCGTCGCCTCGCCGATGGCCGCGCCCCGCGGCGACGGTGGCAGCAGCAGGCCGGTCAGGCCGGCGAGCAGCGGTACGGCCGGCAGCAACGCACCCAACGTCGTGACGCTCACCGCGGTTCCTCCGGTTCGCTTCCGGCGGCCGGTGACGCCTGGCCGACCATCATGGCGTGGACCGGTTCTGCGGTGTGCTGTTCGGTCAGCGGAATCTCGTCGACGGCGACGCTTGCCCGCATCCGGTAGAGCTGGAGCACGATCGCCAGACCCACCCCGATTTCGGCGGCGGCCAGCACGATCACGAACAACGCGAAGACCTGCCCACCGTGCGGCAGCACCGCCTTCGCCGTGGTGTCGGCGGTGACCAGGATCAGGTTCACCGCGTTGAGCATCAGCTCGACGGACATCAGCACCAGCACCGCGTTACGCCGCCGCAGTACGCCGTACACGCCGAGGCCGAACAGGAGCGCGGCGGTGACGTACGGGATGACCGGCCTCACCGAGACCGCCCCCGATCGCCCGCCGCGTCGTCCCCGGTGGCGCCGATGTCTGGGCGGGACAGCACGATGGCACCCACAAGTGCCGAGAGCAGCAGCACCGACAGCACCTCGAAGGGCAGCACCCAGTTGCTGAAGACCTGCTCACCGAGGCGCTCGGCGGTGCCCGCGTCGGGCAGGTCCACTGTCGTCCAGCGGTACGCGTCGACAAGCAACGCCGCCAGCCCGAGCCCGGCACCACCGCCGATGAGCGCGGCCGGCCAGCCGGGGCGGTCCAGGTCGTCGGAGGCGCCGATCGGCGCGCGGGTCAGCATCACGGCGAACAGCAGCAGCACCACCACCGCGCCGACGTAGATCAGCACCTGCACCCAGGCGACCAGTTCGGCAGCGAGCACCAGGTACATGCCGGCCACCGCGCCGAGGCAGACCACCAGGTAGAGGCCCGCACGGACCAGGTGCCGGGTGGCCACCACAAGCACCCCCGAGCCGACCGCCACCGCGCCGAGGGCGAGCAGCAGCGCGTCCACCCCGGTCACGCGGACGTACCTTCGTCGTCGGCGGCGCGCGGTGGCGCGGGCCGGCGCTCGGGGCGTACCGCCGGGGTGGTCGGACGGGCGGCGGGCGCGCCCGGGACGGCGGCCTTGCGCGCGGCGGCGGTCTCCTCCTTGGCCGGCTCGCCGTGCGGGTCGTGCGCCGGTGGCGGCGGGACCGTGGCCATCCACTCGCCCAGGTGGTCCTTGTCGTGCAGCAGGTCCTTGATGTCGTACTCGGCGTACTCGAACTCCGGCGACCAGTAGAGCGCGTCGAAGGGGCAGACCTCGATGCAGATGCCGCAGTACATGCAGAGCGAGAAGTCGATGTCGAACCGGTCGAGCACGTTGCGCTGCCGGGCCCGTGCGGCCCCCGGCACCGCCACCTCCTCCTTGTGCGAGTCGATGTAGATGCACCAGTCCGGACACTCGCGGGCGCAGAGCATGCAGACCGTGCAGTTCTCCTCCAGCAGCGCGATCACCCCACGTGAGCGGGGCGGCAGCTCGGGGGCGACGTCCGGGTACTGCGCCGTGGTGGAGCGTTTCGTCATCGTCTTCAAGGTGACGGCGAGCCCCTTGACCAGGCCGCTGCCGGGCAGGCCGGTCGCCTCGCTTCGCTCGCGCTCGCTCATGCCGAACATCCTGCCCTGTGGGCACGGCGCGCGCGACCACCACCCGGGGGTAGCCGGTAGTACGGTGGCTGCGGGGAGAACGACACACCGGAAAGGACCCGTCAATGACCGCCGCGTTGCACGACGACAACCCGGCGCCGGGCGAGTGGACGACGGACGCCCTCGACCGCCTGCCCGACGACGGACGCCGCCGTGAACTCCTGGACGGACAACTGATCGTGTCGCCCTCCCTCACACGACTGCACCAATCAAGCCGGCGCTCTACGCCGAGGCGGACATTCCCTTCTTCTGGCGGATCGAGACCGAGGCGGGGATCGTGGTGCACGCCAACCGGCTCGACCCGGTCAAGCGCGTCTACGTCGAGCACGCCCGGATGAGCGACGGCATCCTGCTGGCCGACCCGTGGGAGATGGACATCCCACTCGACCGGATCACCCCTCGGTCACGCTGAGCGGGCCACGCAGGCCCGGCTCTGGCCCGCCGCCCGGTCACCGGGCCGGTCGCAGGAAGATCCGCCATGATGGGGGCGAGGACGAATCGGGCACACCCTGGGGGCGACATGGGCGAGGACGGTAAGAGCGGCGGCGGCAGGTACGTCGAGCCGGGTGAGTTCAAGCGGGACCAGAACTACATCACCACCCAAATCACCGCCGACGGGCGGGACGGCTATCCGGTCGAGCCGGGGCGTTACCGATTGGTGGTCAGCCGCGCCTGCCCGTGGGCGAACCGTCTGATCATCGTGCGGCGACTGCTCGGCCTGGAGGACGCCATCTCGATGGGCGTCGCCGGTCCGACGCACGACGCGCGGAGCTGGACGTTCGATCTCGACCCGGACGGGCGGGACCCGGTGCTCGGCATCGAGCGCATCCAGGAGGCCTACTTCGCGCGCTACCCGGACTATCCCCGGGGCATCACCGTGCCGGCCATCGTGGACGTGCCCACCGGGCAGGTGGTGACAAACGACTACGCCCAGATGAGCCTGGACCTGTCCACCGAGTGGACCGCGTACCACCGTTCGGGTGCGCCGCAGTTGTACCCGGAACACCTGCGTGGCGAGATCGACGAGGTCAACGCGGTGGTCTTCGCCGACGTCAACAACGGCGTCTACCGGTGCGGCTTCGCCGGCAGCCAGGGGGCGTACGAGCGGGCGTACCGACGGCTGTTCGACCGGCTCGACTGGCTCAGTGAGCGACTCGCCGGGCAGCGCTACCTGGTCGGCGACACGATCACCGAGGCCGACGTCCGACTGTTCACCACGCTGGTCCGCTTCGACCCGGTTTACCACGGCCATTTCAAGTGCAACCGGCAGAAGCTCAGCGAGATGCCGGTGCTGTGGGCGTACGCCCGGGACCTGTTCACCACGCCCGGCTTCGGTGACACGATCGACTTCGACCACATCAAGCGGCACTACTACGAGGTGCACCGCGACATCAACCCGACCGGAGTGGTGCCGCTCGGCCCCGACCTGTCGAACTGGCTCACCCCGCACGACCGCGAGTCCCTCGGCGGCAGCCCCTTCGGCACCGGCACCCCACCCGGACCCCCCACCCCCGCCGAACGCGTAAACCCCGCCCACACCCCCCTCGGCTGAGCCCGCCCCTCCCCCACCCTTATTGATCATGAAGTTGTTGTCGCGCCACGTCGGGCCGGACGACAACAACTTCATGGTCAACGCGGGGGTCGACGCGGCGGGAGGGAGGCAGGCGGGGCAGGTAGGTGGCGGCTGTCAGAGGGCGATGCGGACGGCGGCGGTGAGGACGAGCTGGGCCAGGGCGGCGGGGACCAGGACGAGCCAGCAGAGGCGTTGGAGCTGGTCCTCGCGGAGTCGGGGGTAGGAGACCCGGAGCCAGATGATCACGAAGCTGACGGCGGCGACCTTCAACAGGGTCCAGAGCCAGCCGAGCTGGGCGTCGGCGAACGGGCCCTGCCAGCCGCCGAGGAACAGCACGGTGGTGAGTGCGGCGATCACCACGATGCCGACGTACTCGGCCAGCAGCAAAAAGGCGAAGCGCAGGCCGGTGTACTCGGTCAGGTAGCCGAAGACCAGCTCCGAATCGGCGACCGGCATGTCGAAGGGCGGCCGGCGGATCTCAGCCAGCCCGGCCACGAAGAAGATGACCATCGCCGGTGCCTGCCAGAGCAGCCACCACGGCTGCCATGCCTCGACGATGCCGGAGAGGCTGAGCGTCCCGGCGGCCATCGCCACCGACGCGGCGGCCAGCACCAGCGGCAACTCGTAACCGAGCAGCTGTGCCGCACCGCGCAGCCCGCCGAGCAGGCTGTACTTGTTGGCCGACGCCCAGGCCGACATGAGCACGGCCAGCACGCCCACCCCGACCACCGCCAGTACGAAGAACAACCCGACGTCGAGCGGCTGGCCGACCAGGTCGTTCGGACCGAGCGGGATCACCAGCAGGGCCAGCAGGTACGGCACCAGGGCCACCGCCGGAGCCAGCCGGAACACCGGTCGGTCGGCCGCGCGCGGGGTGACGTCCTCCTTCTGGACGAACTTCACCCCGTCGGCGATCAACTGCGCCCAACCGTGGAACCCGCCCGCGTACATCGGGCCGAGCCGGCCCTGCATATGCGCCATCACCTTGTGTTCCGCCTGTCCCACCAACAACGGCAGAACGAGGAAGGCGGCCAGCACGCCACCGATCCGGACCACCAGTTCCAGCCAGAGCGGCATCAGGCGCTACCTCCGTCATCCGGTGCCGGACCACCCTCGGACGCTGTCCCATCCGCAGGCCCCGGACCGCCGGGGCCCGGCCGCGAGCCCGCCGGCTCCCCGGCGGAGCCGGCATCCCGAGGGGTACGCGGACCGCGGGCGCCCGGTGCCGGACGGGCCGGGCGCTCCCGGGCGGGACGGGCCGGGGTGCCGCCACGCGGACCCTCCCCCACCCCACCGGCACCGGCGGGGGTCGGCACGACTCCCCACTCGCCCGGCGCGGGCACACCCGGGGGTCGGATCGGGCGGCGGCCACCGCCGGCCTCCGACTCACCCGGCTCCTTCGCACCCGGCCACGGCTTCGCCACCCGGGAGGCCAGTACGAACTCCTTGCGCAGCGGGTGCCCCTCGAACTCCGGGGGCAGCAGCAGCGGGCGCAGATCGGCGTGCCCGGCGAAGTCGATGCCGAACATCTCGTGGGTTTCCCGCTCGTGCCAGGCGGCCCCCGGGTAGACCGTCACCACCGAGTCGACAATCGGTGTCTGGCGGGACACCCGGGCACGCAGCAGCACCCCGTGCCGGTGCGTGGTGGACCAGAGGTGGGCCACCACGTCGAACCCGTCGGCCAACTCGTCGACGGCCGACAGCCAGTCGAAGTAGTCGAAGGCCAGCTCGGTGTCGTCGCGGGCGGCCAGCAGCGCGGCCCGCCAGGCGTTCGGGGGTACGTCGATGGTGGCCCGGGAATGGACCTCACCGCCGGAGACCGTCGCGGTGGCCTCGACGGGCGCAAGTAGCGCGACGAGCCGTTGGCCGACCTCTTCCGGTGTCATGTCGCTGATCCTAGGCCCTGTGGCCGGAGTCCTCGGCCGAGCCGATGCGGAGCCAGCCGACACCCGACCAACCGGCCGGGTGTACGCGGGCGGGTGACTCTTGCGGACTTCGCCGATGCTGATCGTCGGTGGCCACCAGGATGGACCCGTGCGCGCTGTGACCGTCATCCCCGGAGTACCCGGCTCGCTGCGGCTCCTCGACGACTACCCGGAGCCGGCCCCCGAGGAGGGGCCGATCCTGGTGGAGGCCCTCTCGGTGGGCGTCTGCGGCACCGACATCGAAATCATCGACGGACAGTACGGCGAGGCCCCGCCCGACACCGACCACCTGGTGCTCGGTCACGAGTCGCTGGGCCGGGTGCTGGAGGACCCGACCGGTACCCGGCAACCCGGCGACCTGGTGGCTGGGATCGTCCGGCACCCCGATCCGATGCCCTGCCCGAACTGCGCGGTCGGCGAGTGGGACATGTGCCGCAACGGCCTGTTCACCGAGCACGGCATCAAGGCGTTGCCGGGCTTCGCCCGCGAGCGCTGGCGGTTGCAGCCCCGCTTCGCGGTGGGACTCGATCCGTCGCTGATCGAGGTGGGCATGCTGCTCGAACCGACGAGTGTGATGGTCAAGGCGTGGGACCACGTGGACCGGATCGGCCTGCGGGCGGAGTGGCAGCCCCGTACGGCACTGATCACCGGTGCCGGGCCGATCGGCCTGCTCGCCGCGCTGCTGGCCAGCCAGCGGGGTCTCTCGGTGCACGTGCTCGATCTGGCCACCGAGGGCCCCAAGCCGGCGCTTGCCGGCGCGCTCGGTGCGACGTACCACTCCGGACCGCTCGATCAGCTGGACCTCGAACCGGACGTCATCATCGAGTGCACCGGCGCACCAGTGGTCGTGCTGGAGGCGATGTGCAAGGTCGGCCCCAACGGGATCGTCTGCCTGGCCGGGGTGTCCAGCGGTGGCCGGACGATCGACTTCGACGCGGGCGCGCTGAACCGGACCCTCGTCCTGGAGAACAACGTCGTCTTCGGTTCGGTGAACGCCAACCGGCGCCACTGGGAGGGTGCCGCCGAGGCACTGTCCAAGGCCGATCCGGCCTGGCTCGGCTCACTGATCACCCGCCGGGTGCCGCTGGCCCAGTACGCCTCCGCCTACTCCCCCGGATCGCAGGACATCAAGGTCGTCCTCGACTTCGCCGCCTGAACGCCCCGAGCGGGGTCGGGTCAGATGCCGGGCAGCCGGCCGTTGCGGAACAGGTCGACGAAGAGCTGGTGATCGTGTCGGGCGCGTACCCCGTACGTGTGGGCGAAGTCGACCAGGTGCCCGACGAAGCCGGCGGTGTCCGCGTCGACGGCGGCGACGATGGCCTCCTCGGTCGAGTAGTCGACCAGGTCGTGGCTGGACTCGTCGTCGGCCACCGAGTGCATCCGGGCGACCGACCGTCCCAGGTCGACCAGCACCCCGGCCAGTTCCTCCGGTTCGTTGACGTCCGACCAGTCGAGGTCGGCCGCGTACGGGGACACCTCGGCGACGAGCTGACCGACGCCGTCGAGTTCGGTGAAGCCGACCCACGGGTCGGCGTGTGCCTGGAGGGCCCGCTGCGACTCGGCGGTGCGGTGTCCCTGGTGCCGGAAGTAGCCGCGGACCCGCTCGTCGTCGATGTACCGGGCCACCGCCGGCACCTGAGCCTGCTTCATGTAGATCACGACGTCGTTCTCCAGCGCCTGGGTGTGCCCCTCCAACAGGAGGTTGTACGACGGCAGTCCGGCCGAGCCGATGCCCACCCCCTTACGCAGCACCACGTCCTTGATCTGGGCGGCCAGCGGCCGGGCCTGCGCCGTGGCGGGTGGCAGCGTCTCCAGGTACGTCTCGAACGCCGCGCACACCCGCGCCCGCACGTCACCGTCGATCTCGTACACCCCGTCGCCGACGGAGAAGCGCCGCTCGTAGTTGTCGATGGTGGTCTGTCCCCGCAGCAGGTCGACCCGGGTGTTCAGCCGCGCCTGCTGGAGCACCCGACGCAGCACACCGTCGGCGTTGTCCAGGGTGATCGACCCGATGGCGTCGTCCCCGCCGGCGGCGATGGCCCGCAGTTCGACCAGGTACGCGTTCGCGAAGCAGGTGACCAGGTCGCTGATGATCCGGTCGGAGAGCGCCTTGGTGTAGCCGATCAACGCCACGCTGGCGACAAACCGCCGCAGGTCCCAGGTGAACGGCCCGACGTACGCCTCGTCGAAGTCGTTGACGTTGAAGACGAGCTGGCCGGAGCCGTTCATGTAGGTGCCGAAGTTCTCCGCGTGCAGGTCGCCGTGGATCCACACCCGGCTGGTCTGCTCGTCCAGGAAACTGTCGTCGGCGAAGTCGCCACGCTGGTCGGCGTAGAACAGGCTGGCACTGCCCCGGTAGAAGGCGAACGGCGAGGCGGCCATCTTGCGGAACTTGCGCCGGAAGGCGGCCGGGTCGAGCGCCATCAGGGTGCCGAACTCCTCGGTCAGCACCTCGATGATGAAGGCGGAACGTTGCTCGGCGACGTCGGTCATGATCCGTACGCTAGCGAAACCTCACCACCCCGACGGCCAGCCGAGCGACCGGTCTCGCCGGACCGACCGGACCGCCCCCCGCACCCGGCCGGACACCGGCCGCGACCCGACCCAGCAGCGTCGGCCCCGGTCAGGCGGTCGGCGGGCGTACCGGTGGCGAGGTCAGGGAGGCGACGGAGCGGACCGCAGTGCCGTCGCTGGGCGGCGCGTCGACCGGTGCGGCGAGCGGGTCGGTGCGGGGCACCCCGCCGATGCCGGACTGCTCGGCGGCGATCTTCTCCTGAAGACGGAGGATGCCGTGCAGCAGCGCCTCCGGCCGGGGCGGGCAGCCGGGCACGTAGACGTCGACCGGAATCAGCTGGTCGACCCCCTTGGTCACCGAGTACGAGTCCCAGTACGGGCCGCCGCAGTTCGAGCAGGCACCGAACGAGATCACGTACTTCGGCTCGGGCATCTGGTCGTAGAGCCGCTTGATCGCTGGGGCCATCTTGTCGGTGACGGTGCCGGAGACCACCATCAGGTCGGCCTGCCGGGGGCCGTGCGCGAACGGGATCACGCCGAGTCGCATGAAATCGTGGCGGGACATGCTGGTCGCGATGAACTCGATGGCGCAGCAGGCCAGGCCGAAGTTGAACACCCAGAGCGAGTAGCGGCGGCCCCAGTTCAGCACGAACCGGATCGGCTCACCGAGCACCGCAGGCAGCTGCACGACCGCTCCCCCTCCTGTCCCGGACAGTCAACCACAGCGTTCGAGGCCGGAGACCCGGGCCGGCAGGGGTCGCGCGCTCCGCATCTCGGGGCGAGCATCCAGCGGCCCGCTGTCTCCGACCGGACAGCGGATGTCAGCCACGGCGCGACAACCCGCGCAACCCGAGCTGACATCTGGGCGTGTGATCGATGTGACCGCGCCGGCGGCATGCTCACGGGGAGGACCAGATGACGGTGACCAGGGAGCCGCAGCTCGACGATCCGCCGCCCGAGGGGACAGCGAGGCAGCCGGACGGACCGACGACGGTCGACTTCGATGGTCTGTACCACGCACATTTCCGATCGCTGACCATCCAGCTCACCGCCTACTGTGGCGATCTGGCCCAAGCACAGGACATGGTGCAGGAGGCTTTCTGCCGGGCGTTCGCGCGCTGGTCCCGGGTGTCCCGGTACGAGGACCCGGTGGCGTGGGTCCGCCGGGTGGCGTGGAACCTGACCACCAGCCGCTGGCGGCGGGCGCGGACGGCGCGGGCGTGGCTGCACCGGCAGCGTGAGGAGTACGTGCCGGGGCCGGGACCGGATCGCGTCGCATTGACCGCGGCGCTGGCCGGCCTGCCCGCCAACCAGCGCCGCGCGGTGGTGCTGCACTACCTGGCCGATCTCAGCGTCGCGCAGATCGCGGTTCAGGAGAACGTGCCGGAAGGCACCGTCAAGTCCTGGCTGCACCGAGGTCGGGCCGCGCTGGCGGCGCAACTCACCCCCACGAATGAGGTGAACCACCATGACTGAGCCCGACGACATCCTGGTCGGCGGCGAGTTCGCCAAGTTCCGCGCGGCGTACGCCCCGGTGGTGCATCCGGCCGGGACGGCAGCGGTCCGACGGACCGTCCACCGGCGCCGCCAGCGGACAGCGACGGTCAGTGCGGCGGCCGTGGTGCTCGCCGTGGCGATTCCGGTGGGCGCGAACGCCGCCCTGGACCGTCGGCCCGACCCATCTCCCGCTCCCGCACAGACCATCGCCCCGAGCCCGTCCGAGAGCACCTCGCCGCCGTCAAGGACACCGACGCCGTCGGCGTCGCCGAGCACGGTCAGCCCGACCCGGGCCGGGCCGGACGGGCGGATCAGCCGGTCCGAACTTCTGGGCGCTCAAGTCGACCTACCGGCGTGGGTGCCTGGCTCGACCTGCACGGCGGGGCCGACCCGGATCGCCACCGAACACTTGAGCGAGGACGACGTGCTGCTGGACGGCCTCGTCCACGGCGACGTGGACGGCGACGGCGCGGTCGAAACGGTCGCCCTGCTCCGCTGCCAACTCTTCCAGCAGGGCCCGTCTCAGGTGGTGGCACTCGACCGAGATGCCCAGGGTCGGATCGTCGTCCTCGGCCAGGTAGCCCGATCTGCCAAGACGGCCCCTCAGTGGTTGCTCGACGCGCAGGTCACCGACCGAGGCACGGTCCGGGTGGAGATGGCCGACCTCGCGCCCGCTACCGACTGGTCGCTGGACTGGTCGCAGCGTCAGTGGCGCGACTACCGGTGGTCCGGAACGCGCTTCACCCAGGTGGACGGGCCGACCTCGTTCGGCCCGAACCCGCACCTGGCCGATCTGACGGTTTCCGCCGGCAACGTGACGTGGAGCGCGCCGGACGCGGACGGCGCGCGTACCGGGACGATCGCCGTAACGGTGCGGAACCTCAGCGCCGTCCCGGCCGGTCTGGTCAAACTGCACCTGCGGATGCAGGTGGGCACGGTCGCGGACGGTGGCGACTGGTCGGCCTGCCGGGACGGGGCACCGCCGAAGGGTCCGATCATCTGCCGGTTCGGCCCGCTGGGCCCCGGCGTGGAACGGACCTTCCGGTTCGGGCTTCGCAACACGAACAACGCCAGCGGCACCGGCATCGCCGAGGTGACGCCGGTCGGCAGCGACGCCGACCCGCTCATGGACCCGAACCACGACAACGACGAGGATCGCTACGCGTACGGCTGCATCGCTGTCGGGCTTCCGGCAGAAGAGTCCGCAACCGGATCGACGCCCGTCGCGTGCCACTTGTGACACCGCGCGGACGAGCCGCGCGGTGACGGGGACCACGGGAGGACCTTCCAGATGAGGACACGTACTGGACGTCGGCTGGCCGGCATCCTGCTCGGCACCAGCGCGGTGTTGCTGCCGCTCGCCGCACCGGCCGCCGCCGCGCCCACCACCGGCAGCTCCACCGCCGACATCTCGGTGGGTCGGCTGGTGCTCGAACCGACCAGCCGCGGCTACCACGGCAGCCTGCCGGTCACGGTGACCAACAACGGCCCGGCCGCCACCTACTTCAGCATCTTCGTCGTCGAGCCGGTCGCCGGTTCGCTCGGAAGGCTCGACCCGGAGGAGGCGTGCGGCTTCGGCGCGCCGAAGGACAACCGACGGACAGCCACCTGCTCGGTGCCGGGTGGCGACATCGAGCCGGGCGAGAGCCGGTCGTTCTCGATCGCCTTCGACGTGCTCACCCCGACCCGGGACGTCGCGATGATCGCGAAGGGCGGGCGCATCTCGGTCAACGTCGGCGACGGCCGGGACGAGGTCGCCGACCGGGCCAGCTTCGCCGCCCGCTTCCGCTCCACCTCGGGCTCGCTGCGCCACCCGGTGCCCTACGTCCAGGACACCCAGGCCCGCGCCAACCTCACCACGGCCGGGTCGGTGACGCTGACCCGACAGGCGGACGGCAGCTACCAGGGCCGGCTGCCGGTGACCGTCGGGTGGGCCGGTGACACCGCGCACGAGTACCTGTGGGTCGAGGCGACCGGCCTGCCGGCGGGCGTGGTGATCTGGGGCACCGACCCGCAGGATGCCCCGAGCTCCTTCACCAACTTCGTCGTACCCGGCGACCGCTTCATGGCCGGCGAACAGCGGAGCTTCGACGTGCTGCTGCGCGCCGAGCCGGAGACCGTCCCGGGCGACCTCGGAACTGTCTCGTTGCAGCTCAGCACCCAGTGGTACGGCAACTCCGTGGCCGACGCCGACCCGGCCGACAACACCGCCTCGTTCACCGTCCGGGTGACCGACGCGGCCTGACCGCTCCCTCGTCCGGCCGGCGCCCATGGGCGCCGGCCGGACGTCGTCGGTCACCAGACCGGGCACTGACCTCGTCGGATCACCAGGCCGGGCCGTGACGTCTTCGGATCACCAGGCCGGGCGTTGGAGCAGCCCGACGAACTCCACCAGCAGCCGCTCCCGCACCGCCGCCGGGGCGGCGTCGAGCAGCGTGTTGACCACCGCCATCCGGTCCGGAGCACCAGCGCCGCCGCCCAGGCCGAGCCCTTCGGCCAGCCCCGCCACCAGCTCCGGGGTGAGCGCCTCCGGGGTGAGGCTGCCGGCCATCGCCAGCAGGTCGGACGGCAGCTCGACCGGCCCGGCGGCGCGGGCCGCGGCGACCGCGTCGGCCAGCGCCGGACCGAACTCGGCCACCCGCGGCGCCACCGCCGCGGTCACCGTGAGGTGCACGCTGGCCGACAGGTCGGCGTACCGGAGCTGTGGTTGAGTGTGCCAACCCCGCGCGGTCAGCTCGTCCACCAGCAGGAACAGGTCGAGCGTGGGATCGTCGGCGGTGAAACAGACCACTGTCGACTCCGGCTCGGCGACCAGCCGCAGCCCGTCGGTGGCGCGTACCGCGTCGGCCAGCGTGCACACCGCCTCCCAGGTGCGGCGGGTCAGCTCCAGGTAGCCGTCGTCGCCGAGGTACCGCAGGGTGGCGTACGCGGCGGCGATCGGACCGCCCGAGCGGGTCGAGGAGATCACTGGGTTGATCATGGTGTACCCGGGCCAGTCGGCGTACGCGAAGTACTGCGGGGCGCGCAGTTGCGGGTCGCGGTGCAGCAGCACCGACACGCCCTTCGGCGCATACGCGTACTTGTGCAGGTCCACCGAGATCGAGGTGACCCCGGGCACGGCGAGGTCGAACGGGGGCACCGGCAGACCCAGGCGACGCAGGTACGGCAGCGTCCAACCGCCGAAGCAGGCATCCACATGGCAGCGGACCCCCGCGGCGGCGGCCACCTCGGCGATCTGTTCGACCGGGTCCACGACGCCGTGCGCGTACGAGGGGGCGGAACAGGCCACCAGCACCGTCTCCGGCCGCACGGCGGCGGCCACGTCGGCAACCGCCGGCCGTAGCGTGGTCGGGTCGATCGGCACGGTGTCGAGTTCCACCCGCAGGTAGTGGGCCGCTTTGGCGAACGCGGCATGGGCGCTGGCCGGTACCACGATCCGGGGCGCAGCGATGTCCGGCCGGGCGTCCCGGGCGGTTTTCACGGCCAGGATGAGCGATTCGGTGCCGCCGCTGGTGACGCTGCCGACGACCTCGGGAGCGCTCGTGCCCGGCCCGCCGCCGAGCAGTCGCGCCGCCGCCGCTACCAGCGCGTTCTCCATGGCCAGCAGGGACGGGAAGGCCGTCGGGTCGAGCCCGTTGACGTGGGCGCTCTCGGCGTACGCGGTAGCGGCGAGCGCGTCCAGCCCGGGCACTGCCGGGTCGTACACGTACGCGAACAGCCGCCCCCCGTGCGTCGGCCGATCCATCGCGCGCAGCTGCCGGACCTCCGCCAGCACCTGCTCCGCCGCCATCCCTTCCGGCCGATTCTCGTCGATCATGGAGTTGTGGTTGTCGGTTTGCGCCGACAGGTGGCTTTTGTGAGGTGCCACAACTGCATGATCGGCGGGCGGTGGGGGTGGCGGTTATTGGGGGGAGGGGGCGGGGGCGGGGTGGGTATCATGGGCGGGCGGCGATGATCCGGCAATCACCGGGGAGCTTCCGGAAGAACGGCCGGGTGACCGGCTCAGTAGAACCGGACGGGGCGGCCCGTCACAGCCGACCAACGAGCGGGCGGTCGAACCTGACCGCCAAGCGGGGTGGTACCGCGGGCCCCCGGAGGCGCCGGTCACGGCGTACCGGAGCGGCTCGTCCTCGCAGACCCACAGGACAGTGAGCGTCAGCGAGGAGAGCGACCCCCGATGGCCTATCCGTTGCACGACCCGACCGCCGGCGGCGTACCGGCGAGCCCGGACCTGCCCGCGGTCGAGCGCCGGGTGCTGGAGCACTGGACGGCCGACAAGACCTTCGAGGCGTCCGTGGATGCCCGCCCGGCCGGCGACCAGGGGAAGAACGAGTACGTCTTCTACGACGGCCCGCCGTTCGCCAACGGCCTGCCCCACTACGGCCACCTGTTCACCGGGTACGTCAAGGACGTGGTGCCGCGTTACCAGACCATGCGTGGCCGGCGGGTGGAGCGGCGCTTCGGCTGGGACTGCCACGGCCTGCCCGCCGAGGTGGTCGCCGAGAAGCAGCTCGGCATCACCAGCAAGGCGGAGATCCTCGACCTCGGTGTGGCCCGGTTCAACGACGCGTGCCGCAGCTCGGTGCTGGAGTTCGCCCAGGACTGGGAGCGGTACGTCACCCGCCAGGCTCGCTGGGTCGACTTCACCAACGACTACAAGACCCTCGACCTGGACTACATGGAAAGCGTCATGTGGGCCTTCAAGACCCTGCACGACAAGGGCCTGGTCTACGAGGGTTTCCGGGTGCTGGCGTACTGCTGGCGGTGCGAGACGCCGCTGTCGAACACCGAGACCCGGATGGACGACGTCTACCGCGACCGGCACGACCCGACGCTGACGGTGTGGTTCGAGCTGACCACCGACGACGCCGCGCCGGAACTGCTCCGCGGGCCGGTGCGGTTGGGTGTCTGGACCACCACGCCGTGGACCCTGCCGTCGAACCTGGCGCTCGCCGTCGGCCCGGACATCGAGTACGCGGTGCTGGAGCGCGACGGTGTTCGGCACCTGGTGGGCGCGGCGCGGCTCGGCGCGTACGCCAAGGAACTCGACGGGTACCAGCAGGTCGGTACGGTGCGTGGCGCGGACCTGGTCGGCCGCCGTTACACCCCGCTGTTCGACTTCCTGGTGGAGCAGTCCGGGCCGAACGCGTACCAGGTGCTCGGGGCGGACTTCGTGACCACCGAGGACGGCACCGGGATCGTGCACCTGGCACCCGCCTTCGGCGAGGACGACCAGAACGTCTGCAACGCCGCCGGCATCCCGACCATCGTCACCGTCGACGACCACACCCGGTTCACCGCGCTGGTGCCGCCCTTCGAGGGCGAGCAGGTATTCGACGTCAACAAGCCGGTGATCCGCCAGCTCAAGGAGCGGGGGGTGGTGCTCAAGCAGGACACCTACACCCACTCGTACCCGCACTGCTGGCGCTGCGACACGCCGCTGGTCTACAAGGCGGTGTCGTCGTGGTTCGTGGCGGTGACCCGGTTCAAGGACCGGATGGTCGAGCTGAACCAGCAGATCAACTGGACGCCGGGGCACATCAAGGACGGTTCCTTCGGCAAGTGGCTGGCCAATGCCCGGGACTGGTCGATCAGCCGCAACCGGTTCTGGGGCTCGCCCATCCCGGTGTGGAAGTCCGACGATCCGAACTACCCACGGGTCGACGTGTACGGGTCGCTGGCCGAGATCGAACGGGACTTCGGGGTACGCCTGAGCGACCTGCACCGGCCGGTGGTGGACGAGCTGGTCCGCCCCAACCCGGACGACCCGACCGGCAGGTCGATGATGCGTCGGGTGCCGGAGGTGCTGGACTGCTGGTTCGAATCCGGCTCGATGCCGTTCGCCCAGGTGCACTATCCGTTCGAGAACCGTGAGTGGTTCGAGCACCACTACCCGGGCGACTTCATCGTCGAGTACATCGGGCAGACCCGCGGCTGGTTCTACACGATGCACGTGCTGGCCACCGCGCTGTTCGATCGGCCGGCGTTCCGCAACTGCCTCAGCCACGGCATCCTGCTCGGCTCCGATGGCCGCAAGATGTCCAAGAGCCTGCGCAACTACCCGGACGTCTACCACGTCTTCGACTCGTACGGCTCGGACGCGATGCGCTGGATGCTGATGTCCTCGCCGGTGCTGCGCGGCGGGGACATGCCGGTCACCGAGGCGAGCGTGCGTGACGCCGTCCGGCAGGTGCTGCTCCCGCTCTGGAACGTCTGGTACTTCTTCTCGCTCTACGCCAACGCGGACGGGTATCAGGCGCGTCGCCGTACCGACTCGGCGAACGTGCTCGACCGGTACGTGCTGGCGAAGACGAACGAGCTGGTGTCGACGGCCGGCGCGCAGATGGACGCGTACGACATCTCGGGCGCCTGCGCCACCGTCCGGTCCTACCTGGACGCGCTGACCAACTGGTATGTGCGTCGCTCCCGGGACCGCTTCTGGGCGGGCGACCCGGACGCGTTCGACACGCTGTGGACCGTGCTGGAGACGCTCTGCCGGGTGGTGGCGCCGCTGGCGCCGCTCACCGCAGAGGAGATCTGGCGGGGGCTGACCGGCGAGCGGTCGGTGCACCTGACCGACTGGCCGGTGGCCGAGGAGTTCCCGGCCGACCACGAGCTGGTGGCCGCGATGGACGCGGTCCGGGCGGTGGCCTCGGCGACGCTGTCGCTGCGCAAGGCCAAGGGGCTGCGGGTGCGGCTGCCGCTGGCGAAGCTGACCGTGGCCAGCCCGGCGGCCGGGCAGCTGGGGCCCTTCGCCGACCTGGTGGCCGACGAGGTCAACGTCAAGGAGGTCGACCTCACCGATGCCGTGTCGGCGTACTGCCAGCAGGTGTTGACGGTGGTGCCGCGGGCGCTCGGGCCCCGGGTCGGCAAGCAGGTTCAGCAGGTGATCAAGGCGGTCAAGGCGGGGGAGTGGGAGCTGGTCGACGGCGCTCCGGTGGCCGCCGGAGTCACGCTGGCCGAAGGCGAGTACGAGCTGCGCCTGGTCGCTGCCGACGCGGAGCACTCCGCGCCGCTGCCCGGCGGCGAGGGGGTGGTGGTGCTGGACACCACGGTCACCGCCGAACTGGCCGCCGAGGGGCTGGCCCGGGACTTCGTTCGGGTGGTGCAGCAGGCCCGCCGCGACGCCGACCTCGACGTGTCCGATCGGATCGTGGTGACCGCGTCGGGCTCCGACGAGGTCCGGGCGGCGGTGGCCGGGTACCGCGACTTCGTGGCCCGGGAGGTGCTGGCCGACAGCGTCGACTTCGCCGAGGGGATCGACGGCTTCGCCGGTGAGGTCGGCGAGGGCGTGCCCGTGACGGTGGTCGTTCGTCGCGTCTGAGTCGCTCCGGAGGGGCCCTTCCGACCGGAGGGGCCCCGCTCCGGCAGCCCGTACTCAGCCAGCGGACCAGCCCGACCTCACGCATGCTGTCGTGGGGCGGTCCGCTACGGTGACACCGCTTCTTCCCTCACTCGATCCGCCGGAGGACCAGTGCCGCTGCTCTACACCATCGGCAAGCTCACCGTGGGGCCCGCGATGCGGCTGGCGTTCCGTCCGAGGGTGGAGGGGCTGGAGCACATCCCGGACAAGGGCGGCGCGATCTTCGCCGGCAACCACCTGTCGGTGGCCGACGAACTGTTCCTCGGCACGGTGGTGCCCCGGCATCTGGCGTTCTGGGCCAAGTCCGAGTACTTCACCGGCACCGGCGTCAAGGGCCGCTTCTCCAAGTTCGTCCTCACCGGTCTCGGCGCGATCCCGGTGGAGCGGGCCGGCGGGCGCGCCGCGCTCGCCGCGTTCGACGCCGCCATCCCGGCGCTCAAGGGCGGCGACCTGGTGGTGGTCTACCCGGAGGGCACCCGTTCGCCGGACGGGCGACTGTACCGGGGGCGCACCGGTGCGGTCCGGCTCGCCATCGCGGCCGGTGTGCCGATCATTCCGGTGGGCATGATCGGCACCGAGAAGGTGCAGCCGATCGGCGCCCGGGTGCCGCGCCCCTTCACGGGCAAGATCACCATCAAGTTCGGCAAGCCGCTCGACTTCGCCGGCCGGCCGGACGACCGGCTGTCGCTGCGGCAGATGACCGACGAGATGATGGGTGAGATCCAGACGCTCACCGGCCAGGAGTACGTTCCCCGCTACGCGCCGCCGCGGGCCCACCCGCCGGTCACCGGGGAAGCCGACGCCCGCTGAGCCGTCCCGCCCGCTGAGCCTTTCCGCCGGCTGAGCCACGGCGTGCCGTCGTCGACTCGGTCAGCCGTCCGTGGTGACGATCTGGTCCCGTAGGGTGCCCAGCAGGCGGGAGCTGTCGTCCACGGAGAGCCCGGTGAAGACCCCGGTGGTGATGCTGCCGTGGTCGACCGAGGTGCACACCACCGCACCGAGCCCGTCGGTGCGGCCCACCGCACAGCGTTCGTGGCGACCCCGGACACCGGTATCCATGATCTGCGTGTCGCCGAGTGCGTACTGGTCTTTGAGGCGCTCGATCTCGGCGTCGGCGTCCGCCGACGGGGTGAACCGGAAACCGGTGCCGCCGAAGACGGTCACCCGCTTGCCGTTGCTCGTGTGGTAGATCCCGGCGAAGGTGCCCTCGGCCAGCCAGTGCGCCTCGCGCATCTGGGTCTCCAGTTGCCGCGCGTCGCGGGTGCTGCGCGGGTCCTCGCGCAGCCGCAGGTCGGCCACCTGTTGCGGCAACGCGGCCTTCGCCGGGTACTGGCTGGCCATCGGCACGCCGTAGTAGGCCGGGCAGCCGCAGCAGCAGGCCAGGGTCAGCAGCAGCAACCACGGCCAGCGGCGACGTTTGCGGACCGGCACCGGGACGTACCCGGCGGGCGGCTGCCAACCCGGTGGGGGCGCGACCGGTGCAGCCTTGGCCTTCTTCCTGCCTCGCCGACCAGGCGACGGTGGTGATGGCGCCGGTGGGCCGGCCGGGACGGGCGGGTAGGGCCCGGGTGGTTGCGGTTGCTGTGGCGCGACCGGCGGGGGCTGTGGCTGTGGCGCGACCGCCGGCGGCGGAAGGGGCGAGACCGGTGCTGGGGAGACCGGGGGCCCGGAGTACGGCCGGGTCGGGGGCGGGCTCGGGTAGGACAGCGTCGGTGGCAGGGCGGGGAAGTCGGTCGAGGGAAGATCCCAGCCGCTGGTGTCGACACCGGCCCACGGATCGACAGGCGTCTGATGCTCCGGCTGCGGTACCGGGGTCGCCGGCGGCGGGGTGGGCTCTGCCGACTCGCCCCAGCCGCGTCGGCGCGGTGCTGACGGCGGTACCGGCGCCGATCCGCTCCAGCGCGGCGCGACCGCCTCCGGTGCGGACTCGGGCAGCACCCGGGTGCCCTGCGGACCGACCTGCGTCGCCGGCGGCTGGTCGTCGTCGGAGACGGCCTCGGTGGGCCCAGCGTCGGTCGGCGGGCCGACCTTTGTGGGTTCGGCGTCGGCCGGCTGGGTGTCGACCGGCCCGTCTCCGGCCGGCTCAGCGTCGTCCGGCCTGGCCGACTGGTCGTCGGCCTTGGCCGGGTCGGCGGGCAGTTCGTGGGTGACCGCCGGCTCCCCGTCCCGGTGTTGATCAGGACGGCTCCCGTCGACCGGCCGGTCGGCTCCCGGCTGCGGCTCCGGCATCGCGGCAATCTCCTCTCGCGCCGGTCCGAGGTTAGTACCGGTGTGCCACCGGGACCGACTCGGGATGAGGGAAAGGCCGGTGCGAGCGGCTCCGCCGGTAGCTGCCGTTTACCGATGGTGGCCGAATGGGGACCCTTAGTCTCGGCCTATGCCCGAGTCAGCGACGACGTCCGGTGCGCCGCGGGTCAGCGAGATCGGTCGGATGACCGGATTCAGCGACGGGGTCTTCGCCATCGTGATCACTCTGCTGGTGATCGAACTCCAGGGTGCCCGACCATGCGCCGGGAGAACTGCTCCACGCCCTGCTCGAACAGGCTGCGGCGTACCTGGCCTTCCTGCTCTCCTTCGGGTACGTCGGCGTGCTCTGGCTCAACCACCACACCCTGCTGCGCCTCATCCGCGGAACCACGCTCGGCCTCAACTGGATCAATCTGTGGCTACTGCTCGGCGTGGTGATCATCCCGTTCCCGACCTCGGTGCTCGCCGAAGCCTTCGCCCACGCCGGCACCGACCGCGACCGCCGGGTCGCCGTGCTGCTCTACGCCCTCGTCGCCGCCGCGATGTCCGCACCCTGGCTCGCCTTCTTCGCCTACCTCCGTCGGCACCCGACGTTGCTCGGGGAGGGAATCGACCGGGCCTTCGTCTCCAGCCAGCGGATCCGGCCGGTGGTCGGCATGGCGCTCTATCTCATCGGTGGGGCGCTGGGCTGGTTCGTCAGCCCGGTCATCGGACTGGTCGGCATCGGCGTCATGATCTTTTTCCACGCGGTGACGAGCGAGGGCGTCCGGCGGGGGCGGGCGAGGCGGCGGAGGCCGGTCTGACTGACATCGGGATCGAGTCGCCGGCCCTCGGCGGTCACCTCGAACGGTGCGGGCGGCGGTGGCTCCAGCTGATCAGCGGTTGCAGCGCCGCCATCAGCTCCCGCCCCTGGTCGGTGGGGGTGTACCTGATCTGCACCGGGGTACTCGGGATCACTGAACGTTCGATCAGTCCGTCGGCTTCCAGTTCCTTGAGTCGGGCAGCCAACAGCCGGTCGGAGATGCCGGCCACGGCGGCACGGTATTCACCGAACCGCCGGGTGCCGCGCACGGCCGCCAGCAGGATCGCGCCGGTCCACCGGCGGCCGACCAGTTCCAGGGCGTCCTGGAAGCCGCGGCAGGCCGGCTCGGGGATCTGCCGGTACGCCTGAATATCTGTCTCGACGTCGCTCACTTACCCAAGGTTAGTGACTAACCTGCGGTTTGCCCAGCCGCGGTCAACCACTGATCGTTGATGTCATGAACGATCACGGACATCCGATCACCTTCGGCGTCAGCCTGGATCCGTCCGCCGAGAACCTGGCCGCGACTAGACGCGTCGCCCAAAGCGCGGTCGACGGCGGATTCGATCTGCTCGCTGTGCAGGACCATCCCTACCAGCCCGGCCATCTCGACAGCTGGACGATGATCAGTCATCTGGCCGCCGAGACGGACCGCGTCTCCTTCCTCACTGACGTGGCCGACCTGCAGCTACGTCCGCCAACGATGCTGGCCAAGGCCGCCGCGTCGCTGAGTGTGATGACCCGGGGCCGGGTGATCCTCGGGGTCGGCGGTGGCGCCAGCACGGACGCCATCGCCGCCATGGGGGGTGCCCGGCGCAGCGGGCCGGAGATGGTCGCCTACACCGAGGAATCACTATCGATCATGCGACGGGCGTTGGCCGGCGGACCGGTCCGCCACATCAGCGACCAGCACGCGGTCGAGGGATACGTGGCCGGCCCGGTGGCGCCCACTCCGGTGCCGCTCTGGGTGGGCGCACAGAAACGCCGGATGCTCACTCTCGTCGGCAGGCACGCCGACGGGTGGATCTCCCCGCTCAACATCTACGTACCGCCGACCGACGTGCCCTCCCGTCAGGCGATCATCGACGAGGCGTCCCGCGCGGCCGGCCGCGACCCGGCGCGGGTGCGTCGGATCTACAACGTCATCGGCGCCGTCGGGCCGTACCGGGGTGCCACCGGGCTCGTCGGCGACGTGAACCTCTGGGTGAACACGCTTACCGAGTGGGCTGTCGAACTCGGCTTCGACACCTTCGTGTTCTGGCCGATCTCGGCCGCCGCGGCGCAGGTCGAACTCTTCGCCAACGAGGTCGCGCCGGCGGTACGCGAACGGGTGCGCGTGGTACGAGGACGGCGATGAGTGGGCGCAACGCCGGACTGACACCGGCACCCGAGCAGTTGTCCGGTCGAATCGTGACACCCGGCGACCGCCGGTACGCGACTCTGCGCTCGACCTACACCCGACGGGCCACTCCGGCGGCCGTACTGCTGCCGAGAAGCACCGCCGACGTGGTGGCCGCGCTGCGGTACGCCCGGGAGCAGAGCCGGCCGATCGCAGTCCGTAGCGGCGGTCACGGCCTGGCCGGTTTGTCGTCCGTCGACGACGGGGTGGTCATCGACCTGTCGGGGCTGAACCGGATCGAGGTGCTCGATCACGCGGCCCGGCTGGTCCGGGTGCAGGCGGGGGCCCGCTGGGCCGAGGTGGCCCGGGCCCTGGCCCCGCACGGCCTGGCGATCAGCTCCGGCGACCACGGCAACGTCGGCGTCGGCGGCCTGGCCACCGGCGGTGGCGTGGGCTGGCTGGTGCGCTCGTACGGCCTGACCATTGACCACGTACGCGCCGTCGAGGTGGTGCTGGCCGACGGGACGGTGGTGCGCGCCGACGCGCGCCGCGAACCCGAGCTGTTCTGGGCGGCCCGCGGGGCTGGCGCCGGGGTGGGCATCGTGGTGGCCTTCGAGATCGAGGCGGTGGATCTGCGGCAGGTCGGGGTGGCACAGATCGCGGTGGAGGTCCGGCCGGACGGCAGCACCGTGCGGCAGTGGGCAGAGGTGCTGCGCCACTCGCCCCGGGAACTGTCGACCGCTGCCATGCTGATGCCCTATGGGCCGGTCACGGTCATGTCGATCACGGCGGTGGTCGCCGCCGAGAGCCTGCGCCGGGTGCGGCCACTGGTCGCGCCGCTACGCGAGATCGGCACGTTGCTCGACGACCGGATCGACCTGGTGCCGTACCCCACCCTGGTGCCCACGTCCCATCTGCACGCCAACGTCGGACAGCAACCGAACCTGACCACCAACGGCCTGTTCACCGGTATGGGCGACGAGCAGGCACGGGCGGTGACGCGGGCGGCGGGCCAGGCCCTGATCCAGCTTCGCTCGGTCGGTGGCGCGGTCAACGACGTCGCGCCGACGGAGACCGCCTACCCACACCGGCACCAGGACACTCTGGTGATCGCTTCGGTGTTCCCGCCGCAGGGGTCAACGGCGCTGGACGCGGCGTGGAGTGGGCTGGCCAGGCACGCCGACGGGGCGTACGTCAACTTCGAGAGCCGGCCGCGGCCGGCGGCGTTCGACCGCGTCTACCCAGGCGAGACCGGTAGGCGGGTGACGCGTGCCTGGCACCGGTACGACCCCGAGGGTGTTTTCCGGCCCGCCTATGGTGCCCGGGTATGAGCGGCCGATGATGGGTGGGCGCGTACCCTTGGGCATCATGAGCGTCCCGTCCACGACTTCGCGTCCCGTCGCGGCCAACTCCGTGTGGCCCCGGCTGGAGCCGTTGCTGCCCCAGGTGACCAAGCCCATCCAGTACGTCGGTGGCGAGCTGGGCGCGGTGGTCAAGGAGTGGGACGCGGCGACCGTACGGTGGGCGCTGATGTACCCGGACGCGTACGAGGTGGGGCTGCCCAACCAGGGCGTGCAGATCCTCTACGAGGTGCTCAACGAGCTGCCGGACACCCTCGCCGAACGGACGTACGCGGTCTGGCCGGATCTGGAGAAGCTGATGCGCGCCCATGGCGTGCCGCAGTTCACCGTCGACGCCCACCGCCCGGTCCGCGACTTCGATCTGTTCGGCGTGTCATTCGCCACCGAGCTGGGCTACACCAACCTGCTCACCGCGATCGACCTGGCCGGCATTCCGCTGCTCGCCGCCGACCGCACCGAAGGCGACCCGGTGATCGTGGCGGGTGGGCATGCCGCGTTCAACCCCGAGCCCATCGCCGACTTCGTCGACGCCGCCGTGCTCGGCGACGGCGAGGAGGCGGTCCTGGAGATCACCGGGATCGTCCGGGAGTGGAAGGCCGAGGGCAGCCCGGGCGGCCGGGACGAGCTGCTGCTGCGGCTGGCGCGTACCGAGAGCGTCTACGTGCCGCGTTTCTACGACGTGGACTACCTGCCGGACGGCCGGATCCAGCGGGTCGTGCCGAACCGGGCGGATGTGCCGTTCCGGGTGCACAAGCGCACGACGATGGACCTGGACGCCTGGCCGTACCCGAAGAAGCCGCTTGTCCCGCTGGCCGAGACGGTGCACGAGCGGTACGCGGTGGAGATCTTCCGCGGCTGCACCCGGGGTTGCCGGTTCTGCCAGGCCGGCATGATCACCCGGCCGGTGCGGGAGCGCTCGATCACCACCGTGGGGCAGATGGTGCAGCAGGGGCTGGAGTTCTCCGGCTTCCACGAGGTGGGCCTGTTGTCGCTGTCGTCGGCCGATCACTCCGAGATCGGTGACATGTGTTCCGGCCTGGCCGAGCAGTACCAGGGCACCAATGTCTCGCTCTCGTTGCCGTCCACCCGGGTGGACGCGTTCAACATCGAGCTGGCGCAGGAGCTGTCCCGCAACGGCCGGCGGACCGGTCTGACCTTCGCCCCCGAGGGCGGGTCGGAGCGGATCCGCAAGGTGATCAACAAGATGGTGTCGAAGGACGACCTGATCCGTACCGTGGTCACCGCGTACACCAACGGTTGGCGGCAGGTGAAGCTCTACTTCATGTGCGGTCTGCCGACCGAGACGGACGACGACGTCCTGGAGATCGCCGACATGGCGCACGAGGTCATCCGGGCCGGTCGTGCCGCCACCGGCTCCAAGGACATCCGGTGCACCGTCTCGATCGGCGGGTTCGTGCCCAAGCCGCACACCCCGTTCCAGTGGGCGGCCATGGAGCGGCCGGAGGTCATCGATCACCGGCTGAAGCTGCTCAAGCAGGCCATCAACGCCGATCGCTCGTTGGGCCGGGCGATCGGTTACCGCTACCACGACGGCGAGCCGTCGCTGATCGAGGGTCTGCTGTCCCGAGGTGACCGCCGGGTCGGCGCGGTCATCCGCCGGGTCTGGGAGAACGGCGGACGGTTCGACGGCTGGAGCGAGCACTTCTCGTACCAGCGCTGGGTGGACGCGGCGGCCGAGGTGCTGCCCGCTTTCGGGGTGGACCTCGACTGGTACACCACCCGGGAGCGCGATGAGCTGGAGGTCCTGCCCTGGGACCACCTGGACTCCGGCCTGGACAAGGACTGGCTCTGGCAGGACTGGCAGGACGCGCTCAGCGAGTACGAGCAGGACGACTGCCGGTGGACGCCCTGCTTCGACTGCGGCGTCTGCCCGGCGATGGACACCGAGATCCAGATCGGCCCGACCGGCCGGAAGCTGCTCCCGTTGACCCCGGTCAACGGCCTGAAGCTGTCCGCCGGCACCCAGCAGTAGCCCGGCGCCACGGGTGGGGCCCGACACCGAGGAGCACGACGATCAGTAGGAAACCACAGCCCGAGGGGGGCCAGGCACCGGTCGTCCAGCGCGTCCGGATCCGGTACGCCAAGCGTGGCCCGCTGCGGTTCACCTCGCACCGGGACTTCGCCCGGGCCTTCGAGCGCGCGCTGCGCCGGGCCGGCGTGCCGGTCGCCTTCTCCCAGGGTTTCACCCCGCACCCGAAGATCTCGTACGCCAGCGCGGCGCCGACCGGGGTGGCGAGCGAGGCCGAGTACCTGGAGGTCGGCCTGCGTGAGCCGGTCGACCCGGAGCAGTTGCGGTTGGCGCTGGACGCAGCGCTCTCGCCCGGCCTCGACGTGCTCGACGTCGTGGTGGCCAGCGGTGCGAGCCTGCCCGACCGGATCGAGGCCTCCCGCTGGCGGATCGAGCTGCCGCAGGTGGATCCCGACGTGCTGGCCAAGGCGGTGGCCGTCTTCACCGCCGCCGACGAGGTGCTGGTCGAGCGGATGACCAAGCAGGGACGGCGCACCTTCGACGCCCGTGCCGCAGTCATCGACATCGATGTGATCGCCGCATCGGCGACGCCTTCCGGGGACCCGGCCGTACCGTGTGCGATACTCGAACTGGTCGTGCGGCAGGTCACCCCGTCCGTACGGCCCGATGACGTCCTTTCCGGCTTCCGCGTGGTGGCCGGCCTGGAGCCGCCGGTGGCCCCGAAGGTGATCCGGCTGGCTCAGGGCACGCTGACCGCGCAGGGTGCGATCGTGGATCCGCTGGACGCGGACCGCGACGGGGCAACCATCGGCGGGCGCTGACCGACGGTCGGCGTCCAGGCAGGCAGACTTCGCCGGCGCGCACCCCGTGCGCCCGGGGAAACACCTTTGCGGCAACCCTGCGTGGCAGCGCTCACCCGCGCCCGGGGAAGCCAGAACTGGAGAACGTCCATGCTCGAGAACGAGCCCGAGGGCAGCGAACGGGCCGGCATCAATCCGGCCGACGAGAGGGCCGAGAGCGGCACCGCCGAGGCGACCGGATCGCCCCCGCCACAGGAGGTGGCCGAGGCTGGTCCGGTCGCTGACCCGCCGGTGGAGATTGCCGGTGCCGTGAGCGGCACCGCCGACCTGGATGGCGCGACCGACGGCGAGCCGGCCCCGCGCCGTCGAACGACCCGCCGCCGGGCCACCTCGGTCAGCCGGCCGGAGCAGACCGAGGCGCCGGTGGAGGCGTCCGGTGCCGCGGCGGTAGGTAGCGGGGAGTCTCCCCAGGCCGAGGTGTTCGCGCCGGTTTCGGGTGATCTCGACCCGGCCGCGAAGACACCGCGACGCCGTCGCAAGGCGACCACCGGGCAGAAGGCAGTCGAGGAGCCGTTGGCCGCGGCCGAGGCGGAGATCACCGACAGCGACGTGGTGCCGCCGGTCAAGGTGACCCGTACCCGTCGCCGGAAGTCCACGCCAGCGCCCGCCGAGCCGCCGGCCGACGCCGTGATGGAGCCGTCCGCCCAGGTCGAGCCGACCCAGCCCGCCGCCGATGCCGGCCCCGCACCGGCGGCCGGCACCGACTTCGGCTCCGCCGCGCTGCCCGCCGAGGGCGCCGCCGATCCGGAGCAGGCGGCCGAGCCGGCCGAGAGCGCTGAGCCGGAGAGTTCGGTCGAGCCGGTGGGCCCGGACGCCGTGCCGGCCCAACCCGAGGGCCGCTCCCGCCGTCGAAAGGCCGCGCTCACCGCACCGACTGTGCTGTTCATGGCGCCGGAAGAGGTGCTCGCCGCCCGGGCTGCCGCCGCGCAGCCCAGCGAGGAGGAGCCCGCCGAGGAACCGGCCGAGCCGTCCCGGCGTCGTCGTCGGGGCCGGCGGGAGGCCGAGCCGGTGGTGGCGACCGAGACCGAGGAGGAGCCGGCCGCAGCGACCGAGGAGGTCGCCGAGGACGAGGACGACGACGAGGAGACCGCGGGCGGCCGGCGTCGCCGCCGGCGCGGTCGCCGCGGCCGGGGCCGGGGCAAGGGCGGCGCCGACGACGGCGAGGAGGCCGAGGAGAGCGAGTCTGCGGAAGCCGTTCAGGCCGAGGCGGACGAGCCCGAAGCCGAGTCGGAGGAAGGTGACGAGGCCGAGGGCGACGGGATGACCCGTCGGCGGCGTCGGCGGCGTCGCCGGGGGGCCGGTGACACCGACGGTGCCGCCGACGACGGTGTGCCCACCGTGGTGAAGATCAGGGAGCCACGCCGAACGGTCGACGAGGTGCAGGGCGTCTCCGGCTCGACCCGGCTGGAGGCCAAGCGGCAGCGCCGTCGGGACGGCCGCGAGCAGCGCCGTACCCGCCCGCCGATCCTCAGTGAGTCGGAATTCCTGGCCCGCCGCGAGGCGGTCGACCGGGTCATGGCCGTGCGTCAGCGTGGCGACCGGACGCAGATCGCCGTGCTGGAGGACGGCGTCCTGGTCGAGCACTACGTGACCCGGAGCTCCGCCGGCACCATGGCCGGCAACGTCTACCTCGGCAAGGTGCAGAACGTCCTGCCGAGCATGGAAGCGGCGTTCGTCGACATCGGCCGAGGTCGCAACGCGGTCCTGTATGCCGGCGAGGTCAACTGGGACACCACCGGCCTGGAGGGACGGGCCCGCTCGATCGAGCAGGCGCTCAGGTCCGGTGATTCGGTGCTGGTCCAGGTCACCAAGGATCCGATCGGGCACAAGGGCGCCCGCTTGACCAGCCACATCGCGCTCTCCGGCCGGCACCTGGTCTACGTGCCCGGCGGCAACGCCTCCGGGATCAGCCGCAAGCTGCCGGACACCGAGCGTAAGCGGCTGCGTGACGTGCTGAAGAAGCTCGTGCCCGAAGGCGCCGGGGTGATCGTCCGGACCGCGGCCGAAGGTGCCAGTGAGGACGAACTGGCCCGGGACGTCAAGCGGCTCCAGGCGCAGTGGGAGGACATCCAGGCCAAGGCCGCCGAGGGCGGTGCGCCGGTGCTCCTCTACCAGGAGCCCGATCTCGTGATCAGGGTGGTCCGCGACCTGTTCAACGAAGACTTCCGCGAGCTGGTCATGGAGGGCGACGAGGCGTACGACATGGTCGAGTCGTACCTGTCGCACGTGTCGCCGGACCTGGTCGCCCGGTTGCGTCGGCACGTCGGCACCACGGACGTCTTCGCCGAGTACCGCATCGACGAGCAGATCCTCAAGGGGCTCGACCGCAAGGTCTTCCTGCCCTCCGGCGGGCACCTGGTGATCGACCGGACCGAGGCGATGACGGTGGTCGACGTGAACACCGGCAAGTACACCGGTGCCGGGGGCAACCTGGAGGAGACGGTCACCCGCAACAACCTGGAGGCGGCCGAGGAGATCGTCCGGCAGTTGCGGCTACGGGACATCGGCGGGATCGTGGTGATCGACTTCATCGACATGGTGCTGGAGTCGAACCGCGATCTGGTGCTGCGCCGGCTGACCGAGTGCCTGGGACGGGACCGCACCAAGCACCAGGTCACGGAGATCACCTCGCTGGGCCTGGTGCAGATGACCCGGAAGCGGATCGGCGCCGGGCTGCTGGAGGCGTTCAGCGAGACGTGCGAGTGCTGCAAGGGTCGAGGCCTGGTCATCCACACCGAACCGGTGCCGGAAAAGCCGCGCTCGGGTGGCGGAGACAAGGTCAAGGCGGTTGCCTCGGCAAGCGCCCCGGCGGCTGAGCAGACGACCGCTTCGTCCCGGCGCCGTGCGCGGAAGGGTGCCGCCACGGCGGAGCGGACCGTGGTGGAGGTCACCGAGACTGACACCACGAGCACCGCCGACGCCGACTTCCACGACACCATGGGCTACGACCTGTCACGTTACGAGACGGACACTCCGGCCACGCCGGACGTCGCCGACAGTCAGCAGGGCGAGGCGGCACGCCTCGCCGCCCCGGACGACCCGGACGCGCTCGGCGAAACCGACGAGGAGGAGGGCGGCGCCGGTCGGCGCCGGTCCCGCCGTGGGGGCGCGCGTCGCCGTACCCGGCCCTGACGGCGTCGGTAGGGCAGCTCGGCCCGCTAGCGGGCAGACGACGGTTCGACAGGTCCCGTCCGGCGGTGATGTCCGCCGGGCGGGGCCGTCCCGTATGGTCGATGAGCGGTCGCCGCGGCCCGGCCGGGACCCACCCCGTGTCCTGGGGCATGCGGGGGTAGACGCGGCCGCCGGAGGAGGAGACGATGCGCCGACCGCTCGCCGTCGCCGTGGCCACGGCCGCGCTACTCGTCGGCGCGGCCTGCTCGGCCGAGCGGCCCGACCCGGGAGAACCGTCCGCCTCGGCCTCGACGCGGGTCGACGTCACCACCGGCCCGGCGACGCCCACCTCGGAACAGCCGGTCGCGACCCCCGCCCCCGGGGCGGCAGGCGGAAACGCCCCGGAGGTCTGTGCCGCCGCCCAGCAGGCCAGCGGTGACGCGGGGAAGAAGTACGTCGAGCAGCTCGCCGCAATGGTCACGGCGACCGGCGCGGGTGACACCGCCGACGCGCAGGCCGCCGGCCGGCGGGCCGAGGCGGCCCTGGCCGACTGGGAGAAGGCGCTCAGGGCGCAGGCGGCACGCGCCGACGACCAGCGGCTCACGGAGCTGCTGACGGAGTTGTCGACCGAGGTCGGCCAACTCGGCACCGACATCGAGGCGCTTGAGGGGACCGCGCTCGACCGGTTGCAACAGCGCCTCGACAAGCTCTGCGCCCGCTGACCGGCCCGGCCCGGTTTGGGCCCCGGCCCGACCATGGCGTACGCTAGCCTGCGGCGCACTTTGGTGTGCCGAGTTCCCGCGTGCCCGCGCCGCCGTGCTTCTGCTGCCCGGCGAGCCGCCGTGGGGACGACCGCCAGCAGCCTCAACGACAGGGAGTCCGCCTCCGATGTACGCGATCGTCAAGACCGGCGGCAAGCAGTACAAGGTCGCCGAAGGCGACGTGATCGAGGTCGAGAAGCTCACCGGTGCCCCCGGTGACGCGGTGAAGCTCGCCGCGGTGCTCCTCGTCGACGGTGACGACCTGGTGACCGATGCGGCGAAGCTCGCTCAGGTCGAGGTGTCCGGCGAGATCGCCGCACACACCAAGGGCCCGAAGATCCGGATCCACAAGTTCAAGAACAAGACCGGCTACCACAAGCGCCAGGGTCACCGCCAGCCGTTGACCCAGGTCAAGGTGACCGGCATCTCCAGCGGGAAGTAGGTCGTCCTCCAATGGCTCACAAAAAGGGTGCGTCCAGCTCGCGTAACGGTCGTGACTCCGCGGCCCAGCGACTCGGCGTGAAGCGCTTCGGTGGTCAGGTCGTCAGCGCGGGTGAGATCCTCATCCGTCAGCGTGGCACCAAGTTCCACCCCGGTGACCTGGTCGGCCGCGGCGGAGACGACACGCTCTTCGCGTTGGCCGCCGGTGCGGTCCAGTTCGGCACCAGGCGCGGTCGCAAGACCGTCAGCATCGTGCCGCAGCAGTAGCTGTCCGGCGTAAGCGGGCCGTGGACCTGATGTCCCGGCCCGCTTCGCCTTTTCTCGCGCAGGGCCGGGCCCTGCTGGAAGGATTACGTCGTGACGACGTTCGTTGACCGGGTCGTCCTGCATCTGCAGGCCGGCGACGGCGGGCACGGCTGTGTCTCGATCCACCGGGAGAAGTTCAAGCCGTTCGGCGGCCCGGACGGGGGCAACGGCGGGCACGGTGGCAGCGTCTCCCTGGTGGTCGACCCGCAGGTGCACACGCTGCTCGACTTTCACTTCCGGCCGCACGTCAAGGCGGAGAACGGGCGGGGCGGCGCGGGATCGAACCGGGACGGCGGCAACGGTGCCGACCTGGTGCTCAAGGTGCCCGACGGCACGGTGGTGCAGACCAGCGACGGCACCGTGCTGGCCGACATGGTCGGTGCCGGCACCACCTTCGAGGTGGCCCGGGGCGGGCGCGGTGGCCGGGGTAACGCGTCGCTGGCCAACGCGCGCCGCAAGGCACCCGGCTTTGCCGAGCTGGGTGAGCCGGGCGAGCAACTCGACGTGGTGCTGGAGCTCAAGAGCGTCGCCGACGTCGGCCTGGTGGGCTTCCCGTCAGCCGGTAAGTCGTCCCTGATCTCGGTGATCTCCGCCGCCAAGCCCAAGATCGCCGACTATCCGTTCACCACATTGGTGCCGAATCTCGGCGTCGTCCGGCTCGACAACCACACCTTCACCGTCGCCGACGTGCCCGGCCTGATCCCGGGCGCGGCCACCGGCAAGGGGTTGGGGCTGGAGTTCCTTCGGCACGTCGAGCGCTGTGCCGTGCTGGTGCACGTCATCGACACCGCCACCCTGGAGCCGGGGCGCGACCCGTTGGCCGACATCGACACCATCGAGGCGGAGTTGGCCGAGTACGGCGGGCTGGCCGACCGGCCCCGGTTGGTCGCGCTGAACAAGGTCGACGTGCCGGACGGCCGCGACCTCGCCGAGATCGTCCGACCCGACCTGGAGGCGCGTGGTCTGCGGGTCTTCGAGGTCTCCGCGGCCACCAGGGAAGGGCTCAAGGAACTCACGTACGCGATGGCGGAACTGGTGGAGCAGTCGCGAGCGGCGGCACCACCGGCCGAACCGACGCGGATCGTGATCCGGCCGAAGGCGGTCGACGACGCCGGCTTCACCATCGAGGCCGAGGATGACGGCTCGTACACGGTGCGCGGTGTCCGCCCGGAGCGCTGGGTGCGTCAGACGAACTTCGACAACGACGAGGCGGTCGGCTACCTCGCCGACCGGCTGGCCCGTCTCGGCGTCGAGGACCAGTTGGCCAAGGCTGGCGCCCAGCCCGGTGACCTGGTTCGGATCGGCGAGCGGGAGTTCGACTGGCAGCCGACTCTCTATGCCGGTGCGGAGTTCGTCCCGGGTGCCCGGGGCCGTGACGTCCGGCTGGAGGAGAAGCCGACCCGGGCCAGTGCGGCCGAGCGGCTGGCGGCCCGCAAGGCCCGCCGGCAGCGACCGGCCGACGAGGCCGAGCCGGCACCCGCCGGCAGGGATGACGCCGAATAGCTTGATGCGCTCCGAAATGGGGACGACTGTTGGAAACCCTCGCGAAATTTCGTCGCCCTAGCGTGGAGTGATGCTGATCCAGTCCCGCCCGCTGGCGGATCCGGAGGTCGCCGCCCTCGCCGCGGCCGAGCAGCGCGAGCTGCGTGAGTTCACGGGCGGCGCCGCCGGGCGGGACATCGGTACGCACCGTGACACCTGCTGGCTGACGGTCGTACTCGCCGGCCGGGCGGTGGCGTACGGCGGGATCCAGGTCCGCGACGACGACACCGGCGAGTTGGAGCATCTGTACGTGCGTCCCGCCTACCGGCGTCGCGGTGTCGGCCGGCAACTGCTTGCCGCGTTGGAGGAGTTGGCGTACCAGCGGGGGCACTCGCTCGTCCGGGTGGAGACCGGGCCGTACCTGTCGGTGGCGGTGACGTTCTTCCGGGCCTGCGGGTACGAGCCGGTTGCCGGAGACGGTGGGCCCGGGGGCGGGCTGTATCGGAGGTGCTTCGCCAAGCGGCTGCCGGTACCGGCCTGAGCCCGATCAGGGGCGGTCGAACGGGCGGTCGAGGCGGCCGTCGCTGCCGCCGGCCCTCGCCGACAGCAGCAGCCCGAGCAAGAGCATCCCGAGGCCGAGTCCCAGGTGCAGCCAGTTGTCCGCGTCGTTGAGCGGGATGAAGTTCGCGCCGCTCTCCTCGCCGACGGCCAGCCCGTAGATCCACAATCCGAGGTAGAGCGCACCGCCCGCGACGAGATAGAGACGGGCACCGGCCACCCTGCGGGCCAGCGCGAGCCCGGCCACGGCGAAGCCGAGATGCAGCAGGTTGTGCAGGACCGAGACCTGGAACAGACCGAGGAGCCGGGCACCGGAGTGGTGTCCGGCGAAGGTCATGTCGCCGTAGCCGGTGGTGATGCCGGGCACGAACCCGAGCACCCCGAGGAGCAGGAACACTGCCGCCACGACCAGGGCGGCGAGTTGGACCCGGGTGCGCGTGGCCCCGCCGCCCACTGCCCGACGCGCCATCGATGTCACCTCCGTGGATCCGCGAGACCGGAACTCCTGACAGCTGGACGTCACGCTTCGTGAGTGAGGTCGTCCCGCCGATCCTTCATCCTGTCGCTCGTCCCGGCCGATCCGCAGGGAAATTCCCGATCGAGCATGGGTGGCCGATCGCAGGGTAGGCCAATCGGGCGACAGCGGCGGGCCCGGCCGCCGGGTTCAGCCGACGCGCCGCACGGCGGTGACCACGAAGCCGCTGCCCGGCAGCGCCGGCATCCGGCTCAGATCCACCGCGAGATCCTGCGGCGGTACGTCGTAGCGGATGACCTCGGTCAGCAGCGCCACCGCCCGCTTCATCAACTCGATGGTGATCCACTCTCCGGCGCAGCGATGTCCGGTGAGATGGCCTCCGCCGCCCTGCGGTATGAACGTGAACGGGTCGCCCGGCCAGCCGGCGAAGCGCTCCGGCCGGAACCGCTCCGGCTCCGGCCACACCTCAGGGTGATGATCGGTGCCGTAGAGATCCAACAGCACCCGGCGGCCCTGCGGAAAGTGGTAACCCTGCCAGTCGAAGTCCCGCCGGACCCGGGCCACGGTCACCGGGAAGAACGGGTAGTAGCGGCGCACCTCCTGCACGAACTGCCCGGCGGCCTCCTCGTCGTGGCGTACCCGTTGCCGCCAGGCGGGATGGTCGTGCAGGGCCAGCGCGGCGAAGACCACGAAGCGGGCCACCGCGACGGTCGGGCGGAGCACGTTGAGCAGCTCCACCGCGGCGACGCGGCGGGGCAGCCGATGCCCCGCGCCGTCGCGGTGCTGGGCGATCACGCGTAGGGCGGTGCCGTCGGGCGGGGACAGGGATCCGCCGCGTACCCGCTCGACGAGGTCGCCGGCCCAGCGCTCGCCCCGTAGCCGGCCCAGCCGACCACGCCAGTGCCGGGGACCGAGCGCGGCGGCACTGTCGATCATGGCCTGTAGGTCGGCGGTACGCCGGTCCAGTTCGCCTTCGCCAAGCGGCACCCCTGCCCAGGCGCAGACCGCTCGGGTCAGCATCGATGCGACCTCGGTGTGCAGGGTCACCGTCCCGGCCAGTTCCCAGGCGGGTAGCCGGGCCTGCCACTCGTCGGCGAAGAGCTGCCCGAGCCGCTGCACCGCCGTCGGGGTCATCAGCGACATGAAGATGGCCTTGCGGTAGTGGTGGGCGTCGCCGTCGAGACCCTGGACGCCGCCCCGGCCGGTAAGCGTCCGTTGACCACGAGCCGGCATGGCACCTTCCCGCACGAACCGGTCGGCGTCGTAGAAGAGTTCGGCGGCGGCCCGGCCGCGCAGGCAGATCGTCGGTTCCAGCAGCAGGCGGGTCTGGAAGATGTCGGTGCCGTACCGCTCGCACCGTTGACCGACGAACCGGTAGCCGGCCCGCAGGAAGGCCAGGGTGCTGTCTGGGCTGCGGTCCGTCGGGATGGTCGCCATCGGGTTCCCTGCTGCCGGGGCGCGGTCGTCACCGACCGGCCACTCAACCGTCGCGGGTGGTATCTACCCAGGTCAGGGCGGCGCAACCGCGCCAACGGGTGGCAGTGCAGCCGAGCCGGTCAGGTAGGTGAGCTGCTGGCCCCTCCCAGGACCGGGGAAGCCTGGTTTGCTGAATCCGGCGGCGTTGACCTGCCCGGCGGTGAACCGGCCGCCGGCCTGGTGGGTACGCCGCCGGACAGAGGTTCGGCGTGCCACGGGGAGGACGGATGTGGGACAACCGCGCGGCGTACTGGCGCTGGTGGAGGGCCGGGACGGCCGGCGGGGATCGGCTACCGCTGGTGGGGCCTCCGCGCCGGCCGTCCCGGACCGACCGTCATTTCACCGCGCATCTCGGCTTCACCGCTGCCGATCTTGTCGCCGCCCGTGAGGTGGCCGTCGGGTACGCCGAGGCGTTGAGCGTGCTCCGGCCCGAGCTGGCGATCGGTGCCTCCGCCTTGTCGCCGGCCGACGCCTGGCACCGTGCGGAGCGGCTGTTCTGCGGTGCCCTCGGGCCGGACGCCGAACGTTGTGTCGATGTCGCCGGCCACGCCGGTTTCCATCACGCGTCCGGTCCCGGTGGCCTCGGCTGGGGCGACGGTGACTAGGCCAGGGACGCCGCATCCCCGCTCAGTCCAGATCGAACTCGCCGTCCTGGGCGCCCGCGACGAAGGCGTCCCACTCGGCCTGGGTGAACACCAGCACCGGGCCGTCCGGCTCGGCGGAGTTGCGCATGCCGATGAGATCGTCGACGAAGGCGACCTCCACCGCGGCCTCCGAGGTGTCGCCCTCGGCCCGTTGCCAGACTGCCCGGGAGAGGTCGAAGTCACCCTTGGGGTGCGCTGTCATGATCCCGTCCTCCAGTACCAGGGGAAATGGGGAAGCCGGTTCGTTCCCTCATCGGGCAGGATAAGCGGATGCCGAGCCTGAGCCGTGCAGAGGCGACCGCGCGTGGCGCGTCGATCACCGTCGAGTCCTACCAGGTGGACCTCGACCTGACCGGGGGCGGTGAACGGTTCCGATCCCACGTCACGATCCGGTTCCGGGCCACCGGCACCGAGACCTTCGCCGAGGTCAAGCCGGCGGAACTGCTGGCCGTACGCCTCAACGACACCGATCTCGATCCCGCCACGCTCGATGACAACCGGCTGCCGCTGACCGGCCTGGCGGCGCAGAACACGCTGACCGTCGCCGCCGAGATGGCGTACACGAACACCGGCGAGGGGATGCACCGCTTCGTCGACCCCGCGGACGGTGAGACCTACCTGTACGTCATGTCGTTCCTGGACGATGTGCAGCGGGTCTTCGCCGCCTTCGACCAACCGGATCTGAAGGCGCCGGTCACGCTGTCGGTGACCGCGCCGGAGCACTGGACGGTGGCGGCCAACGCGGCAGTGGCGGCCAACCCGACGCCGGGTCGCTGGGAGTTCGCTCCCACCCTGCCGATCGCGACGTACTTCTTCACCCTCATCGCCGGCCCCTGGCACGTACGCCGGGACACCCACGACGGGATTCCGCTGGGTGTGTACTGCCGACGTTCACTCGCCGAGCACCTCGACACCGACGCGGCGGAGATTTTCACCGTCACGAAGCAGTGTCTCGACCGGTTCCACCAGCTGTTCGACGAGCGCTACCCGTTCGGCAAGTACGACCAGGCGTTCGTGCCCGAGTTCAACGCCGGTGCCATGGAGAATCCGGGCCTGGTCACCTTCCGCGACGACTACGTGTTCCGCTCGGCGGTCACCGACAGCCAGCGCGAGCTGCGTGCCACCACGATCGCCCACGAGATGGCGCACATGTGGTTCGGTGACCTGGTCACCATGCGTTGGTGGGACGATCTGTGGTTGAACGAGTCGTTCGCGGAATACCTGGGCACCCGGGTCACCGCCGAAGCGACCCGGTTCGACCGGGCGTGGACGACGTTCGCGCTGCGCCGCAAGGCGTGGGGATACGCCGCCGACCAGCGCCCCTCCACCCATCCGGTGGCGCCGGACCGGGTCACCGACGCCGCCGAGGGGCTGCTCAACTTCGACGGCATCTCGTACGCCAAGGGGGCCAGCGTGCTGCGGCAGCTGGTGGCGTGGCTCGGTGACGAGGCGTTCCTGGCCGGTCTCAACGACCACTTCGCCCGGCACCGCTTCGGCAACGCCACCCTCGCCGACCTGCTCCAGAGCCTGGCCGCCAGCAGTGGGCGGGAGCTGACCGACTGGGCGGCGGCCTGGCTGCGGACCGCGCAGGTCAACACGCTGCGGGCCGAGGTGGCGGTGGACGCCGACGGCCGGTACGACGAGGTCGTGATCGCCCAGACCGCCCCGCCGACGCATCCGGTGCTGCGCCCGCACCGCATCGGCGTGGGCCGGTACGCCGTGGACGGCACCGCCGAGCGGTTCGAGGTCGACCTCGATCCCAAGACCGACGACGGCCGTACCCGGCTCGTCGGGTTGGCCGGGGAGCCGGCGGCAGCGGTTCTGCTGCCCAACGACGGCGACCTCACCTTCGCCAAGATCCGCCTCGACGCCGCGTCGGCAGATGCGGTGCCACTGCTGCTGCCCCGCCTGACCGACCCGCTGGCCCGCGCCCTGCTCTGGGGCGAGGCGCTGGACGCGGCGACTGACGGAGAACGGCCGGTCACCGGTCTGGTCGACCTCATCGTCGCGGCACTGCCCGCCGAGACGGAAGTGATCATCGTCGAGGACGTCCTGACGATGAGTCGCGCGCTTGTCGACCGCTATCTCGACCCGCTGGCCCGACAGTCCGCCCTGGCCCGGGTCGCCGAATCCTGCCGGCGACTGCTCGATGGCGCCGCGCCGGGGGAGTCGCTGCAACTGGCCGCCGCCCGGGGGCTGATCGCTGCGAGCACCGACGCCGAGTTGCTCACCGGGTGGCTGGCCGGCCGGGCCGTGCCCACCGGGTTGGCCGTGGACACCGAACTGCGGTGGGCGCTGCTCGGCCGGTTGGTGGTTCTCGGTGCCGCCGGTGTGGCCGAGATCGAGGCCGAGGCGGCAGCCGACCCGAGCGCCACCGGTGCCGAGCGGGCCGCCCGGTGCCGGGCCGCCCTGCCCGATCCCGCTGCCAAGCAGGCCGCCTGGGAGATCATCGCGTCGAACACGGACCTGTCGAATCGGCTGGTCGAGGCGACGGCGGAGGGCTTCTGGCAGCCCGAGCAGACCGACCTGACCAGCGCCTACGTGGCCAGCTACTTCGCCGACATGCCGGCCGCCGCGCGGCTGCGTACGCCCTGGGTGGCCGATGAGGTCGCGAAGCTGGCCTTCCCCCGCCACGCGGTGTCGCAGCCCACCCGGGAGGCGGCCGCGGCGCTGCTGGCCCGCGACGACCTGACACCGGGGCTACGTCGGGTGGTCACCGACGCCGACGACGACCTGCGTCGGGCCCTGGTGGCGCGCACGGCGGTGGCCGCCACCGCCGCGTGACGACCGTGGTCGGGCCGGGCCGGAAGGGTGACGGCCCGGCCCGCCTCCGGTCGTGCACGCCCTAGGATCATGGGGTGGAGGAAGACATCCGGCGGATCGGCATCATGGGCGGAACGTTCGACCCGATCCATCACGGTCACCTCGTGGCCGCGAGCGAGGTGGCGGACCGGTTCGGCCTCGACGAAGTGATCTTCGTGCCGACCGGGCAGCCGTGGCAGAAGGCCGACGTCCCGGTCAGCTCGGCGGAGGATCGTTACCTGATGACCGTGATCGCCACCGCGTCCAACCCCCGTTTCCAGGTCAGCCGCGTCGACATCGACCGGGGCGGCCCCACTTACACCGTCGACACACTGCGCGACCTGCGTGCCCAGTACGGTGCGAAGACGCAGCTGTTCTTCATCACCGGCGCGGACGCCCTGGAGAAGATCCTGAGCTGGAAGGACCTCGACGAGATCTTCGAGCTGGCTCACTTCATCGGGGTCACCCGGCCGGGTTTCGCGCTGACCGCCGCGCACCTGCCTGCCGACGCGGTCAGCCTGGTGCAGGTGCCGGCGATGGCGATCTCGTCCACCGACTGCCGGGCGCGGGTCGCCCGGGGCGAGCCGGTCTGGTATCTGGTGCCGGACGGTGTGGTGCAGTACATCGCGAAACGGTGCCTGTATCGGGAGTGATTCGACCGTTTCATGCCGTTTTCCGGCTGAAACTGGCGAGTCGAGAATCCGGGCCGTGTGAGAGGCTGGAAGCATCGCACGGTTGATCGAAGGAGAACGGTGACAGTTTCCGAACGCGCTCACGAGCTGGCGATCGTCGCCGCCCAGGCCGCGGCCGACAAGAAGGCTCAGGACATCGTCATCATCGACGTGGGTGACCAACTCGCCATCACCGACGCGTTCCTGCTCGCCGCGGCCCCGAACGAGCGCCAGGTGCTGGCTATCGTCGACGCCATCGAGGAGGCCCTGCTCGACCTGCCGGAGAAGGCGAAGCCGGTGCGGCGGGAGGGCGAACGCGGCGGCCGTTGGGTGCTGCTCGACTACGTCGACGTCGTGGTGCACGTGCAGCACACCGAGGAACGCGAGTTCTACGCCCTCGACCGGCTCTGGAAGGACTGCCCGACCATTCCGTTCGTCGACCGGGACCTCGCCACCGCAGAGGCCGCCGCCGGATCGGGCGAGTGACCAGGCTGATCATCTGGCGGCACGGCAACACCGACTGGAACGCCGCCAGCAGGGTGCAGGGACAGACCGACGTACCGCTGAACGATGTCGGCCGGGAACAGGCACGTAGGGCCGCGCCGCTGCTGGCCGCGCTGCGCCCGGACGCCCTGGTCGCCAGCGACCTGAGCCGCGCCGCGGACACCGCCGCTGCGCTCTCCGCGCTGACCGGCCTGCCGGTACGCTCCGACGCCCGCCTGCGGGAGCGGCATTTCGGCAGCTGGCAGGGGCTGCTGCTGACCGAGGTGGCGGAGCGGTTCCCCGGGGAGTACGCCCGCTGGCGGGCCGGGGATCCCGACCCGGGAGCGGACATCGAACCGCTTGACGAGTTGGGCAAACGCATCGGCACCGCGTTGCAGGAGGCCGCCGACCAACTGCCCGGTGGCACTGTGGTGATCGCCACCCACGGCGGCGCCGCCCGTCAGGGCTGCGGCCACCTGCTCGGCTGGGAGCACGCCGTGCTGCGTGCCGTCGGGTCGCTGCGCAACTGCCACTGGACGGAACTGCGCCACGACGTCGAGCGTGGGTGGCACCTGCGCGCCCACAACGTCGGCCCGATGGAGATTCCCGCCGCCGCGACCGGCACCGCCGCGACCGGCATTCCGGTCTCCGCCGAGCCGGTCTGAGCGGACGCGGTCAGGCAACCGCCCAGCTTGATCCGCTACGGTGCCCGCATGCCAGTCGCGGTCGTCACCGACTCCACCGCCTACCTTCCACCCGAGCTGCTGCGGGAGCACGCGCTGACCGTGGTACCGCTGACCGTCGTGCTGGCCGGTGTCGAAGGGCTGGAGGGCGTCGAGACCTTCCCGGCGGACGCCACCCGGGCGCTGCGCGCGCGGCGGGTGTCGGTGAGCACCTCCCGCCCGTCGCCCGAGCAGTTCGGCCGGACGTACCGGGAACTACTGGCGGCCGGGGCGGAGGGCATCGTCTCGGTGCACCTGTCGGCCGGACTCTCCGGCACGGTCGAGGCCGCCGAGCTGGCCGCCGCCGAGTTGGGCGACCGGGTCAGCGTGGTCGACAGCCGTTCCTGCGGGATGGGTCTCGGTTTCCCGGCGATCGCGGCGGCCCGGGCCGCCGCGCGTGGTGCGGACCTGGCCGGCGTACGGGCTGCGGCAGAAGCCGCCGTCGGTCGTACCAGCATCCACTTCTACGTGGACACGCTGGAGTTCCTTCGTCGTGGCGGGCGGATCAACGCGGCGGAGGCGTTGCTCGGCACCGCGCTGTCGGTCAAACCCATCCTGCACATGCCCGAGGGACGCATCGTGCTGCGGGACAAGGTCCGCACCGCCAGTCGGGGCATGGCGCGGCTGGTGGACCTGGCCGTCGAGGCGGCCGGCGACGGGCCGGTGGACCTGGCCGTACACCATCTCGACGCACCGCAGCGGGCCGAGGAACTCCTCGACACGCTGACCGTTCGGCTCGGTGACCGGCTGCGTGCGGCGTACGTCTCCGAGGCCGGTGCCGCCGTCGCGGTGCACGTCGGGCCCGGCCTCGCCTGCGTGGTGATCCACCGCAGGCCGGACACCGCCAGCTGACCTGCTCGCCGCCGGTGGCGTGGGTGGGCGAGGATTGATCGCGTGGCCGGGCCTGGGGAGGTGGGACGGATGTCCTGTGTGGTGACCGGTGGGGGACGCGGGGTCGGGCGGGGCATCGTGGAGCGGTTGCTCGCCGACGGCCGGACGGTCGTGGTGGTCGAACGCGATCCGGGTGCACTGTCCTGGCTGGAGGACCATGCCCGAGCCGACCGGCTCGCGGCGGTGGTCGGTGACGCCGGTGACGAGGGCGTCGCCGGGCGGGCCGCCGACCTGGCGGAGCGCTTCGGCCCGCTGACCGGATGGGTGAACAACGCCGCCGTGTTCCGCGACGCCTCGGTGCACGACGCGCCGGTCGGCGAGGTCGTCGATCTGATCAACCGTAACCTGCGGCCCGCCGTGGTCGGCGCCGCGACCGCGGTACGCCGCTTCCTCGCCGCCGGCACCGCTGGCGTCGTGGTCAACGTCTCGTCGCACCAGGCGAGCCGGCCGGTGCCGGGCTGCCTGCCGTACGCCACGGCCAAGGCGGCGGTGGAGGGGCTGACCCGGGCGTTGGCCGTCGAGTACGGCCGGCACGGCATCCGCGCCAACGCGATCGCCCTCGGCTCGGTGGCCACCGAACGACACCAGGCGTTCCTCGCCGAAACCGAGCCGGACCAGGCGCAGCGGATCGAGGCGGAGCTTGCCCGGCTGCACCCGGTGGGCCGGATCGGGCAGCCGCAGGACGTGGCGGAGGCGGTGGCGTACCTGCTCTCGCCGGCGGCCGGCTTCGTCAACGGGGTGACCCTGCCGGTCGACGGCGGACGTGCCGTCCTCGGTCTGGACCCGCAGGCGCGCACCGACTGAACCGGTGGTTCGGGGACCCGCATCGTACGTGTCGGTCCCGGTCCGGCCCGCGCGAAATCTCGGTGACGACGGGCGGCGGCGGCCCGGCAACGCGCGGAGGCCATAGCAGATCGGGTGCATGATCAGGGTGCTGTCCACAGAGCCTTGCGGTGTCCACAGGCGGACCGGCGCGGAGCGCTCGACAGGGCCTCGCCGCCCTAACCTCGCGCCGTGTCGAAGGACGAGGACGAGGAGATGGTGGTCCGGCGGCGTCTGTGGCACCTGATGCCCAGCGCGCTGGACCTGCCGGCCGGCGCTGCCGTACCACCGACGTCGGTCGCGGAGTGGCCGACCGTGTTGCTGCCGGTCCAGACTGCCGACCGGCTCGGTGGCACCGGTCCCGTTCGGGGCGGCGGACCGATCCGGGCCGGTGGCCCGGTCAGCAGCGGCGGGCCGGCCCGCCCGGGTGGTCCGGTTCGGGTCAGCGACGAAGGACCGCTCTACGACGAGCGAGGGCGGACGGTCGACGAGGAGTCGCCGAAGCCCCTTGCGGGGCCGAGCGCTTTCGATCCGGGCCGGCGGGGAGTGCGGGCGCTCGCCGCCGTCGCCACCCTCGTGGTGCTGGTTGCGGCCACCTGGGCCTGGCAGTCCCGTCCTGAGGTGGAACCGGTCGTCGCCGAGAGCGGAACCGTCGTGACACCGGACCCGTCCGTCGAGGCCGGTGGCGAGCCGGCGAAGCCCGAGACGGAGGCGACCGGTGAGCTGGTGGTCGCCGTCGCCGGCAAGGTCCGACGGCCCGGCTTGGTGCGGCTGGCGGCCGGCGCGCGGGTGGCCGACGCCCTGCACGCCGCCGGAGGGGCGTTGCCAGGGGTGGACGTGGCGATGTTGAATCCGGCCCGCCGAATCAGCGACGGCGAGCTGATCCTGGTCGGCGTGCCGGCACCTCCGGGCGCGGCGGCGGATCCCGTCTCCGGAGCCGGCCCGGTGCCGGGCGGCGGACCGGGCGCCGGCGGGCGGGTCAACCTGAACACCGCGACGTCGGCACAGCTCGAAACCCTGCCCGGGGTGGGGCCGGTGCTCGCCCAGCGGATCATCGAGTATCGCGATCAGCGCGGCGGCTTCCGGTCCATCGGCGACCTGCGTCAGGTGACCGGAATCGGCGACGCCCGGTACGAGCAGCTCAAGGACCTGGTGACGGTGTGAGGGCGTCGGCCGCTCCGGTCGCACCGTCGGCCGGAATCCCCGTTGTCGCGACCGGCGGGCCCGCACCCGACCTCCGCCTGGCCGGGCTGGCGGTGGCGGCCTGGCTCACCGCGTTGGCGGGGCTGCATCTCGATGCCCGACGGACGTTGCTGCTGGCCGCGGTCGCGGCCGGTCTCGCCGGGGTGGCGGCGCTGCACCTGCTCGGCTTCGTCGGGCGGCCCGGCCCGACCGTACGCCGCCACGGCTGGGTCGCGGTGGCGATCCTGATCGGCGTGGTCTGCGGCGGGGCGGCCACCTCGGCGCGGCTGACCGTACGGGACGCGGGCCCACTGCGCGTCCTGGTGGACGAACGGGCCCGGGTCACCGCCGAACTGGTGATCCGGGCCGATCCCCGGCCGGTACGCGGCGGCATCGTGGGCCGTCCACCGACCCTGCTGGTGCCGGCCAGGCTGGTGACGCTGACCGGGCCGCAGGGCCAACGGATCGCCCTCCCGGCGCGGGTGCTGGTGCTCGCCGACGACCCGGCGTGGCGGGGTCTGCTGCCCGGGCAACGGCTCACTGCGGACGGGCGCCTGGCCGAGCCACGCGGCGGCGACCTGACCGGGGCGGTCCTGATGGCCGTCGGCGCACCGATTCGGCTCGGTTCTCCCTCGGCGTTGCAACGCGCGGCCGGTCGGCTGCGCGCCGGCCTCCAGCAGGCGTGCGCACCTTTGCCGGACGATCCCGGTGGCCTGCTGCCCGGCCTGGTCGTCGGAGACACCAGCCGGCTGCCTGACCGGGTGGAGGAGGATTTCCAGGCCACCGGAATGACTCACTTGAATGCTGTTTCCGGGTCGAATGTGGCAATTGTGGTGGGTGCCGTGCTGTTGCTGGCCCGCTGGGCCCGTGCCGGTCCCGCGCTGGCCGGGTGCCTCTGCGGCCTTGCCCTGGTGGGCTTCGTCATCCTGGTCCGGCCGTCCCCGAGCGTGGTACGCGCGGCCACCATGGGCGCGATCGGGCTCGCCGCGCTGGCCGCCGGCCGGCCCCGGGCGGCAGTGCCCGCGCTCGCCGCCGCCGTGGCGGCGCTGGTGCTTGTCGATCCGGGCCTGGCCGGCGACCCCGGCTTCGCGCTGTCCGTGCTGGCCACCGGCGGGTTGCTGCTACTCGCACCGAGTTGGCGGGACGGCCTGCGTCGGCGGGGCGTACCGCCGGGGGCGGCCGAGGCGCTGGCGGTGCCGGCCGCCGCACAACTGGCCTGTTCGCCGGTGATCGCCGGACTGACGGGCACGGTCAGCCTGGTCGCGGTGCCGGCGAACCTGCTCGCGGTGCCGGCGATAGCACCGGCGACGGTGCTCGGCGTGGCGGCGGCGGTCGTCTCGCCGATCTGGCCGGCCGGTGCCGAGGCGGTGGCCTGGCTGGCGCACTGGCCGGCGTGGTGGCTGGTGCTGGTGGCCCGGTACGGCGCCCGGCTGCCGGCGGGCAACCTGCCCTGGCCCGGCGGGATCTCCGGGGCGCTGCTGCTGACGGCGCTGACCGTGGCGTTGCTGGTCGCTGCCCGCCGCCCGGTGGTACGTCGCCTGGTGGCGGTCTGCGCCGTCGCGGTCGTGCTGGGTGCCCTGCCGGTGCGGGTGATCGCGCCGGGATGGCCACCGGACGGCTGGGTCGTCACCGCCTGTGCGGTAGGTCAGGGCGACACGATGCTGCTGCCGGTGGCGGTGGGCCGGGCGGTCGTGGTGGACGCCGGTCCGGATCCGGCGGCGGCGGACGCCTGCCTGCGCCGGCTCGGCGTACGTCGGGTGTCGCTGCTGGTGGTCAGCCACTTCCACGTGGACCACACCGGCGGGGTGGCCGGGATCTTCCGGGGAAGGTCTGTGGACACGGTCCTGGTTCCGCAGTGGCCGGAGCCAGTGACCGGCCGGGATCTGGTGCGCAGCACCGCTGCGGCGCATGGCACGCCGGTGGTCGCCGCACCGGCGGGTTGGCGCTATCGGGCCGGCGCGGTCGATCTGACCGTGCTCGGCCCGCCGTACCCGATGCGCGGCACCCGCTCGGATCCGAACAACAACTCCCTGGTGCTGCTCGCCATGGTCGACCGGGTGCGGATCCTGCTGACCGGCGACGCCGAGGTCGAGGAGCAGCGTGCGCTGCGGGAGCGGCTGCCACCGGACGGGCTGCGGGCGGATGTGCTGAAGGTCGCCCACCACGGCAGCGCGTACCAGGATCCGGCCTTTCTGGACGCGGTGCGGCCGGCGGTGGCGCTGGTGCCGGTCGGCGCGGAGAACAGCTACGGCCATCCCAACGCGGCGGTGCTGGCCCGGCTGGCTCGGGGTGGGGCGCGGGTGCTGCGTACCGACGTCGGGGGTGACGTGGCGGTGGTGCGGTCGCCGCGGGGACTGGCGGTGGTGAGCGCTGGCGTCGACCGGGTCAGTCCACGGTGATGAATCGACGGCAATTTAGCGCCAAAAGCGAAAGATAAGGGGTATGTCTGGATTTGCGCTGAGTGCGGGGTCTGCCGGCAGAGTAATGACGAGCAGGCTGGACCGACCGGCCACGCGTGCGAATATGGGCGGCGTGACCGCCGCCAGTGCCGCTCCTATTGTGCTCGTCCTCGGCGACGAGGAGCTGCTCGCCACGCGCGCGGTGTCCGAAACCGTTGCCGCCGCCCGCGCCGTCGACCCCGCCGTTGACGTGCGCGAATACCAGGCCAGTCAGCTCACCGTCGGTGAGATCGACGAGATGCTCAGCCCGTCGCTGTTCGGCGGGCGTCGCGTGCTGGTGCTCCGGTCCGGTCAGGACGCCCGCAAGGACCTGGTCGCCGCCCTGTTGGCGTACGCGAAGAACCCCGACCCGGAGGTGCAGCTCGTGGTGGCGCACCTCGGGGGCGCCAAGGGCAAGGCGTTCGCCGACGGCCTGAAGTCGGCCGGTGCCCGGGTCGTGACCGCCGCGAAGCTCAAGGGGCACCGCGACCGGGTGTCCTTCGTCCGCGACGAGATCCGCCGGGCCGGCGGACGGTGCACGGACGACGCCGCCGAGGCGCTGATCGCCGCGGTCGGCAACGACCTGCGCGAACTCGCGGCAGCCTGCTCCCAACTGATCGCCGACACCGACGGCCGGATCGGCGCCGACACGGTGGCGCGCTACTACCGGGGCCGGGTGGAGGTCAGCGGGTTCACGGTGGCTGACGCCACGATGGTCGGTGATCTCCCGGGTGCCCTGGAAGCATTGCGCTGGGCCTTGCACGTGGGGGTGGATCCGGTGCCGATCGCCGACGCCCTCGCCGACGGCATCCGTACGGTCGCCCGGGTCGCCTCGGCCGGCCGGGGCAGCCCGTACCAACTCGCCAGCAGCCTCGGCATGCCGCCGTGGAAGGTCGAACGGGCCCAACGGCAGGCCCGGGGCTGGACCCCCGACGGGCTGGTCCTGGCGATGCGAGCGGCGGCCGAGTGCAACGCGGCGGTCAAGGGCGGCTCCGACGACCGGGCGTACGCGCTGGAGAAGGCGGTCTTCTCGGTGGCGGCCGCCCGGCAGGGCGGCGCCAGGTGAGCGGAGCCCTCCGTGGCTCGTGGGCCACGATCCCGGCCGACGAGGAGCGGTACCGGCCGTTCTACGCGCGGGTGCTCGGCCTGCGGTTCGTCAATCCGGGTGGGGTGCTCTGCTTCATCTTCTTCGAGGGGGCGATCGCGCTGGCGGCGCTGCTCGCGCTCGCCGAGTTGGTGACCTGGTGGGCGGTGCTCGTGCTGCCCGCCACGGTGGCCGTGATGGTCAAGCTCAACGACCTGGTGGCCGCCGCGGTGGTGCGCTCCGCCGCGGCCGTACCCGAGCAGGAGCGTGACCGGTTCCGCCAGCAGATGGAGCCGGTGGTCGGGCGGGCCCGGGTCGACTGGCTGCGGCACAGCGTGCCCGGCGTCGTGGTGCAGTCCGAGCCGGCTGAGGTGGCCGGCCCCGGCGCGGCGCGGCCGACACCGCTCGCCGCCGACGGCCGGCCCGACCGAGGCCTGGACGGTACGGGCTCGGGTGCCCCGGCGGCGGGGCGCGGCGGGGAGGCGGCGGAGCGGGATGTCGGGTCTCGGCCGGAAACCACCGAACCCGGGTCCTGATCAGGGCGCGCGGCCGGACCGGATGGATCAACGCCGGGCGGATGGACGTGCGGAAGCCCCGAGGCACCGCCTCGGGGCTTCCGTCAGGTCTGGGCGCTGGCTCAGGAAGCGAGCGACGCGACGCGCTTGGCGATCGCGGACTTGCGGTTCGCGGCCTGGTTGCCGTGGATGACGCCCTTGCTGACCGCCTTGTCCAGCTTGCGCGAGGCGTCCTGCATGAGGGCGGCGGCCTTCTCGACGTCACCGGCCTCAGCGGCCTCGTGGAACTTGCGGATGGCGGTCTTCAGCGACGACTTGACCGACTTGTTACGCAGCCGGCGCTTCTCGTTCTGCCGGTTGCGCTTGATCTGGGACTTGATGTTCGCCACGCGACAGCCTCGTCTTGATAGCTCGGGTTGGTCAGCTTGTGCGCGCGACGAGCATGCGTCATCGCTGCGCGAAGAGCCAGGTTACCAGGTCCGGTTCGGGCGGGCCAAAACGGCACCCGCCCCACCCGCCATCCGCCCTGGTTGATCATGAGGTTAGCGGCAATCGTTGATCTTCAAACTGCCGCCAACCTCATGATCAACGGTGTGGGTGCGGGCGGCGGGTGGGGCGTGGTCAGGTCCAGGCGCGGCGGTGGGAGAGCCAGGCGAGAGCCTGCTCGCCGGTCCACCGTTGGTGCGTCGGCAGGTGGGTGGAGGCGGTCGGTGGCGCCGACGTCGAGGCGGTGAGGTGGTAGCCGGCCAGGGCGGCCAGCGTGACGTCCAACGCGTCCTCGGGCGCGCCGGCCGCAGCCGGGTGGGCGGCGAAGAGGGAATCGACGTCCAGCCCGTCGGCGTACCCGGTGATCAGCAGGGTGACCAGGTCGAACCAGGCCGGCCCCTGGCACAGCCACGACCAGTCGCAGAACCAGGCCGCACCGGCGGTGTCGATCAGCACGTTGTCGACCCGCAGGTCGCCGTGGGTCAGCCCGGTCGAAGCGGCGGCGTACCCGGGCAGGCGTGACTCCAGCGCGACCAGTTCGGCCAGCCGTCCCCGCGCCGGGGCGGGCAACGGTGGCACCGGCTCCCGGCCGGCGGCGACCTCGCCCCACCAGAGGATGTCGTCGCGGGCCAGGTCGCTGAGGCGGGGCAGGCCGAGGGCGGTCAACTCGGCCGGTGGATCGGCGAGCGCCTCGGCGACGTCGGCGAAGGCGGTGAGGGTGGCGCTCAGTTCGACCTGCGCCCAGGGCAGCCGAGGGGTGTGACCGTCGATGGCGTCGAGGCCCAGGACATACCAGCCCGCCTCCCACAGCGTCCAGTGCGGGCGGGGCACCGGCAATCCGGCCGGCAGCCGGTTGAGGATCGCGGCCTCCCGGGCGTACCAGTCGACCAGGTGTGGCTGCTCGGCCTGGGGCGCGGCCTTGACGAACGCGCGATGCCCGTCGGCGGTGCGCAGCAGCGCGGCGAAACCCCGGGTGAAGCCGGCACCGGCGGTCGTGGCCTGGACCACCGGGGCGCCCAGCCGGGTGGCCACTGCGGCCCGCAGCCGCGCCGGCAGGACCGACCACTCGGGCCGCTGCGCGGTCGCGTGGTACTCGGGCGGGGAGGCGGAACTCACCCGACCATGCTGCCCGGTGGCCGGTCGGGCGGCGACCTCCGGCGCGGATCCGGGCACCCGGGGTGGCGTCTGCCAGACTGCCGGACCATGAGGACCGACGACTTCTGGCAGTTGATCGACCGCGCCCGCACCGGCGGGGGAGAGCCGGACGCCATCGCCGCCCGGGCCGTCGCGCTGCTCGCCGCCCGCGCCCCCGAGGAGATCGTCGGGTACGCCCACCATCAGCAACGGGTCCTCGGCGCGTCCTACCGGGTCGACCTGTGGGGTGCCGCGTACCTGATCAACGGTGGCGCCTCTGACGACGGGTTCGAGTACTTCCGGGGTTGGCTGATGACCCAGGGACGGGAGGTGTTCGCCCGGGCGGTCGCTGATCCGGACTCGCTGGCCGAGCTGCCGCAGATCCGGTCCGCCTCGTTGAGCGGCGAGGAGTTCGAGTGCGCGGACATGCTCGCGGTGCCGTGGGACGCGTACCGCAGGGCCACCGCGACCGACCTGCCGGGGGAGCGTACGGCGACACCGCAGCCCGACCTGAACGACTTCTGGGACTTCGACGACGAGGAGGAGGCCCGTCGCCGACTGCCCCGGCTCGCCACCCTCTTCGTCGAGCCGCCGCAGGAGTGACGGACGCCCGGCCGATGCCCGCCGGGGACATGGGAGCATAGAGGGGGCCGGCACGTGCCGGCCCGCTCACGTCAGCCGACCAGAACGGACCGCTGTGCCACCGACGCTCGATCCCGGCGCGAACGCTCCTGGTGCCACCGACCCGGGGCGGATCAGGAACTTCTGCATCATCGCCCACATCGACCACGGAAAGTCGACCCTGGCCGACCGGATGTTGCAGCTCACCGGCGTGGTCGACCCGCGGCAGATGCGCGCGCAGTACCTCGACCGGATGGACATCGAGCGCGAGCGTGGCATCACCATCAAGAGCCAGGCGGTCCGGATGCCGTGGACCATCGCCGAGGGCGAGCGGGCCGGTGAGCAGGCCGTGCTCAACATGATCGACACGCCTGGCCACGTCGACTTCACCTACGAGGTGTCGCGGTCGTTGGCGGCCTGCGAGGGCGCGATCCTGCTGGTCGACGCGGCCCAGGGCATCGAGGCGCAGACGCTGGCCAACCTCTACCTCGCGCTTGAGAACGACCTGCACATCATCCCGGTGCTCAACAAGATCGACCTGCCGGCGGCCCAGCCGGAGAAGTACGCCGAGGAACTGGCTCACCTGATCGGGGGCGACCCGGCGGACTGCATCAGGGTCTCCGGCAAGACCGGTGAGGGTGTGCCGTACCTGCTCGACGAGATCGTCCGGCAGTTCACCCCGCCGGTCGGCGACGCCGACGCCCCGGCGCGCGCCATGATCTTCGACTCGGTGTACGACGTCTACCGGGGCGTGGTCACCTACGTCCGGGTGATCGACGGCCACATCAGCGCCCGGGACCGGATCAAGATGATGTCCACCGGGGCGGTGCACGAGCTGCTGGAGATCGGGGTCATCTCGCCGGAGATGGTGAAGGCCGAGGCGCTCGGCGTCGGCGAGGTCGGCTATCTGATCACCGGGGTCAAGGATGTCCGCCAGTCCCGGGTCGGTGACACCGTCACCATCAACAACCGCCCGGCCACCGAAGCTCTCGGTGGCTACAAGGACCCGAAGCCGATGGTGTACTCGGGCCTCTACCCGATCGACGGGTCGGACTACCCGGCGCTGCGCGACGCGCTGGACAAGCTCAAGCTCAACGACGCGGCGCTGACCTACGAGCCGGAGACCTCGGGTGCCCTCGGCTTCGGGTTCCGCTGCGGCTTCCTCGGCCTGCTGCACCTGGAGATCATCGGGGAGCGGCTGGAGCGGGAGTTCAACCTGGACCTGATCTCGACCGCGCCGAACGTGGTCTACCGGGCCATCCAGGAGGACGGCCAGGAGGTCGTGGTCACCAACCCCAGCGAGTACCCGACCGGCAAGATCGCCGAGGTGTACGAGCCGACGGTGCGGGCCACCGTGCTGACCCCCAACGACTACGTCGGTGCGGTGATGGAGCTGTGCCAGGGCCGGCGGGGCAATCTGCTCGGCATGGACTACCTCTCCGCCGACCGGGTGGAACTGCGCTACACGCTGCCCCTGGCTGAGATCATCTTCGACTTCTTCGACCAGCTCAAGAGCCGTACCAAGGGCTACGCCTCGCTGGACTACGAGCCCACCGACGAGCAGGCGTCCGATCTGGTGAAGGTCGACATCCTGCTGCATGGCGAGCCGGTGGACGCGTTCAGCGCCATCGTGCACAAGGACAAGGCGTACGCCTACGGCACCACCATCGCGGCGAAGCTGCGCAACCTCATCCCGCGCCAGCAGTTCGAGGTGCCGATCCAGGCAGCCATCGGCAGCCGGGTGATCGCCCGGGAGACGATCCGCGCCATCCGTAAGGACGTGCTCGCCAAGTGCTACGGCGGTGACATCAGCCGTAAGCGCAAGCTGCTGGAGAAGCAGAAGGAGGGCAAGAAGCGGATGAAGATGGTGGGCCGGGTGGAGGTCCCGCAGGAGGCGTTCATCGCCGCGCTCTCCTCCGACTCCGACGGCAAGGCGAGCGGAAAGAAGTAAGCGGAAAGAAGTAAGCGCATCCGTCCCGACGGGCGCTCGGCCACCCGGCCGGGCGCCCGTCCGCGTGACGCGGTCTTTCGGGATGGTCGCGACCTCTCGGCCAGAAAAGCCGGTTTGGGATCTTCGCTCGTCGGGCATTAGGCGGTCACGACAGGAACACCACAAACGTTGAACGTCTTTGTGAAGGAGAGCGACCATGGAGCTCACCGTCTGGGGCATCATCACCGCCCTGATCGTTGGTCTGATCGTCGGTGCGCTTGGCCGACTGGTGGTGCCGGGCCGTCAGAACATGCCGATCTGGCTGCACATGCTCATCGGTGTCGGTGCGGCGCTGCTCGGCACCGTGATCGCCCGTGCGTCCGGCTTCGCCGAGACCGCCGGTATCGACTGGCGGGAGCTGCTGCTCCAGGTGCTGCTGGCCGCCGTGGCGGTGGCGCTGGTCGCCGGTGTGGGCCGCAACCGCCGGGGTGTCACCCATCGGTAACAGCTGAACCGTCGAAAGGCGCCCGACCGTCGAGGTCGGGCGCCTTTCGCATGCGTACGCCCAACGTGGTGCCCGGGCCGGGACCGACCTGACCAGCGCGGGCGGTGGTGGCCGTAGCCGCTCCCGTAGGATGTGATCATGACGGGCAGGGTGGCATCGGTGAACGTCGGCATCGTGACCGAGGCGGAGTGGGCCGGTGACGCGAGCGGGCGCAGCGGCATCGACAAGCGGCCGGCGGAGGCTCCGGTGTTCTTCCGCATCGACGGGGTGGCTGGCGACTTCATCGGCGAACGGTCCCACCACGGTGGTCCGGACAAGGCCGTCTACGCGTATGCGGGGGAGGACGCGGCCTGGTGGGAGGCGGACCTCGGGCGCGCCATCCGCCCGGGCGGCTTCGGCGAGAACCTCACCACGCACGCGGTCGACGTCACCGGCGCCGTGATCGGCGAGCAGTGGGCCGTCGGCGAGGTGTTGCTCCAGGTGACCACGCCGCGTAGCCCGTGCACCACCTTTGCCGGCTTCTGGGGCGTACCGGATCTGATCAAGCGGTTCACCGCCCGTGCGACGCCCGGCGCGTACCTGCGGGTGATGCGGGAGGGCGCGGTGGGCGTCGGCGACCCGATCGAGATCGTGCACCGGCCGGCCCACGGGGTGACCCTCGGCGAGGTGTTCCGGGCGCTCACCCTGGAACCGGCGCTGCTGCCCCGGTTGTTGGCCGCCGACGACCTGCCCGAGCCGATTCGCGAGAAGGCGCGTCGCCGGCTGGGCGAGCCGGCCGGCTGACGGGCCGGCAGGTCCTCTCAAGCAGACGCGAACAGGCCCCGTGGGCCACGTCCAGGCGTGGCCACGGGGCCTGTCGTCACGCTTTGGTCAGCGGAGCCAGGGGATGCTGCGGTTGAGCAGACCGCGCTGCTTGAGCTCCTTGCGCAGCGGGATCTCGTCGTCGATGTAGCCGTCCCAGTTGATGCCCCAGTAGTTGGCCGTGTGGGTGCCCTCCCCGAGCAGCTGACGCTGCACCGGCGTGCGGTTGCGGTACCACTCGCCGTCCTTGTCGGGGTGCAGCTCGTCGAGCGGGCGGATCCACCGGTAGGTGTAACCGACGAACAGCATCTTGCGGGTGATGTTCGACAGGTTCGTCGACCGGGAGTGCCACTGGCGGCGGTCGAAGATGAAGGCGTCACCCGGCTTGGCGGTGATCTCGACGGTGCCCTCGGGATCCGGGTTGTGCACGCTCAGATCCGCCGGGCGCGGCAGCGAGTTCCACAGGTGGCTGCCGGGGATCACCTTCGTCGCGCCCCGTCCCTTCTCCGACAGGTCGGAGAGCACGTAGGCGACCTTCAGCGAGAACATCGGCCGGGGCAGGTTCGGGTCCATCGTCTCCGGGTCGGAGTTCTGCCGGTACCCGTCCTGGTGCCAACCCCAGTACGGCTTCTCGGGCTCCAACGCCGGCGGCGTGACGTCGAGGTGGTTGTGGTGGGTGTAGATGTTCCAGCCGGCCAGGCCCCACATGTAGGGGAACGCGATCGGGTGGGTGAGCAGCTCGCCGAAGAGCTCGTCACGCTCAAGGAAGCCCAGCAGGTGCAGGGTGCCGTCCTTGGTGGTGTTGCCCTTGGCCTTCTCCTCCTCGTACACCCGGTCGACCGCGGCCTCGAGAGCGGCCCGGTGATCCTCGGTCAGGACGTTGCGCAGCAGGAGAAAGCCCTGCTCGTGGAACTCCTTGCGGTCGACGTCACTGATCGGTTCGTAGCCGGTCCGGTCGCCGTAGTCGAACGCCACGTAGTACCCCTCCCCAAGAGGTGAAACCATTTCTGGCACAGGCCGCCGATCGTAACGCGCGTCCAGGCGACTCGGGGGGCACCCTGCGACCTTTCCACAGGTACGGCGACTGAAGGCGGTTGGACGACTACCCCATGTCACGCAACGTGGCGAGACGCGGCCTTACATACCGAAATGCCGGATCTTGCGGTGACTGCGGGTAAGGGCGGTCGCTCTAAGGAGATCGGGGCCGATCAGACGTCGGCGTGGACCTCGGCGAGGACCTCCGTGTCACCCCGGTCGCTGTCCGGCAGGCGCTTCCAGTCGCCGCGCTTGGCGGTCCACTCCCGGCCGTCGTAGGTCACCCGCTTCACCCCGTGCTCCTTCGCGTGGGAGACCAGCCAGTGCGTGTACCGCCAGCCCGCCCGCACGCCCTCGGCGGAGGGCGATTCGTTGATCCCCACCTTCAGCAGGGTCGGGTTGCCGGAGCTGTCGACGGCAGAGGTGAAGTAACTCCTGCCCACCTGCCGGTCGTCGTTGCCGGTGAAGGCCCGCAGGCCCCAGTCGAGCGCCAGCCCCTCGGTCAGCGCGGCGATGGCGGCGGCGCCGCGCATCACCGGATCGCCGCCCACCGCGCAGGTGACCGCCGTGGTGGCGTGACCGAGCAGCGCCCGGGTGAGCACCTGCGACTCGTCGGCCCACTTCTCGTACGCCTCGGGGAAGGCCGAGCGCTGGACCTTCTGTGCGGCGTCGGTGACCCGCATGTCCTCCCAGCCGCGCACCTTCTTCAACGCCGCGTAGAACTTCCCCGCCGCGTACCGGGGGTCGCGGATCTGTTTCGGTGTGCCCCAACCCTGGCTCGGTCGCTGCTGGAACAGCCCCACGGAGTCGCGGTCGCCACCGGTCAGGTTGCGCAACCCGGACTCCTGGTACGCGGTGGCCAGCGCCACCACCACCGCCCGCTCCGGCATCTCGCGTTGCACGCCGATCGCCGCGATGGTCGCCGCGTTCGCCATCTGCTGCGAGTCGAGCGTCACCTCGCCGTCGGCCTGCACCGTGCAGGCCCGGCCGGCCAGCGGCAGCCGTAGCCCCTCACCGGCCTGCCTCAGCACCACGATCGTCCCGATCGCGGCGATCAGGACGAGGACCACGAATCCCGTCGCGAAAGCCCGAGTCCGCACCCGCACCTCCTGTGTCAAGGTCCGCCAAGCGTACGTCCCTCATCGACCTGTTCGGGTCGTCCGACCGGTTCCCACCTCCTGCGGCACCTACGCGCAACGCGAGGTTCCCCGTCCCGGCCGTACCTCACCCACCGAGTTCCGCCACCCAGCGCGGCGGCCGCTTCTCCCGGAACGCGGTGACCCCCTCGACCCCGTCGGCCGACAGGAAGTAGCCGGTGGACAGCTCGGCCAGCTCGGCCAGGTCGGCGCGCAGGTCGACGGCGGCCGGGCGGCGCAGCAGTCGCTTCGCGCCGGCCAACGCCGCCGGGGCGCCGCGTACCAGCGAGTCGCAGTACCGCCGCACCACGGCATCCAGCTCCGCGGCCGGCACCGCGGCGGTGACCAGGCCGATCTCGGCGGCCCGCCGGCCGTCGAAGGGGTCGCCGGTCAGGTACAGCTCGGCTGCCGCCCGGGTGGTCAGGCGGGGCAGCACCGTCGCGGAGATCACCGCGGGGATCACCCCGATCCGCACCTCGGTGAAGGCGAACGTGGCCTCGGCCGCGCAGACCGCCAGGTCGGCTGCCGCGATCAGGCCCAGGCCGCCGGCCCGGGCGGGGCCGGCGACTCTCGCCAGCACCGGCTTCGGGCACTCCCAGACCGCCGCGAGCACGTCACTCAGCATCCCGGCGGGCACCGTGCCGCTGGCGTACGCCGCCGCGGTCTCCTTCAGGTCGGCGCCGGAGCAGAAGACCGGCCCGGTGTGGTCGAGCACGATCACCCGGACCGCGTCGTCGGCGACCGCGGCGGCCAGCCCGGCCAGCAGTTCGGTCATCAGCGGCGTGGAGAGCGCGTTGCGGTTGTGCGGACTGTCCAGGGTGAGCGTGGTCACCCCGTGGGCCGTGGCGACCCGCACGAACGCGTCGGGAGAGGTCATGCCAGGGCACACTAGTGGCCATGCCCGGCGTCCTTCCAGCAGGCGAGCCCGTCCCCGCCGACGGGTCGCTGCCCGCGTCCGCCCGTGCGTCCGTAGGCGTCCGGGGTTTCGGGGTCTACGTGCACGTGCCTTTCTGTGCGAGTCGCTGCGGTTACTGCGACTTCAACACGTACACCGCCGACGAACTGGGCGGCGGCGCGAGCCGGGAGGGCTACGCCGACGCCGTGCTGGCGGAACTGGCGCTCGCCGCCCGGGTGCTGGACGACACCCCACCGGCCCGGGTGGAGACGGTCTTCGTCGGCGGCGGCACCCCCACCCTGCTGCCCGCCGACGACCTGGCCCGCATCCTGGACGCCATCGACCGGACCTGGGGGCTGGCCACCGACGCGGAGGTGACCACCGAGGCCAACCCCGAGTCGGTCACGCCCACCTCGCTGAAGGAGTTGCGCGCGGCCGGGTACACCCGGATCTCGCTGGGCATGCAGTCGGCCGCGCCCGGGGTGCTCGCCGTGCTCGACCGCCGGCACCACGCCGGCCGGGCCACCGCCGCCGCGATGGAAGCGCGCGACGCCGGCTTCGACCACGTCAATCTCGACCTGATCTACGGAACGCCGGGGGAGCGGGCCGAGGACTTCGCCGCCTCGCTGGACCAGGTGGTCGCCGCCGGCGTGGACCATGTCAGCGCGTACGCCCTGATCGTCGAGGACGGCACCCGGCTGGCCTCCCGGATGCGCCGTGGCGAGCTGCCGTACCCGGACGAGGACGTCGCCGCGGACCGTTACCTGGCCGCGGAGTCCGCCCTCGGCGCGGCCGGTTTCTCCTGGTACGAGGTCTCCAACTGGGCCCGCACGCCAGCCGCGCGCTGCCGGCACAACCTGCTCTACTGGACCGGCGGGAACTGGTGGGGCCTCGGGCCGGGGGCGCACAGCCACGTCGGCGGGGTGCGCTGGTGGAACGTCAAGCATCCCGCCGCGTACGCGCAACGCCTCGCCGCCGGGGCGTCACCCGGGCAGGCCCGGGAGGTGCTCACCGGCGACGAGGCGCACATGGAGGACGTCATGCTCCGGTTGCGGCTGGCCTCCGGCCTGCCGCTGGACGTGCTGACCGACGCGGGACGGGCGGGCGCGGCGCGGGCGCTGGCCGAGGGGCTGCTCGCCGAGCCGGCCCACGCCGCCGGCCGCGCCGTGCTCACCCTGCGCGGCCGGTTGCTCGCCGACGCCGTGGTCCGCGACCTGTTGCCCTGACCCCCGTCATCCGGCCGGCCCGCGCGGTCAGCGCTTCACGAACGCGTAGCTCATCGGATACTGGTAGAGCACCCCGTCGTTGGCCTTGACCCCGCCGATGATGCCGAAGATCACCGGCACGATCCCGGCGATGATCGGCGCGAAGAACAGGATGCCGCAGGTGATCGTGGCGAGCACCCAGCTCAGCACGCCGACGATGGCCCAGGTGAGCTGGAAGTTCAGCGCGGCCACGGAGTGGGCCCGGGCGATCGGGGACTGCTGCCCGCGGGTCATCATCGCGATCAGCGGCGCCACCCAGCCGAAGAGCCCGCCACCGACGACCACGCCGAGCGGGCCGCCGAAGTGGGCGATCAGGACCCAGGTCTTGTCCTCGTTGTTGGCGTAGCCACCGCCGGGAGCGCCGTAACCGCCGGTCGGGTAGCCGACACCGGGGGCTCCGGGTGGGGGAGGGTAACCGCCGGGCGGCTGGTCGCCGGTGGGAGGTGGATAGCCGCCGGGCGGGGGATAACCGCCGGGCGGGGGATAGCCGCCCTGGCCTGGCGAACCGGACAGTGGTGTCGTGGGTTCGTCGCCGGAGTCCGGGGGACGAGGTGGTTCAGTCATGGAGGTCACGGTAGGTGCCAGCGGCAACGGCGCACCAGAGCGACACCGGCGAGTGTCAACCCGCCGATCGGTTCGATGACGGGCCGGCCGACTTGATCATCGCGCCGAGGGGGACGCCGACGTAGACTGGCACTCGCTACAGTCGAGTGCCAGAGTGTTCCTCTGGTGGCCGTGACGCTGGGGGCTGACCTGCGACAGGAGGTGGCAAGGATGGGTCTGGACGACCGGAAGCTCGCCGTGCTCCGGGCGATCGTCGAGGACTACGTCGCCACCCAGGAGCCGGTCGGCAGCAAGTCGCTTGTCGAGCGGCACCAACTCGGTGTCTCGCCGGCCACGGTCCGCAACGACATGGCCGTGCTTGAGGACGAGGGCTACATCCGTCAACCGCACACCAGCGCGGGGCGGGTGCCCACCGACCGTGGCTACCGACTCTTCGTCGATCGATTGAGCCGGGTCAAGCCGCTCAGCCCGGCCGAACGCCGGGCGATCGAGCGCTTCCTGGCCGGCGCCGTCGATCTCGACGATGTGGTGCACCGCACGGTTCGGCTGCTGGCACAGCTGACCCGGCAGGTCGCCGTCGTGCAGTACCCGAGCCTGGCCCGGTCCCGGGTGCGTCACCTGGAACTGGTGCCGATCTCCACCACCCGGCTGATGCTGGTGATGATCGCCGACACCGGTCGGGTCGAGCAGCGGCTGGTCGAACTGCCCGCACCGGTCCCCGCCGACGACGTGCTGGATCTGCGCCGGCTGGTCAACGAGAAGCTGGTAGGTGTCCGCCTGTCGGAGACCCCGCCGCTGGTGCAGGCCCTCATCGACGACTCCGTGCCGCACCTGCGCCCGGCGATGACCACGCTGTCCACGGTGCTGCTGGAGACGCTCGTCGAACGGCACGAGGAGCGGCTCGCCCTGGCCGGCACCGCCAACCTCGCCCGGGGCGGTCTGCTCGACTTCCAGGGCTCGTTGCGTCCCATCCTCGAAGCACTTGAGGAGGAGGTCGTGCTACTCAAGCTCATCGGCGAGGTGGAGCCGAGCACGCTGCGGGTACGTATCGGCGACGAGAACGAGATCGACAACCTACGGGCGGCTTCCGTGGTCAGCACCGGGTACGGCCCGGGCGCGACCATCGTCGGGGGGATGGGCGTGCTGGGACCGACCCGGATGGACTACCCCGGAACCATCGCCACGGTGAGGGCCGTGGCACGCTACGTGGGCGAGCTGCTGGCCCAGAACTGACCAGTCAGGGCCGACGGCAGGCTGCCGCCGCCGAACGGCGTAACTCGAGACGAACACGAGGACACGGAACGCAGTGGCCAGGGACTACTACGGCATTCTCGGCGTGAGCAAGGGTGCCTCCGATGACGAGATCAAGCGCGCCTACCGCAAGCTGGCGCGCCAATTCCATCCGGACGTGAATCCGGATCCGGAGGCACAGGAGAAGTTCAAGGACATCAACGCCGCGTACGAGGTCCTCTCGGACGATCGGAAACGGCAGATCGTCGACCTGGGCGGGGACCCGCTGGCACCCGGCGGAGGCGGGCCCGGCGGTCCGGGTGGCCCCGGCGGGGCCGGCCCCTTCGTCGGCTTCCAGGACATCATGGACGCCTTCTTCGGCGGCGCCACGGGCGCCGGGCGAGGCCCGCGTCCGCGTACCCGCCCCGGCGCCGACGCGATCCTGCGCCTGGAGCTGGACCTCCAGGAGACCGCCTTCGGCGTCGAGGCGCCGATCACCGTCGACACCGCCGTGCTCTGCACCACCTGCTCCGGTGCCGGCACCGCCGCCGGCACCCACCTGGCCACCTGCGAGGCGTGCGGTGGCCGGGGCGAGGTGCAGTCGGTGCAGCGCACCTTCCTCGGGCAGGTGGTCTCCGCTCGGCCGTGCACGGTCTGCCAGGGCTACGGCACCACCATCCCGAGCCCCTGCCCGACCTGCGCCGGCGACGGCCGGGTACGCACCCGCCGATCGCTGACCGTCAAGATCCCCGCCGGGGTGGAGGACGGTATGCGGATCCGCCTCGCCCAGCAGGGCGAGGTCGGCCCGGGCGGCGGCACCGCCGGGGACCTCTACGTGGAGATCCACGAACGGCCACACGACGTCTTCTCCCGTAAGGGCGACGACCTGCACTGCCGGGTCACCGTGCCGATGACCGCCGCCGCACTCGGCACCCGGCTGACCATCAAGGCGCTCGACAGCGAGGAACCGGTCGACGTCAAGCCGGGTACCCAGCCGGGCAGCACCCTGCGGCTGCGGGCCCGCGGCGTACCGCACCTGCGCGGCGCCGGGCGGGGCGACCTCTACGTCCACCTGGACGTGCGTACCCCGACCAAGCTCGACGCCGACCAGGAACGGATGCTGCGCGACTTCGCCAAGACCCGCGGCGAGGAGGTCGCCGAGCTGACCAAGCAGGGTGGCTTCTTCTCCCGGATGCGCGACGCCTTCAACGGCCACGCCTGACGTGTCCGCCCCGCTGTTCCTCGTCGAGTCGCTGCCGACCGCCGCCTCGATGGTGCTGGACGGGCCCGAGGGCCACCACGCGGCCACCGTGCAACGGCTACGCGTCGGCGAGCAGGTGCTGCTCGCCGACGGGCGGGGCGGCACAGCCACCGCCGTGGTCACCGCCGTCGGCCGGGGCACCCTCGACCTCGACGTGACCGACCGGGGGTACGTCGACGCGGCGAACCCGCGGCTGGTGGTGGTCCAGGGCATCGCCAAGGGCGACCGGGGTGAGCTTGCCGTGCAGGCGATGACCGAGGCGGGCGTGGACGAGCTGGTCCCGTGGGCGGCGGGCCGCTCGGTGGTGCAGTGGCGCGGCGACCGGGGCGTACGGGCCCGCAGCCGGTGGGTCGCCACCGCCCGGGAGGCGACGAAGCAGGCCCGGCGGGCGTGGCTGCCGGTGGTGGCGGGAGCGCCCGACGAGAGCACCGCATCGGTGACCCGCCGGATCGCCGGGGCGGCGGCCGGGTACGTGCTGCACGAGGCGGCGACCGACCGGCTGACCACCGTCGAGCTGCCCGAACACGGCGAGATCGTGCTGGTGGTGGGGCCGGAGGGCGGCATCACCCCGGACGAGTTGTCGGCCTTCCAGGAAGCCGGCGCCCGACCGGTACGGCTCGGTACCTCGGTGCTGCGCACCTCCACCGCGGGCGTGGCCGCCCTGGCGGTCCTCGCCACCCGCCTGCTGCGCTGGTGAGCGTCGCGCGGGCGTCGCCGAGGAACCCTTCCTTACACTGCCCGGATGGGAAGCGACTGTCTGTTCTGCCGCATCGTCGCCGGAGAAATTCCGGCCACCGTGGTCCGCGAGACGCCCACCACGCTCGCCTTCCGCGACATCGACCCGAAGGCACCGGTGCACGTGCTGGTCGTACCGAAGGAGCACTACGCCGACGTGGCCACGCTCGGCCAGGGTGACCCGGCGCTGGCCGGCGAGGTGCTGGCCACCGCCGCCGCGGTGGCCGAGGACGAGGGCCTGCTCGGCGACGGGTTCCGGCTGATGTTCAACACCGGGGCGTACGGCGGCCAGGAGGTCTTCCACGTGCACGCCCACGTGCTCGGCGGCGCCCCGCTCGGCCCGATGCTGGCACGGAGACTCGGATGACCTCCGCCGCCGGCCCCACCTCCGCCGCCGGTCGCCTGGACCGGATGGTGCGCCAGGTCCAGGCGCAGGCCCGGGTGCCGGCGGTCTCGGCAGCGGTGCACCGCGCCGACCGGCCGCTGTGGACGTGCACCGCCGGCGGCACCGGAAACGACACGGCCCTGGACGAGCAGACCCGGTTCCGGATCGGCTCGGTGACCAAGACGTTCACCGCCGTGCTGGTCATGCAGTGCCGCGACGACGGGCTGCTCGACCTCGACGACCCGCTGCGGCGGCACCTCGACCTGCCGGCGCACGGTGAGCTGACCGTACGCCGGCTGCTGTCGCACACCGCCGGCCTGCAACGGGAACCGTACGGCGACGTCTGGGACACCCTGCGCGCACCGGACACCGACCAGCTGATCACCGAGCTGGACCGGGCCGAGCGGGTGCTGCCGGCCGGCCGCCGCTACCACTACTCGAATCTCGGCATGGCGCTGCTCGGTCACCTGGTCGGGAAGGTACGCGGCGGCACCTGGGCGGAGGTGCTGACCGAGCGGGTGCTGACCCCGCTCGGGCTGACCGCCACCACAACCACCCCGGGCCCGCGCGCCGCGACCGGGTTCCTGGTCGACGCGTACTCCGACGAGGCGCATCCGGAGCCGCCCACCGACTTCGGCGCGGTGAGCCCCGCCGCGCAGCTGTGGAGCACGGCCACCGACATGGCCCGGTGGGCCGCCTTCCTGGCCGACCCGGCGGCGTTGGACGCGGCGGGTCGGGTGCTCGCCCCGGCCACCCTGGACGAGATGCGCTGGCCGGTGACGGTCACCGATGAGGCGGTCTGGGCCGGCGGCTTCGGTCTCGGTCTGATCCTGGTACCTCAGGGGGAGCGGGTGGTGCACGTCGGGCACGACGGGGCGATGCCGGGCTTCCTCGCCGGGGCGTACGGCCGCCGGGGCGGCGAGGACACCCCGGGGGCGTTCGGCGCCGCCGTGCTGGGCTCCTCCGGCACCGCCGTCGAGCTGCTGGAGTTGCCGCACCGGCTGCTCGCCGCCGCGGTCGAGCACGATCCGGCAGACATCGACCCGTGGCGTCCCGGTGAGCCGGCGCCGCCGGACGTGCGCGGACTGCTCGGCCGCTGGTGGGGCGAGGGCTTCGAGTACGTCTTCTCGTGGCACGAGGGGGCCCTGCGGGCCCGTGGCGCCGGTGACCCGCCGGGGAAGCCGCCGGCGGTGTTCGCTCCGGCACCGGAGCAGCCGGACGTGTTCCGTACCGTCTCCGGCCGGGAGAACGGTGAGCTGCTCCGGCTGACCCGGGACTCCGCCGGCGTGGTGGTCCGGATGCACTGGGCGACCTACCGGTTCACCCGCCGCCAGGAGACCTTCGACGGTTTCGACTTCCGTGTCTGACCGGGCGGTTCATCGGGGTGGAATGCCCTGCTCTGTCCGGTCGTGCCGGAGCGTCACAGCGGCGGAAATGGGCAGCGTGTCCCCGCCGTTGAACCGATACGATGGTGGTAACGTCCGCACGCCGTGCCACGGGCCCGGCACCGAGATCGAGAGCAGGTGGCGCAGGGCCCTCGGGCCCGACCTATGACCGGCACCCCACCTCCCGGCCCGCCCCGGGTCCAGACCAGGATCACGGTCCCCGACTCGAAGATCATGGTCAACCTGCTCGGCGCGGGCGACGAGATCCTGCGACTGGTCGAGCGCTCGGTGAACAGTGACGTGCACGTGCGTGGCAACGAGATCACCATCACCGGCGCTCCCGCCGACAACGCCCTCGCCGAGCGGCTCTTCAGCGAGCTGCTCGAACTCATCGAGAAAGGCGAGACCCTGACCACAGATGCCGTCCGGCGTACCGTCGGCATGCTCGAACAGGGTGGCACGGAACGGCCCGCCGAGGTCCTGACCCTCAACATCCTCTCCCGGCGCGGGCGCACCATCCGTCCCAAGACACTGGGACAGAAGCGCTACGTCGACGCGATCGACGGGCACACGATCGTCTTCGGCATCGGCCCGGCGGGTACCGGCAAGACCTACCTCGCCATGGCCAAGGCGGTGCAGTCGTTGCAGGCCAAGCAGATCAACCGGATCATCCTGACCCGGCCGGCGGTCGAGGCGGGGGAGCGGCTCGGTTTCCTGCCCGGCACGCTCAACGAGAAGATCGACCCCTACCTGCGCCCGCTCTACGACGCGCTGCACGACATGCTCGACCCGGAGACCATCCCGAAGCTGATGGCCGCCGGCACGATCGAGGTCGCCCCCCTGGCATACATGAGGGGTCGGGCGCAGCCGTACGACGCCCGCGTACTGACGCCGGAAGGCTTCAAGCGGTTCGGCTCACTCCAGGTTGGCGACCTGGTGATCGGCTCGAACGGCATGCCGACCCCGGTGATCGGGATCTACCCGCAAGGGCCCAAGCAGGTCTACCGGGTGACCACGCAGGACGGGGCCTCCACCCTGTGCTGCGGTGAGCACCTCTGGACCGTGGCCACCCCCGAGGACAAGCGGCGTGGTCGCCGACGCACGCTGGAGACCCAGGAGATGATCGGGCAGGAGCGGCGGGGTTACATCCGCCGTTACGAACTGCCGGTTGTGGCTCCGGTGCAGTTGGAGCCGCAGGACGTTCCGCTCGATCCGTACGTCCTCGGCCTGCTGCTCGGTGACGGGTCGATCTCGTGCCGGACGACGCCGGGATTCACCACCGCGGACCCCGAGCTCGCCCGGGCGATCGAGGACAACCTGGTCGACGTTGAGCTGCACCGCAAGAGCGAATACGACTATGTGCTCCGGCACACCAAGGGTCACCGCGGCGGGGTGATCGTCGCGAACCCGGTGACGGTCGCGCTCCGCGAGTTGGGGCTGGCCGGGACGAAGTCGGGCACCAGGTTCGTGCCTTCCGGATATCTCCAGAACAGCGTCGATGTCCGACTGGCCGTCCTGCAGGGGCTGCTCGACACCGACGGCGGACCGGTCGTCGAGGCGGGACGTACCTGCCGGGTGCAGTACTCGACGACCTCTCCCCGTCTCCGCGACGATGTCGTGTACCTGGTCCAGTCGCTCGGCGGCGTCGCAACGTGGCGCGTTCGAGTGGCTGAGGGCCGTACGCCTGGCCTGGCGAACGGTCGTCCGGTCGGCTACCGGTCGGACGCCTACGTCGTGGAGATCCGGCTGCCGGAGGGCGTACCGCCGTTTCGGCTTGCGCCTAAGCGCCAGCGGTACGAGGAGTGCGGTGGCGGCCGGCCGATGCGTTTCATCGACTCGATCGTCCCCGCCGGTGTCCAGGAGACGATGTGCATCCAGGTGGCGGCGGAGGATTCGCTGTATGTCACCGATGACTTCCTGGTCACGCACAACACGCTCAATGACGCGTTCATCATTCTCGACGAGGCGCAGAACACCACGCCCGAGCAGATGAAGATGTTCCTCACCCGGCTCGGCTTCGGCTCCAAGATCGTGGTGACCGGCGACGTCACCCAGGTCGACCTGCCCGGTGGGACGACCAGCGGGCTGCGGGTCGTCCGGGACATCCTGGCCGGGGTCGAGGACGTGCACTTCGCGCAGTTGTCCAGCGCCGACGTGGTACGTCACCGGTTGGTGGGAGAGATCGTCGACGCGTACGCGCGGTGGGACGCCGAGAACCAGCAGGCGCAGGGCGTGCACGCGGTGTCCGGGCGCAGCGCCCAGGGCAACCGCGGCGGCCGGCGCCGCTAGACCGAGGGAAGACAGTTGTCCATCGAGATCGCGAACGAGTCCGGTGCCGAGGTCGACACCGACGCCGTGCTCGCCGTCGCCCGGCACGCGCTCGACGAGATGGGAGTCAATCCACTCGCCGAGCTGTCCGTGTTGCTTGTCGACGTCGACTACATGACCGAGCTGAACCATCGGTGGATGGGCGGCGACGGTCCGACCGACGTGCTGGCTTTTCCCATGGACGAGGGCAGCGTCGACCACGGGCCGGGTGAGACCGCCGCCGCCGGTGGTGAGCCCGCACTGCTCGGCGACATCGTGCTCTGCCCGGAGGTGGCGGCGAAGCAGGCGGCCACCGCCGGGCACCGCACCGCCGACGAGTTGCACCTGCTCACCGTGCACGGTGTCCTGCACCTGCTCGGTTACGACCACGCGGAGCCGGAGGAGGAGCGGGAGATGTTCGGGCTCCAGGCCCGGTTGCTGGCGAGCTGGCGGTCGGCCCGCTCCCGGTGATGGACACTCCGCTGGCCGCGGCCGCCACCGGCCTACCCGACCTGCAACTACTCGTGTTCGCTGCCGGGCTGGTGGTGCTTGCCGGCCTGATCGCGATGACCGAGGCGGCCCTTGCCGCGGTCTCTCCGGCCCGCGCGGCCGAGTTGGCCCGCGAGGGGATCCGAGGTGCCCGTACCCTTCAGACGGTCGCCGGTGACGTGGTCCGGCACCTCAATCTTCTGCTGTTGCTCCGGCTGCTCGCCGAGCTGACCGCCACCACGCTGGTGGCGCTGGTGGCGGTGGACACCTTCGGCGCGGGCTGGCGGGCGGCGCTGGTCACCGCCGGGGCGATGACCGTGGTCAGTTTCGTCGTGGTCGGCGTGGGCCCGCGCACCCTCGGCCGGCAGCACGCGTACGCGGTGGGCCGCTCGGCCGCGCCGCTGGTGCGCTGGCTGGGCCGGGTGCTCAACCCGTTGGCGTCCCTGCTGATTCTGATCGGTAACGCGGTGACCCCGGGTCGTGGGTTCCGGGAGGGGCCGTTCGCCACTCAGGTCGAGTTGCGTGAGCTGGTCGACCTCGCCGAGCAGCGGGGCGTGGTTGAGCACGGCGAGCGGCAGATGATCCATTCGGTCTTCGCTCTCGGTGACACCATCGCCCGTGAGGTGATGGTGCCGCGTACCGAGATGGTGTGGATCGAGTCGGGCAAGAACCTCTCCCAGGCGCTCGCGCTGTTTCTGCGCTCCGGCTTCTCCAGGATTCCGGTGATCGGTGAGAGCGTCGACGACGTGCTCGGCATCCTCTATCTCAAGGACCTGATCCGGCGTACCCAGGGTGGGGCCGTCGAGGACCGTCAGCTACCGGTGGCCGAGCTGATGCGGCCGGCGACCTTCGTGCCCGAGTCCAAGCCCGTGGACGATCTGCTGTCGGAGATGCAGGCCGCCCGCAACCACCTGGTCATCGTGGTGGACGAGTACGGTGGCACCGGCGGCCTGGTCACCATCGAGGACATTCTCGAGGAGATCGTCGGAGAGATCACCGACGAGTACGACGTCGAGCGCCCACCGGTCGAGCAGTTGCCCGACGGCGCGGTGCGGGTCACCGCCCGGCTGCCGGTCGAGGATCTCGGCGAGCTGTTCGACACCGAGCTGCCGCACGACGAGGTGGAGACCGTGGGTGGTCTGCTCGCCCAGGCCCTGGGTCGGGTGCCGATTCCGGGCGCGCGGGTCGAGGTGGCTGGCCTGCGGCTGGTCGCCGAGGGCACCACCGGTCGACGCAACCGGATCGACACGGTGCTGGTGCGCCGGGTCGAGCCGACCGACCCGAAGGACGCTGCGGGCGGCCCGCCGACCGCGTCCCGTTCCGACACCGACCAATCCGAGGAGAGGCAGCCCGCCGATGCCTGAGTCACCCGCCGTACCGGCCGTCCGGTCCACCGGCTCCGAATTGAGCGCCGAGGACGGCAAGCTGGTCATCCTCGCCCGGGGTGCCCGAGGCCGGGTGGGTGCCGTGGAGGGTGCCGCGGTGCGGGATCAGGACGGCCGGACGTACGCGGCGGCCAGCGTGTCGCTGCCCTCGCTGACCATCACCGCGCTGCAACTGGCGGTCGCCTCGGCGACTGCCGCGGGTGCCACCCGGTTGGAGGCCGCCGTGGTGGTGACCGAGGCGTCCACGCTGGACGGTGCCGGTTACGCGGCCGTGCGTGACCTGGCCGCCGACGCGCCGGTGCACCTGGCCGGGCCGGATGGCACGGTGCTCGGCACGGTGACCGAATGAGCGAGCGTAGCGGGCGTAGCGGAGCGGCGTCATGAGCGAACGGAGCGAGCGTTCCTACCGGGCGGGTTTCGCGTGTTTCGTCGGGCGGCCGAACGCCGGCAAGTCCACGTTGACCAATGCCATCGTCGGGCAGAAGATCGCGATCACGTCGAACAAGCCGCAGACCACCCGGCACGTCATCCGGGCGGTGCTGCACCGGCCGGAGTCGCAGCTCGTGCTGGTCGACACTCCGGGCCTGCATCGCCCCCGCACCCTGCTGGGTGAGCGGCTCAACGATCTGGTGCGGCAGACCTGGAGCGAGGTCGACGTGATCGGTCTCTGCATCCCGGCCGACGAGCCGATCGGCCGTGGCGACCGGTTCATCACCGGGGAGTTGGCCGAGCTGAAGGCGACCGTGCTGGCGGTGGTCACCAAGACCGACCTGGTCGATCGCAAGCGGCTGGCCGAGCAGTTGCTCGCCGTCAGTGAGCTGGGGGATTTCGCGGAGGTCGTGCCGGTCAGCGCGGTCTCCGGGCACCAGGTGGACACCCTGGTCGAGGTGATGACGCGTTATCTCCCCGAGTCGCCGCAGCTGTACCCGGACGACATGCTCACCGACGACCCGGAGCAGGTGCTGGTGGCGGAGCTGATCCGGGAGGCCGCGCTGGAGGGTGTGCGGGACGAGTTGCCGCACTCCATCGCCGTGGTGGTGGAGGAGATGATTCCGGAGGGCCGGCTCACGAAGATCTACGCCGACGTGTACGTGGAGCGGCCCAGCCAGAAGGCGATCGTCATCGGGCATCGGGGCGCTCGGCTCAAGGGTGTCGGCACCGCCGCCCGGCGGCAGATCGAGGAGCTGCTGGGCACGAAGGTCTACCTCGATCTGCACGTACGGGTGGCCAAGGACTGGCAGCGCGACCCCAAACAGTTGCGCAAGCTCGGGTTCTGAGCCGGTCCGGCGGGCCGGTGAAATCGGGCGACCGGCACCGGATCGTCTGATCGGGGCCGGTCAGGCATATGGGAAGTTTCACTAACGCAGTGGGTCTCTGACCGGTTCGGCGGCGGGCAGCGGAGGGTAGGGAGGCAAGAGCCTCCGACCCCCCTGACACAGATGCAGGCTGATGCGAAACAGATACCTGGACCTGCTGCGCGCCCTGGCCATCGTGCGGGTGGTCGTGTACCACGTCACCGGCTGGGGATCGCTTACGCTGCTGTTCCCGGCGATGTCGGTGATGTTCGCGCTGGCCGGTTCGCTGATGGCCGCGTCCCTGCTGCGGTCCGGGCCGGTGGCGGTGGGTCGGCGACTGCGGCGGTTGCTGCCGTCGCTGTGGGTGGTCGCCGCGATCTTCGTGCCGGCGATGCTGCTCACCGGGCTGCCGCTGTCTCCGACGGTGCTGCTCTGGCTCTTTCCGGTGGCCGACCCGCCGGCCAACTACTGGGGTGCGCTGGCGCTGAGCCCGATCTGGTACCTGCGCGACTACCTCTGGTTCGTTCTCGCCTCGCCGGCCGCGCTGTGGTTGTTCCGTCGCTTCCCACTGCCCACCCTGCTCGCCCCGTACTGCCTGCTGCTGGTCATCGAGTTGGGCATCTATCCGAACCCGCCGGTCGTGCTGCGCCATTTCGGGCTCTACTTCGGGGCGTGGCTGCTGGGCTTCGCGCACCAGAGCGGGATGCTGCGCCGCCTGAGCGCCTGGATTCTGGTGCCGACGGCGGTCGCGCTCGCCGCGGTGGGTGGTGCCTGGGTGCTGACTCACGCGGGCCCGCGTGGCTACGACCTCAACGACATTCCGCTCGGCAACGCGTTCTGGTCGGCCGCCTTCATCCTGGTGGCACTGGGGCGGGCGCCGGCGACCGCCGCCTGGGTGGACCGTAGTCCGCTGTTCGGTCGGGCGGTCACCGTGCTGAACCGGCGGGCGTTGACGGTCTACCTGTGGCACATGGCGTTCGTGGTCGCGCTGACCCCGCTGGTCGACGTGGTCGGCTGGTCGCATCAGGATCTACTCGGCCTGGCGATCCGGGTGGCCCTGGTCTTCCTGCTGGTGGGCCTGGTGACCGCGATGGTCGGTTGGGTCGAGGATGTGGCGGCGAGGCGTCGGCCAGAGCTGGTGCCCGGTGGCCGTGGTCCGGCGTCGCGCCCCGTCCGCCGGCACGCGGAGTCCCGCACCGGCGACGATCACGAGCCGAGTGCCGGGCCGGCGATACCGGTTCCGCAACAGCGGGGCCGGGACGGGGAAGTCATCGCGAGGTGACGGTGATGTCTCCGCTGCCGGTGCGCAGGTCGAGCACGGCTGCGGCGGACGGATCGTGCGTCACGCCCAGCTCGATCTCACCGGAGCCGACCCTCGACCGGACCTGGTACGCGCCCTCCGGCACGGCCAGCTCGACGTTGCCGCTCGACGCGTGCGCCCGCGCGGAGGCGGGCTTGTCCAGTTCGAGGGTGACGTTGCCGGACTTGGCCTCCGCGTCCACCCTGCCGCCGAGGCGGCTGCCCGTCACGTCGCCGGAGGAGGCCCGCATCACGACGGCTGCGGTCACGTCGTACACCTCGATGTTGCCTGAGCCGGTCTCCACCCGTACCGCGTCGGTTGCCGCGGCCACCCGCACGTCGCCGGAGCCGACCTTGAGATCCACCTGGCCGACGCGGCTGAGGTCGACGTTCCCGGAGCCGGTCTCGCCCCGCACGCTCACCCCCTCGCCGACGGTCACCTCGTAGGAGACGCTGCACCGGGGGCCGCAGGAGGTGTCCAGCACCAGCTCCGCGCCCTTGATCTCGTACGTGGCGTCCGGCTGGCCGCCCTGGTAGCGCACCATGCGCTTGACGCGTACCTCGTCCGCCCCGCCGTCTGCCCGGACCACCACGTCGCCGGCGCCGGGCAGCACCTGGATCGCGGTGATCTGGGCAGACTCGGTGGTGTCGAAGTCCAGCCGCCGGTACGACAGGTTGTCGCACCCGACCAGGACGATGAGGGCGGCGGTCGCGGCGACCGCCATGCCGGTCCGGCGCGTGGTGCTCGCCCGCGGCGCGGTGGTTCGGCGCGCGGCGGCGGGCTGATCTGCGGCGGTGGGCCGGGAGACGGTGCTGGTCCGGTGCGAAGCCATGCTGAGCACGCTACGACCGGCACGACCGGGCGCGCATCCGGGTTCGCCGGCACGGCGACCCCGAGCGGACCCTGAATTCCGACCCGGGGTCGGACCTGATTCCCGGCCGGAGGAGAGAATGGCGCGATGGCCGGATACCGCCGACAGCTCTACCGCGACGACGCGGTGGTGCTGCGTGTGCAGAAACTCGGCGAGTCAGACCGGATCATCACCCTGCTCACCCGGCGGCACGGCCGGCTCCGCGCGGTCGCCCGGGGGGTACGCCGGACCATGTCGAAGTTCGGTGCCCGGCTGGAGCCGTTCGGTCACGTCGATGTGCAGTTGGCCGGCGACCCCAAGGGAGAGCACGGCAGCTCGCTGCACAGCGTCAGCCAGGTCGAGGGGATCGACCTCTACGGCAAGCGGTTCCTCGGTGACTATCCCCGCTACACCGCCGCCAGCGCGATCGCCGAGACCGCCGAGCGGCTCACCCCGGTCGAGCGGGAACCGTCGTTGCGGCTGTTCCAGCTCACCCTGGGCGCGCTGCGCGCCCTCGCCGACGGCGGGCATGCCACCACGCTGGTGCTCGACGCGTATCTGCTGCGCGGGATGGCGTTGGCGGGCTGGGCACCGGCGTTGACCGCCTGCGCGGTCTGCGGCACGCCGGGCCGGCACCGGGCGTTCTCGGTGCCGGCCGGGGGCGCGGTCTGCCCGGACTGCCGGCCACCGGGGGCCGCCCACCCGGCCCCGGCCACCATCGACCTGATGTCGGCGCTCACCGTCGGTGACTGGCGGATCGCCGACGCCACCGAGAACGGGGTACGCCGGGAATGCAGCGGCCTGGTCGCGGCGCACCTGCAGTGGCACCTGGAACGCGCGCTACGCTCGCTGCCGCTGGTCGACCGGGGTGGGATGCCGTCGGCACCCGGCGCGCGGCGGCCGACCGGCGACGCCGGCACCGTGGCCTCGGCCGGTGCAGCGCTGCCGCCCGACCGGGCGTCACCGGACGTGAGTAGGGAGAGAACCGAGTGATCCGATCGTCCAGGGCCGGGCGGCGCGAACCGGTGCCGCCGACACCGCATCCGTCGGGAGCCCGCCCGCCGGCGCTACCACCGGGGGCGGTGCCCCGCCACGTCGCCGTGGTGATGGACGGCAACGGCCGGTGGGCCAAGGAACGTGGTCTGCCCCGCACCAAGGGCCACGAGGCGGGGGAGTTCTCCCTCTTCGACACCGTCGAGGGCGCCATCGAGCTGGGCATTCCGTACCTGTCGGCGTACGCCTTCTCCACCGAGAACTGGCGCCGTTCACCCGATGAGGTGCGGTTCCTGATGGGCTTCAACCGGGACGTCATCCGCCGCCGCCGGGACCAACTGGTCGACCTGGGGGTGCGGGTGGTCTGGTCCGGTCGGGCCGGGCGGCTGTGGAAGAGCGTCATCAGCGAGTTGCAGACCGCCGAGGAGATGTCCCGCGGCAACTCGACGCTGACTCTGCAGTTCTGCGTGAACTACGGCGGGCAGGCGGAGATCGCCGACGCGGCCGCCGCGATCGCCCGGGACGTGGCCGCCGGCCGGCTCGATCCGGCCAAGGTCACCGAGAAGACGGTCCAGCGGTACCTCTACCACCCTGAGGTGCCCGAGGTGGACCTGTTCCTGCGACCCTCCGGCGAGCAGCGGACCTCCAACTTCCTGCTCTGGCAGAGCGCGTACGCCGAGTTGATCTTCCTGGACACGCTCTGGCCGGACTTCGACCGCCGGCACCTGTGGTACGCCTGCGAGTTGTACGCCCAGCGCGATCGTCGGTTCGGTGGCGCGCTGCCCAATCCGGTGGCCCCGACCACCTCGGCATCCGTGGTGCCGGCCGGCTGAGCGTCGGCGGTTCCGGCCTGAGCGTCGGTGGTCCCGGACACCTGAGCGCATACCCGGCGGCAACACTGGGTATCACCGCCGGCAGCAGCCACTGACGGAGGTGAACCCATATGATCCGCAAGCGCATCGGGCAGTGGGCGGTGATGGCCATCGCGGTACCGGTCGCCGCCGCCGGAGCCCGGAAACTGAGCCACACGCTGGAGGCCCGCCGTGGCCCCAACCGGGCCACTCGACTGCTCAACAAGGGCGCCGACCTGATCCGCCCCCGGCAGGCCAAGCGCCGCCGCTTCTTCTGACGCGACCGGCGCGACCGGTAGCTCGGCAATACGGCATCTCGCGGTATCCCCACTGAGGGATACCGCGAGATGCCGTATGTCGGGGGGTGCCGGTGTCGGCCTCGACCTGCGGGGTCAGGCCTCGACCTCGGCGCGGTCGGGAGTGGCCCAGAGGGTGTGGAACGAGCCGTCCCGGTCGACCCGGCGGTAGGTGTGCGCGCCGAAGTTGTCGCGCAGCCCCTGGATCAGTGCGGCCGGCAACCGGTCTGCCCGCAGCGCGTCGAAGTACGCCAGCGACGAGGCGAAGGCGGGCGCCGGTACGCCGGCCCGGGCGGCCTCGGCCACCACCCGTCGCCAGCTGGGCACGCCGTCCCGCACGGTGTCGGCGAACCACGGCGCCACCAGCAGGGTGGGCAGCTCCGGCTGCTCGTCGTACGCCTGCTTGATGCGGTCCAGGAACCGGGCCCGGATGATGCAGCCACCGCGCCAGATCGTCGCCGTACCACCCAGGTCGATGCCCCAGTCGTATTCGGCGCTGCCGGCGCGGATCTGGTCGAAGCCCTGGGCGTACGCGACGATCTTCGAGGCCAGCAGCGCCCGGCGTACGTCCTCGATGAATGCGTCGCGGTCACTGACCTGCCACTTCTCGCCGGCCTCGGGGAAGGCCCGCAGCGCGGCCTCGCGCTGACCGACGTGCCCGGACAACGACCGGGCGAAGGTGGCCTCGGCGATGCCGGTGATCGGGATGCCCAGATCGAGGGCGATCTGGACGGTCCACCGTCCGGTGCCCTTCTGCTCGGCCTGGTCCTGCACCACGTCCACGAACGCCCGCCCGGTGGCGGCGTCGGTGTGCGCCAGCACATCGGCGGTGATCTCGATCAGGAAGGACTCCAACTCGCCGGAGTTCCACTCCCGGAAGATCTGCGCGATCTCCGCCGGTTCCGCGCCGAGCCCGGCCCGCAGCAGGTCGTACGCCTCGGCGATGAGCTGCATGTCGGCGTACTCGATGCCGTTGTGGACCATCTTGACGAAGTGCCCGGCACCGTCCGGCCCGACGTGCTGGCAGCAGGGCACGCCCTCCACCTGCGCGGCGATCTTCTCGAAGATCGGTCCGAGCTTGCGGTACGACTCGGCCGAGCCGCCCGGCATGATGCTCGGCCCCCACAGCGCCCCCTCCTCGCCGCCGGAGACACCGGTGCCGACGAAGTGCAGGCCCTTGGCCCGCAGCGCCTCCTCCCGGCGTCGGGTGTCGGCGAAGTGTGCGTTGCCGCAGTCGATGATGATGTCGCCCGCTTCCAGCAACGGCACCAACTCGTCGATCACCGCGTCGGTGGGACCGCCCGCCTTGACCATGATGATCACCGCGCGGGGGCGCTCCAGCGCGGCGACGAAGTCCGCCAGGGACTCCGTCGGGACGAAGGTGCCCTCGTCGCCGTGCTCCGCCACCAGCGACCGGGTCCGCTCCGGCGAGCGGTTGTGCAACGCCACGGTGAACCCGTTGCGGGCCAGGTTCCGGGCCAGGTTGCGACCCATCACCGCCAGCCCCGTCACACCGATCTGCGCCGTAGCCCGATCCGCCATCCTCGTCGCCACCTTCCACCGTCTACCTGTAGTGCTGCGACGGTATCGCGGTATCGGTTCGGCGCGCGCCGTCCCCCCACCGCTGGTCATCAGGTGGTCGCGTAACGCACCACGACGCCCCGCGCGGACCGGTGGCGTTTAATTCGGCTGCGCCTACCTCGCCGGGGCGATAACGTGCGGGCATGCGCTACTGACGCCCCCTTTTCCGAGCCGGGCTCGCCGCCGTCGTGCCGCGACCCCGTGTGCTCCCGGGCGTCCGCGTGTGTCCACCCGCCGTCGGCGGTGGCGTCCTCCGTGGCCGGTCCCGGGCAGCAGTCCGTACCGTCCCCGACCGCCCTGATGGCGGTCCTCACGACGCGGTCGGCCGACCGTCCACCGGTTGCCGTCCGAGCGAGGAGGCACAGATGCCCACCAAACGCAGCTCCCGAAAGTCCCGTCCCGACCGTCACTCGGCGGAACTCGCCGCCGTCACACCGGCGAACCTGGACGTCGCGATCGCGCCGGTGCCCACCCTGCCGGCCGGGCGGCCGGCAGCACCCAAGGCGGGGCCACGGGCCACCGGTACTTCCGGTGTCGGTCGTGGCCAGCGGACCGGCCAGGTCCGCCGCTACGCCTTCCGGCGTAGCTGACGGTCCACGGGGGCCGGGTGTCCGTCGGTACGCGCACCCGGCCCCCTGCCCTCCCGCGTCGCGCCGGTGCCGGGCGCCACGGTCGGAGGATCACCTCAGTGGTCGGCGCAGCAGGGCGTCGGGTCGGGCACCTCGAACGGGGCCAGGCCGCCCGCGTGGTGCGGCATGGTGACCAGGACCAGCTCGCCGTCCTGCCACTGTGGCCGGACGAAATCCCTGGTGTGTACCGGCTCGTCCGGGGTCACCGGCGTCCCACCCAGCGCCACCACCCGCTCGATCGCCCCGGCGGCGAGCAGTTCGCCGACGGTGAGAGTGCCGGTCATCCGGTCCACCCCCGGGTAGTGCACCGCGCGCCCGGAGCGGCGGGCGGCGTGCTCACCGGCCGCCCGGGCCGCTGCGGTCCGCAGCTCGGGTGGGGTGACCGCCAGCTCCGCGAGCCGCTCGGCCGCCGTGCCGGCCACACTGAGCGCCACATGCGGGTACGGCCCGGCGACCAGGTGGGTGCAGGCGACCAGATCCGGCCCGAGCCCTGTCACCTGCTCGGTGAGCCAGTGGTCGGCCTCACGCAGGGTGCGGTGCCCCAGGCTGAGGCCGACGATCACTTCGGCAGGACCCAGATCGGGTTGGCGTAGAACCACAGGTCCTCCCACGGGTTGGCGGCACCGGCGACGTCCAACGCGGGACCGAACGGGTCGACCCCCGCGCCCATCAGACCGGGCTGGCTGCGCTTGCCGTCGGTACCCCGGATGCGCAGATAGAACGGCTGGTCCACCCGGCCGAAGGAGTAGCTGAACGAGACCCGGCCGGTCTTGGCGGTGACCTCGAAGGACTTCACCACCCGGGTGTTCGGGGCGATGAAGCTGTCCTGGTCGGCGACCGGGCCGGTCACCCGGCCGGCGATCACGTCGACGCGGGCGAGCACGGGCATGAACTGCGACCAGTTCGGGATGTCGGCCAGGTCGATGTCGATGGTCACCTCGACGGAGGTGCCACGCCGGACCCGCAGCACCCCGCCGAGCGGCGTGCCGGCGTTGGCCCGCCGGTCACCGGCGACGCGGGCGCGGACGTCCAGCCCCTTGATCAGACCGCCGTGGTCGACCCAGACCCGGCCGGCGCGCAGACCGTCCATGACCGCCCGGTAGGTGAAGCTGCTCGCCCCGACATGGGTGCGGCTGTACTGCCCCGGCCAGTAGTCACCGGCGTCGGTGATCACCGGTCCGTGGACCGGGTCGTGGTACCTGCCGTTGAGGTTGAAGTCGCTGCCCGGGCCCCGCTGCGAGGTGTCCAGGTAGTTGACGTGCGAGTCGGAGTTGGCGCTGATCCACCAGGCCCGACCCTCGGCGAGCAGGCTGTCCCAGAGCCCGCCGACCGTCGAGGTCATCCAGTCGAACCCACCCCAGGTGCGGTAGCTCTCCAGCGGGTAGCCGGGGAACGAGTTGGCCGACGGGTTGTTGTCGTAGTAGCCGCGGGCCCGGCCGCCACTGTCCCGGGGCAGGCCGGCGGCCTGGTGGCCCGGTGCGCCTTCCATCCCGATGGCGACGCTCGGGTCGGCGTCGCGCCAGGCCCGGATCTCGTGCGGGGAGTCGATGCCCCGACGGGCCGGGTGGTTGGCCAGGAAGAGCGCACCCTCGACGCGGCGCTTGCGTACCGCCTCGCCGAGGAACTTGATGCCGGCGACGGCCAGCGCCTCGTTCGTCGGGGTGTTGTCGCCGGCGCTGCGGACGCTGCCGTCGAAGGAGTTCTCGAACTCCTTGAGCACGGCGACCTCGTGGCGTCCGGGGTGCACGAAGACGGTGGCGTGCTCGGCCGCCGGGATGTTCCACTCCAGGCCCTGGTAGATCAGCAGATCCTTGAGCCGGGAGCGGGCGGCGACGATGTCCGGGTTGACCTTCTCCACGCCGATCTTCGCGTGCGTCGCGCTGCCGTGGTCGGTGACGACCATCCAGTCCAGGCCGTACGCCCGCGCGTGCCGGGCCTGGTCGATCACCCGGTACATGGCGTCGGAGCTGTACTGCGTGTGGATGTGGTGGTCGCCGGCGAGCCAGTGGAAGCCGCCGGTCCTGCCGTGGTCCCCGCCGGGCCCGTGACCGTGACCGTGGTCGTGGACACCGGCCACCGCCGGGGTGCCGGTCGCCAGCACGGTGGTGGCCGCGCCGGCACCGAGCAGGCCGGCGTTACGCAGGAAACCGCGCCGGTTCAGGTCGGCCGGCGGCAGGTCGCCGTCGGGGATGGACAGGTCGAGCGCCGGGGGTACGTCGGTACCGCTGGCGGCGTCGTGGTCGTGATGGTGCGCGTGGCCGTGGCCCATCTGCTGCTCCAATTGATCGAGGAGTCGTCGCAGGCCAATCTCGTCGCAGCGGGGGAACGCGGCGTGTCACCTTCGCGGCGAACATGCGAACATGCGATCCCGACCATGTGTGGTGTCGATCGGGTCCGTCGCTGACCCGGTTCGCTTCGACGCGGGGCGGCGGGTGGCGGCGGCGTCAGCCGAGCAGGGGACGGAAGGTGCCGAGCAGCACGCTGACGGCCAGCGCGGCCCCGGCGATCGCCGTCGCGCCGCCGACGAGCAGCCAGTCGGCCGCGACGAAACGCTGCCGGCGGGCGTAGGTGCGCGGCCCGGCGCTGTCGAAGCCTCGGGCGTCCATCGCCACCGCGAGCCGGGTGCCCCGCCGGATCGCCCCGACCAGCAGCGTGAACGCCGTCGAGACGAACAGCCGTAGCCGGGCCACCGGGTTGCGCCCAGCCTCGACTCCGCGCGCCCGGCGCGTCATGGTGATCATCTGCCACTCCTGGCCGAGCAGCGGCACCAATCGGAACGCCGCCAACGCGCCGATCGCGAACCGGGCGGGTGCCTTGGCGTTCTGCACCAGCGCGTCGGCCAGGTCCGTCGGGTCGGTGGTGGCGAAGACGATCACGCCGGGCAGCGCCACCGCGAACAGCCGCAGCACCAGGCCGAGCGCGGTGACCAGCACCCCCGAAGTCACCACGACCGGCCCCGCGTCGAGCAGCACCCGACCCGACCGGTCGGCGGCGAAGAGCAGCAGCGTGACCAGGATGCCGCCGCCGGCGGCCAGCAGTGGCCAGGCCCGTCGGGCCAGCAGCCCGGGGTGCACCCCGAACAGCGGCAGCACCGCCAGCTCCACGGCGATCGCGATGGCCGGCGTGACCGGGTCCAGCGTGGCCATCAGCGGAAACGCGAACAACATCGCCGCTGCCAGTTTGGCCACCGGATTGCGCCGGGCCAGCGGCGCGCCCGGCCGGGCGATCGGCTCCAGAGTGATCATCGCCGTACCGGTCCCGCGTCGGGCGCAGCGAGTGCCAGCGTACGGTCGGCCAACGCGGCCACGAAGTCGGCGTCATGGGTGACGGTGACCAGGCCGTGTCCGGCGTCGCGCAGGTTGGCGAGGAGATCCACCAGCTCGCGCCAGGTGCGCCGGTCCTGGCCGAAGGTGGGTTCGTCGCAGATGAGCAGGCGGGGCGCGGTGGCCAGGGCGGTCGCCACGCTCAGCCGCCGCGCCTCGCCACCGGAGAGGGTGTACGGGTTGGCGGCGGCGAGCCGATCCAGCCGCAGCCGGCTCAACAGTTCCGTCACGCGGTCGTGCACCGCCGATTCGGAGACCCCGGTCCGCCTCGGTCCCAGGGCCAGTTCGTCGAAGACCGTGCCGGTGACGAACTGGTGCTCGGGATTCTGGAACACCGAGCCGATCCGGCGGGTCAGCGCCGGTGCCCGCCAGCGGTGCGGTGCGGTGCGCGAGTCCTTGCCGGCCAGTTCCGAGCTGGCCGTCAGCCGCCCGGTGCCGGGCCGGAGGAGTCCGCCGAGCAGCAGCGCCAGGGTGGACTTCCCGGCGCCGTTCGGCCCGAGCACCGCGAGGGCCTCGCCGGCGCGTACGGTCAGGTCGGTGGCGGCCAGCCGGGGTGGCTGGCCGAGCTGTTCGGCGGTGAGCAGCACCTCGCCGGCCGGGCCGGCGGCCCGGCGTGGTGGGATCTCCCGGCCGGGCACCCAGACCCCCTCGGCGGCGAGGGCGTCGCCGTGCGCGGCGAAGACCGCCTCCGGTGGGCCGTCGGCGCGGACCCCGCCGCCGGGTTCGAGCACCACCACCCGGTCGACCAGCGGCAGCGCCTCGGCGACCCGGTGCTCGACCAGGATCAGGGTGGTGTCGGCGTTCACCGCCCCGGCGAGCGCCGCGCGGATCAGGGCGGCGCCCGCCGGGTCGAGGTTGGCGGTGGGTTCGTCCAGCAGCAGCAGACCGGGACGCAGCGCCAGCACGCCGGCCAGGGCGAGTCGCTGTTGTTCGCCGCCGGAGAGCGCCGCGGTGGGCCGGTCCCGGTGGTACGGGAAGCCCACCCGGTGCAGCGCCTCGTCCACCCGCGGCCAGATCTGTCCGGCCGGCACGCCCCGGTTCTCCAGCCCGAACGCCACGTCGTCGCCGCTGCGGGCCATGACGAGCTGGGACTGCGGGTCCTGGAAGACGATGCCGACCCGGTCCCGGGCCTCCTCGACCGGCCGGCCGTCGATCTCGATGCTGCCCTCGTGCTCCCCGGAGTCCTCGGGCAGCAGGCCGGCCAGCGCCGCCAGCAACGTGCTCTTGCCGGCCCCGGACGCCCCCAGCAGCAGCACCTTCTCGCCGCGCTCCACCCGCAGCTCAACCCCGCGCACCGCCCAGTCACGCCGCCCCGCGTGCCGCCACCCAAACCCCCTTACCCACACCCCCTCACCCATCCCACCCTCCTTTCTCGCCGTTGATCATGAGGTTGACCGTTGCTGTGGAGATCGAAAATGCCGCCAACCTCATGATCAACGCGTTGAGTTCCGGGGAGGTCAGACCAGGGGGCGTTCGCGGGCGGCGGGGAAGCGGTCCAGGACGCCGGTGCGGGTGAGGGCGCGGGTCAGGGCGTGCGCGCCGGCGCCGGCGATAACGGTGGCGCTGACGATGGTGAGCGCGGCGTAGGGCAGGCGGTAGGTGGCGATGTCGCGTTCGGCGTTCCAGTAGACGAAGTCGAAGATCGCCGCGCTCAGGCCGGTCAGCGCGCCGGCCAGCAGGGCGACCGGCAGCCGGTAGGACCGGTACCGGAAGGCGGCGAAGGCCAACTCGGCGCCGAGCCCCTGCATCAGGCCCTGCAACAGCACGATGGTGCCCCACTGGCTGCCCAGCAGGGCCGAGATGATCGCGGCCAGCAGTTCGCAGTACAGCGCGGCGCCGGGCTTGCGGATGACCAGGCCGCCGAGCACCGCCGGCACCAGCCAGACACCGTAGATGAGGGTCTGCGCCGGCGGGAAGAAGCTGAAGGCGCCCTCGGTGGCGCTCCACACCACGCCCCAGGCCCAGAAGATGACGCCGAAGGTGACGGCGATGACCGACGCCACCACGATGTCGATGGTGCGCCAGCGGTTGCTGTCAGTGGTCTGCACGATGTTTGCTCCCAGTCCAGATGCGAACCAGGCAAGACGCACGCCCCGGCCGGCGGCGCCGAACGGTGGCGGGCTGGAGGTGGACCGAACTCCCTGCGCTGGCATTACCCAGATCAGGTACGGAGGGTCTGCGGGCGGACCCGCACTCTCAGCGCTGTGCGCTCCCCTGTCGGAGGTGTTGTCTGTCCCGCCGACGCTAACACCACGGAAGATCCACCGGCAATGTGATCTCCCCAGGTCACGACGGTTACTCGCCTCCGATTGGTCCGGTGGCCGGGGGGCTCCCGGAAGTTTGGCGAATCTGTGACATCCATCGACGTCATCCGCGCCGGACGGTAATCTCAGTCCGCCGATCCGCCACGGCCGAAGGGTGACGGGTGACCACAGACACTGACCGGGCCGTGCCGGGCGAACCTGAGCCCCGATCCTCGGCCGGGGGCGTCGACATCGGCACGCGCCCACCGGAGCCTGCCGGTGGCGAGCCACCCCGGCGCTGGCTCGGTGACCGGATCGGCTCGGTGGAGGTTCTCGCGGCGCTGCTGATCATCCTGATCATCTTTCGGGAGCCGATCGCCGCCGCCCTGGACGATCCCCGCATCCAGACCTGGACCACCGTCTTCGTCTCGATCATGGTGCAGGCAGTGCCGTTCCTGGCCTTCGGAGTGCTGCTCTCCGCCGTGATCGCGGTCTTCGTGCCCCGATCCTTCTGGGCGAAGGCGTTGCCCCGGCACCCGGCGTTGGCGGTGCCGGCAGCCAGCGCGGCCGGGGTGGTGCTGCCGGGCTGCGAGTGCGGCTCGGTGCCGATCGCCGGGTCACTGATCCGGCGGGGCGTGACCCCGGCCGCCGCGCTGGCGTTTCTGCTCGCCGCCCCGGCGGTCAACCCGATCGTGCTCACCGCCACGGCGGTCGCCTTCCCGAACAACCCCGAGATGGTCCTCGCCCGGGGCGTCGCCAGCCTGATCGTCGCCATGATCATGGGGTGGCTCTGGCTGCGGCTCGGGCGCACCGAGTGGATCAGGATGCCGCGCCGGCCGGAGCTGGACGACGCGTCCCGGGGCCGGGCCTTCTGGGCCGCCGTCCGCCACGACGTGACCCACGCCGGTGGTTTCCTGGTGCTCGGTGCGATGGCCGCCGCCAGCATCAACGTGCTGGTGCCGGAGCGGTGGTTGCAGACCCTCGCCGACAACGCGTGGCTGTCGATCCTGGCGCTGGCGCTGCTCGCCGTCCTGCTCTCGCTCTGCTCGGAGGCTGACGCCTTCGTCGCTGCCTCGCTGTCCCAGTTCTCGCTCACGTCCCGACTGGTCTTCCTGGTGGTGGGGCCGATGGTCGATCTCAAGCTGATCTCGATGCAGGCCGGTGTGTTCGGCCGCCGCTTCGCCTTCCGGTTCGCGCCGACCACCTTCGTGGTGGCCCTGTTGGTCGCCGTCGGCGCCGGGGCGGTGCTGCTGTGAACCGGCAGGCGCAGGCGGTGATCCTGCTGCTGCTCGGCGGCGCGGTGATCCGGGCCAGCGTCACCGACCTCTACCTGCGCTACGTCAAGGAGGGTCTGCGTCCCTTCCTGATCGCCGCCGGCCTGCTGCTGATCGCCGCCGCGATCATGACGCTCTGGTACGAGCTGCGCCCGCCGGCCCACCGCGCGCTGGCCCCGGCCGACGGTCCCGGCGTCGGCCACGACGGGCCCGACGGGCACGAGCACGCCCACCACGAGCCGCGGGTCGGTTGGCTGCTGATCCTGCCCGTACTCGGGCTGCTGCTGGTCGCCCCGCCGGCCCTCGGGTCGTACGCGGCGGGCCAGGCCGGCACGGCGTTGAGCAGCCAACAGCAGTCGGACTACCCACCGCTGCCCGACGGTGACCCGGTGCAGGTCAGCGTCCTGGACTACGCCTCCCGGGCATTGTTCGACCGGGGCACGTCGATCGGCGATCGGCGGGTGCAGCTCACCGGCTTCATTGCCACCGGCGCGGACGGCCAGCCGATCCTGGCCCGGATGGTGCTGTCCTGCTGTGCTGCCGACGGCCGCCCGGTCAAGCTCGGGTTGACCGGCGACGTACCGGCCGGGCTGCCCGACGACAGTTGGGTCGAGGTGACCGGCCGCTACAGCGACCGGCTCGGCCGGGATCCGGTGAACGACGCCGAGATCCCCTACCTTGAGGTCGAGTCCTGGCGGCAGGTGCCTGTCCCCAAGCGTCCGTACGACTGACGTCGCGCCACCCACTGCGAGAATCGGTGCCGCTGCGGGCTTGACCCTGACGCTGCGTCAACCCTCCATGCTGACCGGCATGACGATCCCGGCGACAACCAGTGAGCTTCAGGGGCCTGCGATCCGGGTGCGGGGCCTGGAGAAGTCGTACCAGAAGCTGCACGTGCTGCGTGGCGTGGATTTCGAGGTCGCCCGGGGGAGCATCTTCGCCCTGCTCGGCTCGAACGGCGCGGGCAAGACCACGGTGGTGAAGATCCTCTCCACGCTGCTCAAGGCCGACGCGGGCACCGCACACGTCAACGGCTTCGATGTCAGGGCCCAGGCCGCCGAGGTACGCGAGTCGATAAGCCTCACCGGGCAGTTCGCGGCGGTCGACGAGATCCTCACCGGGCGCGAGAACCTCGTCCTCGTCGCCAGGCTGCGGCACCTCAAGGCACCCGGCGCGATCGCGGACGAGCTGTTGAACCGCTTCGCGTTGACCGAGGCGGGCGCCCGGAGGGTGGCGACGTACTCTGGGGGCATGCGCCGCCGGCTGGACATCGCGATGAGTCTGATCGGGAATCCGCCGGTCGTCTTCCTCGACGAGCCGACGACCGGGCTGGACCCGCAGGCGCGCCTCGAGGTGTGGCACGCCGTCAACGAACTCGCTCAGGGCGGCACGACCGTGCTGCTCACCACCCAGTATCTCGACGAGGCGGAGAACCTCGCCGACCGGATCGCGATCCTCCACGAGGGCCGGATCATCGTGGACGGCACCCTCGACGAGCTGAGGCAGATCCTGCCACCCGCCGAGGTCGAGTACGTCGAGAAGCAGCCGAGCCTGGAAGACATCTTCCTCACCCTCGTCGGTGCCGGCACAGACAAGGAACAGTGATGAACAAGCATCTCCTCGGCGACACCACTGTGCTCCTGGGGCGTTCGCTGCGGCACGTCCTCCGCAGCCCGGACACCATCATCACCACCGCGATCATGCCGATCGCTTTCATGCTGCTGTTCGTCTACGTCTTCGGTGGTGCGATCGAGACCGGGACCGACTCGTACGTGAACTACCTGCTGCCCGGCATCCTGGTCATCACGATCGCCTCGGGCATCTCCTACACCGCCTTCCGGCTCTTCCTGGACATGCGGGGCGGCATTGTCGGGCGGTTCCAGTCCATGCCGATCGCACGATCCGCCGTGTTGTGGGCGCACGTGCTGACCTCGATGGTCGCCAACCTGATCTCGCTCGCGGTCGTCGTCGGCGTCGCCCTGATCATGGGCTTCCGCACCGGGACGGACGTGCTGGGCTGGCTCGCCGTGGCTGGCATCCTGGCACTGCTCACCCTGGCGTTGACCTGGCTCGCCGTGCTCCCGGGCCTCACCGCCAAGTCGGTGGACGGGGCCAGTGCGTTCTCGTACCCGCTCATCTTCCTGCCGTTCGTCAGCTCGGCCTTCGTGCCCACCGACACCATGCCCGGTCCGGTGCGGGCCTTCGCCGAGCACCAGCCGGTGACCGCCATCGTCAACACGATCCGGGACCTGTTCGCCCAGCAGCCGATCGGTTCCGACATCTGGATCGCGCTCGTCTGGTGTCTCGGCATCCTCGTCGTGGCGTATCTGCTCGCCGCCATCTCCTACCAGCGGAAGATCGCGTGAGCCGGCAGCGGCCGGATCGGGTGCGGTGAAGGCAGGATCGGGGCATGCTGACGATCGGTCAACTGGCCGCGTACGCCGGTGTCACGGTACGGACGGTGCGGCACTACCACCAGATCGGGCTGCTGCCCGAGCCGGAGCGGGACGCCTCGGGTTACCGGCGGTACGGCGCGACGGCGGCCGTGTCGCTCATCAAGATCCGCACTCTCGCCAACGCCGGTGTGCCGCTGTCCCGGATCAATCAGCTGCTCGAAGCCGACGCGGCGACCTTCACGGAAGCGATCCGCAGGATCGACAGTCACCTGCGGGATGAGATCGAACGGCTCCAGACCAGCCGTATGCAGATCGCGCAGCTCGCGGCCGGCGAGGGCCTGACGCTCCCCCCGGAGGTGATCGCCTACCTCGATCGGCTTCGGGAGATCGGTGCGTCCGAGCGGCTGGTGGCGGGTGAACGGGACGGATGGATCCTGGTCGCCGCCCGCTGGCCCGACCGCGTCCGCGAGTTCATGCCCGGCAAACTCGCGCAGCTCGACGACCCGCGGGTCGTCCGGCTCTACCGCGTGCTGTCGGAGATCTTCGACAGCGACGCCGACGACGACCCACGCTTGGCGGAGGCCGCCGACATCATCGCCTACCTGGCCGAGCAGGCGTACGCCGCTGGCGCGTTCGACCCCGCCAATGAGGACTACCACGATTTACCGCATGACCTGCTGGACGCGCTCGCCGTCGAGGCCGATCCCCGGATGCAACGACTGCAGGAGTTGTTGCGTGAGCGTGGCTGGACCGGTTGGAACCGGATGGAGCGGCTGCCCGAGCCGTCCTGTTGATCTTCGGTTTGGATCACCTTTCTGAGCCGGCGTCGGGTCGTCGGTAGGCTGCCGGCATGCGTATCGATGCCCGAGGTCTGCGGTTCGACGTCGCCACCGGTGGTCCGGAGCAGGGCGAACCGGTGCTGCTGCTGCACGGTTTCCCGCAGCACTCGGGTGAGTGGGACGACGTACTGCCGGCCCTGCACGCCGCTGGTCTGCGCAGCTACGCGCTGAACCAGCGGGGCTACTCGCCGCAGGCCCGGCCCACCCAGGTCGAGGCGTACCGGCTCGGTGAGCTGGTCGCCGACGCGGCTGCGGTGCTGGACGCTCTCGGGGTGCCCACCGCCCATGTGGTCGGGCACGACTGGGGTGCGGTCGTCGGGTGGGCGCTGGCCGCCACCCACCCGGACCGGGTACGGACCCTGACCGCGGTCTCCGTGCCGCATCCGGCGGCCATGGCGTACGCGTTGACACACGACGCGCAGCAGAAAGCGCGCTCGGCGTACATGGTGCTGTTCCGGAAGCCGGGGGTGGCGGAGAAGACGTTGCTGGCGCTCGGTGCGGCCGGGCTGCGGCGGCTGCTGCGTGGCGTCGGCGACGGCGCCCGGGTGGCCGCGTACGCCGATCCGATGCGTGAGCCGGGTGCGCTGACCGCCGCGTTGAACTGGTACCGGGCGATGTCGAAGGCGGATCTGGCGGCGATCGGCCCGGTGACGGTGCCCACCACCTTCGTCTGGAGTGACGGTGACGTCGCCATCGGGCGGGTCGCCGCGCAGGCCTGCGCCGCTCACGTGACCGGGGATTTTCGGTTCGTCGAACTGGCCGGGATCACCCACTGGATCCCGGACGAGGCGCCGACGCCGCTGGCCGAGGCGATTCTGGGCCGGGTGCGCCCGGCGGTTTGAGCGGGCGGAGAGCGGGCACGGGGGATTCTGAGCAGGTTTCGGGTCGCACCCGGTGGGGCATCAGCGTGACCGCCGGCGGCGAGGGCCGGCGGAGCCCCGGAGGTCCGCAGTGTCAAAGGAAACCGAGAAGCAGCGGTGGCAGCGCAACTTCGCCGACCTGCTACAGGAATTGCGGGTCGCGCAGACCGGCGTGCAGATCCTCTTTGCCTTCCTGCTGACCCTGCCGTTCAGTGCCGGCTTCGACGACACCACCCAGTTTCAGCGGGACGTCTACATCGTCGCGCTGCTGGCCGCAGCCGGCGCCACCGCGATGATCATCTCGCCGGTGGCGTTCCACCGGGCGCTGTTCCGGCAGGGACGCAAACCGGAGCTGGTGCGCTTCGCCCATCGGATGGCCAGCGGCGGTCTCGGCTTCATGCTGGTCGCGATGGTGAGTTCGGTGCTGCTGATCACCGACTTCGTGCTCGCCCGACCGATCGCCTTCCTGCTCAGTGGCATCGCCGGCCTGTGGTTCCTGGCCCTCTGGATGTTCCTGCCGTTCGCCCGCCGCAATTGGGGTGAGGACGACATCGACGACGACGAGGACCCGAGCGGCCTGAACCAGGGCTGATTCGACCGCTGCGGCGGGTATCCGTGGCTACCTTTGGGTAACAAACGCGGGTAGCCTGCTGAACAGGCGGAACAGTCCGACTGTCCGGATCGACCCCCGGGGGTTTGCCGTGGCCATCGCCGAGAACCACCGTCCGTCAGCCACCGACAGCCGTAACGCCGACCTCGCGCCAGCCGCGGCGGGCCAGGTGCCCGCGCCAGACGCCGCGGGCCAGGTGTCCGAGAAGGAGGCCCGTCAGGTCGCCGAGGCGGCCCGCCAGACCACCTGGGACCGGCCCAGCTTCGGCAAGGAGCTCTTCCTGGGCCGGCTGCGGCTCGACCTGATTGATCCGTGGCCGCGACCGGATCCGGAGGAACAGGCCCGCGCCGAGGAGTTCCTCGGCCGGCTCCGCGACTACGTCGCCGCCGAGGTGGACGGCGCGGCGATCGAACGCGACGCGCGGATCCCCGACGAGGTGTTCCAGGGGCTGGCCCGGCTGGGTGCCTTCGGGATGAAGATCGGCCGGGAGTACGGCGGGCTCGGCCTGAGCAACCTGCACTACTGCCGGGCGTTGATGCTGGCCGGCTCGGTCAGCCCGGCGATCGGCGCGCTGCTGTCGGCACACCAGTCGATCGGCGTGCCGCAGCCGTTGAAGATGTTCGGCAGTGAGGAGCAGCGGCGTCGCTTCCTGCCCCGGCTGGCCGCCGGGGAGGTCTCCGCGTTTCTGCTGACCGAGCCGGATGTGGGCTCCGACCCGGCCCGTCTGGCGACCACCGCCGAGCCGACACCCGACGGAGCCGGCTACCGGATCAACGGCGTCAAGCTGTGGGCCACCAACGGCACCGTGGCCACCCAACTCGTGGTGATGGCCCGGGTGCCGAAGGCCGAGGGACGTCGCGGCGGCATCACCGCCTTCGTGGTCGACGCCGACGCCGACGGCATCACGGTCGAGCGGCGCAACGCCTTCCTCGGCCTGCGTGGACTGGAGAACAGCCTCACCCGCTTCCACGATGTCTTCGTACCGAAGGAGAACGTCATCGGTGGCGAGGGCAAGGGGCTGCGGATCGCCCTGAGCACGCTGACCACCGGCCGGTTGTCGCTGCCGGCGATGTGCGTCGGTGCCGGCAAGTGGGCGTTGAACGTGGCCCGGGAGTGGTCGGCGGAGCGGGTCCAGTGGGGCCGGCCGGTGGGTGAGCACGAGGCGGTCGCCCAGAAGCTCTCCTTCATCGCCGCGACCACGTACGGCATGGAGACCATGCTGGACCTCTGCTGCCTGCTCGCCGACGACGACCGCAACGACATCCGGATCGATGCGGCGCTGGTCAAGCTGTACGCCAGCGAGATGGCGTGGCGGGTCGCCGACGAACTGGTCCAGATCCGCGGCGGCCGGGGGTACGAGACGGCCGAGTCGCTCACCGCCCGGGGCGAACGTCCGGCCGCGGTCGAGCAGATGCTCCGCGACCTGCGGATCAACCGGATCTTCGAAGGCTCCACGGAGATCATGCACCTGCTCATCGCCCGGGAGGCGGTGGACGCGCACCTGTCGGTGGCGGGCGACATCATCGACCCCGAGGCCGGGCTCGCCCGCAAGGCGAAGGCCGGTGCCCGGGCGGGCGCGTTCTACGCGCGATGGCTGCCGACCCTCGCGGTCGGCAAGGGACAGCAGCCCACCGGGTACGGCGAGTTCGGTCCGCTCGCGGGACACCTGCGTCAGGTGGAACGCGCCAGTCGGAAGCTGGCCCGGTCCACCTTCTACGCGATGTCCCGCTGGCAGGGAAAGATGGAACGTAAGCAGGCGTTCCTCGGCCGAGTGGTGGACATCGGCGCGGAGCTGTTCGCGATGAGCGCGGTCTGCGTGCGTGCCCACGCCGAGCGCGACACCCGGCCGGAGAACGTCGAACTGGCCGACCTGTTCTGCCGGCAGGCCCGGGTCCGGGTAGACGCCTTGTTCACCGCCCTCTGGGAGAACACCGACTCGATCGACGTGACGGCTGCGAAGCGGATCCTCGCCGGCCGCTACGCCGCCCTGGAGGACGGCGTCATCACCCCGCCCACCGACCTGCCCTGGGTGGCCCCCAGGACCCCCGGCCCCTCCACCGCCTCCTCCGACGCCCGCCGCCACCACCCCCCCCCCCCCATGGCCCCCCCCCCCCCCCCCCCCCCGCG
>NZ_JAGPXQ010000059.1:0-31782 GCF_018070435.1 Micromonospora sp. C51 | reverse complement strand
GATCACTCAGCCGCCGCACGCGTACGGGATCTGCCACCGCCACAGCCTGACCGCCGCGACGCCGCCCGGCCGACAAGCCGAACGGCGTGTCATCCAACACCGCGAACGTTCGTGGTCACGGCACTAGACGTCTCCACTGCGTGGGTCCGGACCTGCCGAGCGCTGCTCGACGTCCCCACACACCGCGCCTTCCACACGGTCGTGCGCATCCTCGATCCGCAGCGTGACGATCCGGTGGTCCGGGCCGAGCTCGACCGGATCCTCGCGGTCAAGGGCATGCAGCCGGTGCGCACCGTCGCTAACACCATCTTCCCGGCTGCCCTCGCGGCCAACACGGCTACGCACGAGGATCTCGTCAGCCGGTACAGGAATCTCTATCCGGCGCTGAAGCGGATGCACAGCAGCAACCGGCTGGGGACCTACTTCCACCGGCTAATCGACTACCCCGGCAAGGACGGCGGCGTGGACCAGATCGGTGGCATCATCCGCCAGCTGCGCCTGCAGGGTAAGATCAACCCCAAGTCGGCCTGCTACGAAGCCAACCTTGCCGACCCGTCCACGGACGGCAAGTCCTGGACCGCCTCCGCGCCCATTCGGGTACCTGGACGAGACAACGGCATCATGCAGTTTCCGTGCCTGAGCCACTGTTCCTTCCAGCTCGACAACCGTACCCGCCGGCTTCACCTCGCCGCCCTGTACCGCAGCCACTACATGGTGGAAAAGGCGTACGGCAACTACCTCGGCCTGGGGAACCTGCTCGCCTATGTGGCGCGGCAGAGTGACCTGGAACCGGGCACGCTGACTGTTACCGCCGGCTACGCCCAGCTCGATGGCTATGCCATCAGGCTGTTGCGACCGCTACTGACCGAGACCACGCCGATGTTGGCGGCATAGCGCCGCCCACCTTCACCGCCGGACCCGGCCACCATGGTCAGGGTTCAAGCCGGGCGGGGCCGTTGATGCCCCACTTAGGCGGAAACCAGGCCGGGATCGCGTCAGCGACGGCCTGGAAGCGCTGCTTGATCCGGGTTCGGCCGCTGACGCCGGCGACGTCCGGGTGCGCGACGCGCGCATATTTGTCGACTTCGCAGAACAGGTTTTGGCAGTCGATGAGCTGCAGCGGCCGCCCGTGCAGCCCGCGGAACCGCAGTCCCAGCCGCTGAAAGTGTTCGTCCTGGTGGTCCGCCATGTAGTGGATGATGTCGGCTTCGATACCGATCGCCGCGGACCCGAAGCATTTGCGGATGCCGTCGCGTGCTCCTGGTCCGGGCACGACGAACTCCATCTCGCCGTAGCCGTAGGACGCTGAGTAGTTCAGGTCGATCAGATACTGGTAGGCCAGGAAATCGCCGATAGCCGGGTAACCACGCAGGAGGTTGAAAGCGGCTCGCATGGAGCCGGCGTCCCGCACCCGATGGGGCGCTCCCGTGCTCATCAGCATCTCGATCAGACGCAGATGGTTGCCGTGTTTGCGCACTTCGCCCAGCGACGGCGGCGGCACCACGTAGGCGGCTGAGTACAAGCGCTGTTTGCGGGCGAACGCCTCGGTGAGCACAGTGTTGTACCCGTCGAAGGTGTAGGTCTTCCAGGTAGGCGTGCCGACCGCTGCAGTGAGCAGCTCCCATGTCGAGATCTTGTTGAAGGTCTTGAACAGCAGTGTCCGAAAGAAAACCTCATCGATGTCCTGCTCGCCGGCGTAGGACACGCGGGAAATCAGGTACTGGCTTACCCGGTCAGCGGCCCGGTAACAGTTCGTGAAACGGTGCTGGCTCAAGATCGGATCGTTCGTCCACGGCCCTGGCCGGCCAGCGATGCGCGCCTCGTAGATCGCCTGCCTCGTGGCCGCAAATCTCCAGTAGGTGTCAAACACCACTGTTGGGGACAGCCGCCGGCCCGCGATGGTCACCTGCGGCGGCGGTTCGCCGTCGCCGACCTGTTCCCTTCCGGGAGTACAGCGGAGCGGTTCCTCGTGCCGAGGCCGGGCCGACGCCGTCGCGGTAGTCATCTTGCCGCCTCTCGTGACGCGATACGCGTTACGTGTTGCACCATACTCGTATGCAGATCGAAGCAGCGGATGACCGGCGGTCGCTTTCAGCTGCGATCTTCGGTAACCGTGCCGCTGCGGACGTCATCCGCGCGATCGTGGAGCTGACCCAGATGGACAACCAGGGGGTCACCACCCGTATGGTCGCCCGGCACGCCGGCCTGGGCGACAGCATCGTGCGCCCGGTGATGCTGCGTCTGCAGTCGGCCGGAACGCTCACAGCCCGGCCCCGGGACAGCGGGCCTCGATCCGCGCTGCACTACGACGTCAAGCCCGGCGTCCTTTGGGACGCCTTGCGGCGTGTTACTGAGGCTATGCCCGGATAGGAGCGACTCGCTGCCGGCGCGCCCTTGCGCTTCAGAATCAGGATCAAGTAGTTGCCCACAGCACTCACACGGCCTTTAGCGGCGCACGGCCAGTCCGCGCGCGACCAGCTCGTCGGCGATGAAGCTGTGCACCTGTTGCACAGTGAGATCAGGGACAGCAACCGCGACGCCGGGGTGCTGACGCATCAAGGCCCGATAGCCGGAAGCGACGGCATCGGAGTTGTTGTTGTTGTCGTCCTCGTGAGGCTCTAGGAACACGAAGACGACAGCTGCGGTGATCGGGGCCCACACGGCTTGGATCAGTCGGCGAAAGTCCGCCTCCGGCAGGCCGGATTGCCGCACCGGTCCGCCGTACCAGCCGTACGCCATGGTCGACCACCACCAGCGATCCAACACCAGCGCTCTGGCCTCGGTCGCGGCGACGAGCGCACGGTGGTTCTCGGCGTGGCAGGCCAGGTGTGCCAACTGCCGAGCGAACCCTGATACGGGTCCGTCCTGCTCAAGCAGCGAGTAGACGCCCCGCGTGAACGGTGTCGTGCCAGATGGCATGTGAATCAGGTCGACAGAGGACGGCTCGACAACCTGGGTCAGCATGGCCAACTGGGTGCTCTTGCCGGCACGGTCGAGTCCTTCGAAGACGACGACCGAGCCTGGTGCCAACCGCAGCGCGAAATCTTCCACATCAATAACTGTGGATCGGCCGCAGCCTCCGACAGAAGGCCGCAATCTCCTATCCGACATCGCCTCTCGGCCGCACCGCAACCGTGGTTACGCCGCTCGGGGATCTTCGCCGGCCGGCTCTGCGGCAATGCAATCAGCTCGTCCGAGCACTCCCCTGACCTCGGCGCTTCCTTGCTGCTGCTGATCGCTCAGTCAGCTTCAGCATGTACGCCTTCCGCGCGTGCTGCGCCATGGTGTTACGGACCTCAACGGGAAGAGTGCCGTCAGGGTCAACCTGCCGTTCGAACCGGTCAAGGAAGGCTCTGGTGCCGGCCGCAGTGCGGGCAGCGCGGTCGGCGGTGTTGGCCCAGGAGACGTGCGCGGCGATGGTTGCTCGACGGCGACGTTGCTCTGGCGTCAGGCCAGCCGGCCGCCGCCCTTCCCCGGCTCCGGACTGCCGGACGTCATCGCGGTCAGACACGTTCACCGATCCCCATCCGTGCCTGCACGTGCTGAGCCCGCTCGGCGGCGGCGCTGGCCCCGTAGTGGCGGGGCATGTCGTCGGAGGTCCAGCCGAGTAGCAGCATCAGGTCGCCGGTGTCTCCCCCGGCCAGCTTCCACTCGTGCGCGTAGGTATGCCGCCACCGGTGAGCGTGCACACCCTTGACTCCGGCACGTTGGCCGCGGCGTTTGAGCATGAGTTTGATGCCGTTGGCGGCCAAGGGCCGTGCGCCGCGTACGGCGATCCACAGGTCGGGCAGGCCGACGGCGCGGTGGCTGCTGCGGGCGCGTAGGTAGCGGCTGATCGCTCGGGCGGTCTTGGGTCCCAGGCGGACTCTTCGATCCTTGGCGCCCTTGCCGTGGTAGTGCACGGTGTCGAGCGACAGGTCGATGTCGCTGAGCTGGAGATTCGCTACCTCGGACAGGCGAGCTCCGGTGTTGGCCAGCATCCGGATGATCGCCTCGTCGCGGACCTGCACGAAGTCCTTACCTTTGCAGTTGTCCAGGAGCTTCTTGGTGTCCTCGTCGCGCATGATCGGGATCAGCCTGACTGGCGTCTTCGGTTGCCGGACCCGCAGCATCGGCGACTGGTCGATCTCCTCCTCATCCAGCGTCAACCACTTGAAGAACTGCTGTAGAGCCTTGTGCTTGTTGAGGGCGGTCGACGCCGAGCGGGTCTGCAGCATCCACGCCTGAAACTCCTCAACGTGGCGTCGGTTCACCGCCGTTGGCGTATCGGCCGCCTTGCTGCCGTCGGGTTGGGAGGTGTGGGCGGTTAGATATCGGCCCATTTGGGCTGCGGCCAGCAGGTAGTTGTACCGAGTTGTCGCCGGGTAGTTCCCGGACCTCAGCGATCGGTCCCAGTCCGTGAGGAACGCTGACCATGCCGGCGAGAGATTCGCGGCCAGCTTTGCAAGATCCATCTTCATGACGGCGACGCCCCTCGACCCTCGAGCCCGGGAAGACCCGGCGCGACGTGGCAGCGCCGAGCGCAGCTCAGAGTGGACGACAACCTGCGCGGTGCACCGCGCCTCCCCCTCCGATTGAGGCCGCCATCGTGAGCGATCCTGCGGTCCAGCGACGCCCCGTTCAGTCCACCTGCGGCCACCACCTTCGATGGCCCTCGGGTCGGACGGATGCCACGGGGTCCGGTCGAACGGGCCGGTGTGGGGCTAGTCATCCGGTTTCCCTCCGCCTTCGTGGCCGGCGCACCCTTCGGGGTTCGTGGGCCAAGTCGGGGATGGTGACCTGCCAGCGGGTGCGGGCGATGCGGTCGGCGCCGTGCGACGTTCGGGGTTGGGTTGGCCGGTCCCAGCCGGGGGTGGCGGGCAGGTCGGCTGTGGTGGTCCAGCCGGCGGCGCGGAGGCTGGTGCCGGGTTCGTCGGCGCGGGTGTAGGTGATCATCCGCTGGTAGCCCATGTGTCGGGCGACGCGCCAGGCGGCGGCCAGCAGGACGGAGCAGGCGTTGCGGGATCCGTCAGTGGCCAGGCCGGTGATCTCGGCGGTAAGTCCGTCGTCGAGGTGACGGGCGAGCGGTCGGCCGACCACCGCGACCCCGAGGAGCATGCCGGCATGGTTGGTCAGGCCGAGGGAGAACGTGTGGCCCTGCGGTGCGGTGAGGTGTCGGTGGTGGGTGGCGATGAAGTCTCTGGCCCGCCGGTAGCTGATCGGGTGCACGCGAGGACGGGCCAGACGGCGGTGCGGGCTGGCAATCATGGGCGCACTCCGTGCTGGTCGGATGCAAGGTCTGCGGTCGGCTGGTGCCGAAAGACGTAGATGTCCTCGTAGGCGCTCAGGTGGAGGGAAAAGCCGTCCCACCGCGGGGTGGTCGTTGCGGGCGGGCGGACTGGCGACGTGGGGACGAGCCGGCCGTCGTGGGCGCCGGTGAGCACGCCGATGGTGTGCTCGATGAGCGTCAGACCTGATGCGCTGCCGGCGGCGGGGATCGCGTCCGGCGCTTCAACTGCCGGGTAATTGGGGTGGGGGCGGAGGGTGACCACGACGGTGGCGTCCGGTCGCAGCAGCGGCAGACAGCCGGTGAGTACGGCGGTCATGCCGGCGGAGAGGTCGACACGGCGGGTGCGGTGCGCGACACGGCCTTGCAGGGGGCGTCCGTGCGGCGGTGAGGTCACCACCAGCGCGACACGTCCCCGCAGCGCCGACGGCAGCACGTCCGACAGGGCGGTCGCGTCGCCGGCCAGGACCATGCCCTGCCCGGTGCCGCCGGCCTGGTTCGCGCGGTGCAGGTTCGCTTGGGCCAGCCGCACCCAGTCCGGCTCGTACTCGACCCCGATCGTGTCGCGACCCGCCGCCACCGCTTCGATCAGCGTGGTGCCGACACCGGCCAGGGGGTCGAGGACCAGGTCTCCAGGCTGGCTGTATCGGATGATCGCGGCGGTGGCCAGGTCGGGCCACATCCGTTGCGGATGCGCGGCCGAGCCGGGGACGTACTTCCCGCGCCGTTGGACGGCGACCGGGCGTTGCCCGAGCAGCCACACAGACCGCTGCGGCACCGACATCAACGACGCGCTGACCTGCCAGTCAGCCACGGCGGCCACCCGCCACCACGAACACGAGGACATCGACGCGCACAGGACGTCCGGTCTCCGTATCCCCGGAGGTGGTGTCGTCCTCGGGCGCGGTGTCGCCGCTGGTGACAGCGGTGGGGACGGTGATCACGATGATGCGTTGCAGGTAGCGCATGCCGCCGGAGCGGGCTTCGGGGATCAACCGGCGAGCCTGTTCGGGGTAGCTGCCGCCGTCCTGGGTCGGGTCGACGATGAGCACGGCGAAGCCGTCCGGGGTGACCACCAGCCGGAACGCGCGGAACAGATCCGCCCCAGCCTCGACCGCCAGGTGTGGTCGAGGCCACCGCAGCACGACCAGGTCCACCTGGACGGCGTCGATGTCGGCGAGGTCGGCGGGCTGAGTCACCGGCAGGTACAGGCGGCCGGTCGCCGCAGCGGCTTCCCGCAGGCCGGGGTCGCCGTCGAAGTCGACCACAGTCCCGTCGCGGCGGCTGTAGGTCACAACGATGCGACGCGCCAACCGCTGGTGAATCGTTTCTTCGTTGTCGCCGTCCGTGCCGACAGCACGCCAGATCGAGATCGGCACCGGCGGACCGGCGGTGAGGTCCACCCGGAGGAAGTCGCGGTACGCGACCCCATCGGGCGGGGGTGTGTCGCGACTCGCTTGTTCGCCGCGTCGCGGCTGAGGCGACTCGCCGGGGTGTGCGGGTGTTGCGAAGGGTTCGGTCATCGGCGGGTGGCTTCCACCGGCTGGCCCGTGCTCACGACTCCCAATAGGGCAACCAGGCCCCGATGTGCGGGGGGCTGCCCGGCTCTCCCGGCCAACAGCACCCAACAGCGACGCGGGCCGGCAGGACCGTTGGCCAACAGGCCGCCAGGTGGGTCGGGCCGCTCGACCCAATGTCTTGCCCAGAGTCCGGGCTGGTTCAGCCCAACGGCGGCCTGGCGCCACCCAACGGCATGAGACAGCCCGCCCAACAGGCGATGCCCCGCCCCGCCTTAGGCAGTCAGCCGATCGGCAGGGTCGACTCTTCTGGCGACACCGCCCGCTGGCAGACCCGAGCTCCGGGCGGTGCGCTCTGTCGCGTCGACCGTGTACACCCGGCGAGACAGCAAGAAACCCAGCCGCTGCCGCTGTTGGACAAGAACCTGGCCAACAGCGGCCAACAGGGCCTTGAGCTGCACCAACAGCCGGCGTTGGCCACGCGCGTGAACTCCGGCCGTTCGTGAGCTGCGCCGGACCGTCGAGCGGTCAGGGACCCGACCTGCACCCAACACGCCCGTACCCGATACACCCACCACTCACCATCCATCGGCGAACACCGAGTGCTGTTGGGTGGGTGTGAGTGGATGAGCGTGGCCGTGCCAGTCGGTACGGCGCTTCGGAGCCCTCGGGAGAGGTTCATGCCGTCCACCTCCAGCCGCCTGTCGCCGCTCGACGCCCACCAACGCGCTTTCGATCTCCTCGTCCGGCGGCCCGTGCCGATCGCCTTCGACGGCCGCGGCATCCCCGGCTGCCCGCAGCGACTCATGGCCCTCGACGAACTGAAGGCATTTCTGCTGAACCGCGACACCGCACCGCAGGTCCGCGACACGGTGTGGCGGGAGTTGGTCGTACGGGCCCGCCGTGACGGCGCCGGCTGGGGCATCGGCGCGATCGGCATCGCCCTACCTGGCCTACGCAAGCGGGCCGGTAACATCACCCGCGGTTTCCACCGCGACGTCGAGGACATCGACGCGGAGATGCTCAAGACCTTCTGGGAACAACTCCTGGAACGCGTCGACGCCGACCAGCGCCGCGTTCTCGGGCGCATGCTCGACGCCGCCGAACGTGCCGGACTCAAGATTCGCTACGCCGACGTCACCACCGATCCACTCGACAGCGAACCTGCCGGTCCCCGCACACCACTACAGCCGTGGGACCACCCCGACTTCGTCCTCGCACGGGCCGTTGCCATCGGCGTGATCGACGCCGACGACGCGAACATCATCGCCGAAACCCGACTTGAAGGCGTCACCGTCCAGGTCGCCGCCGCCCGCCGCGGCATCCACGGCCAACTCGCCTCACACTGGCGCGACCAAGCCGAAAAACGCCTGATCAACGCCATCCGCAAGGGCGAACTCGCCCACGTGCGGCTACGGCCACATCCCGCCAAACCCATCCATCGGACCACGCTGAGGGCATGGCCCGGCGAATAGGCCCACCCGGGAATGCGGCACAGGCCCTCTCGGTGGTGATGTCGTCCAGAGCAGCAACGGCCGAGCCATGTGCCGTCCGCCGGCCGCCGAAGGGAAGCCCTATGGCGGCGCCGGCGCAGCCTGAGATCCACGCGAACGATCTGCTGCTTCGCTCCTGGCAGCCGCCTGATCGCCGCGCTGCCGTGGCTGCCTACGCCGACCCGACCATTCAGCGCTGGCACTGCTGGTTCGCTGCGCGAGTAGAGCGAAGTACGGCAGCGCTCCGCCAGCGACATCGCCGCCGAACTCGCACTCACCCCCGAAGCCGTCCGCCGGAACCTGGTCCGATTCGGCAATCCCCGGCGGCCCGCCAGGGCTTCGCCACCATCGCCGCATGGTGCGGCAGGTCTACGGCAGCAAGCTGGGCACGGAGACGGGCCTACAGCCGGTATCCCGCGTCCAGCAGCGGCTTCAACACGCTCCGCGGCAGCCACTTCGTCGCCGATCGATGCTGTCCCGGCCGGAAGACGCGGTAAGCGACGCAATCTTCAGAAGAACCCAGCGACGTGACCGCGAAAACCGATCACGCCGTCCCTGATCAGGGCAACCGCCGGCGACAACGCTGGTGCGGACCTACACCAGCGGAGCGCCCCTCCCTCGGAAACCTGGTGCAGAGATGCGGATCGAAGCTGCGACACTTGCTTTCATGAAGCCACCGCTGTGCCTCGTCTGTGGATCAACCGACAGCGCTGCCCAATTCACCGTGGTGAACTTCGCCGTCAACGACCATGAGAGAGCAGGACTCGAAGCGCGCAGAGCCGTCGGCTGGGTCGGCCACCCGGAAAACGCCTACTGGTTCTGCGCCGAACACCTCCACTTCGGCACCGAACGCCAGTCGATGCACTGGCGCGACGCCGTCGCCGAGATCCGCGCCGTCACCGACGGGTACCCCCGTCGCCTACCGTGGTCCTAATCACCCTCGCCGTCCTCGAGCTCTCGGACGCCGCAGGGCGGTCCTCGGTCACGATATGGCGGCACGTCGACGCACGGGCAGCGCCGGTCGAGGTCAACACCATGCAGGCGTAAACGGTTGGCGGCATGGTGATCGGCGTCGCTACGATGCGTCGTGGTGGGGCCCGTAGCGCAGAGGTAGTCGCGTCGCTATTACATGGCGGAGGATGCCGGTTCGAGTCCGGTCGGGCCCCACCCCCCTCGCGTGGTCGGTAGCGCAGAGGTCGACGCGCCGCCCTCTCAAGGCGGAGGACACCGGTTCGAATCCGGTCCGACCACGCCGACGGGTTGGGAGGAATGATGGACAGCGCCGAGGTCGAGCAGGCCCTGCGGGTGCTCGGCGAGATCCGCGCATTGCCCGTCGACGACCCGGTCCGGCAACGAGTCCAACGCGCCGTGGACGGGCTGCTCAAGGACGCGCAGCGCCAACGGCGCGCAGATCGACGGCGCAAGACCGCCGCCGCTGACCGGGCCGTCGTCGCCGACGCCGCCACCGCCGCCGCCGACCGCACCGAAGGCGTACCGGTCAAAGAACTCACCGACCTGCCCCACACGGCCGGGGTCGGACGCACCCGGCGGGAGCGCCGCTGTTACGCCTGCCGCGACCGGTTCCGCACCGTCGACGCCTTCTACCACGCGCTCTGCCCCACCTGCGCGGACCTGCACCGCCAGCACCGGCACGCCCGCACCGACCTGACCGGCCGCCGCGCCGTGGTCACCGGCGGCCGGGTCAAAATCGGCTTCCAGACCGCGCTGAAACTCCTCCGCGACGGCGCCACCGTCACCGTCGTGACCCGATTCCCCACCGACGCCGCCCGCCGCTACGCCCACCAACCCGACGCCACCGACTGGCTCCCGTCACTGCGCATCATCGGCGCAGACCTCCGCGACCCCCGCCAAGTCCTCGACGTCGCCCAACGACTGACCGACGACGCACCCCGACTCGACATCCTCATCAACAACGCCGCCCAGACCGTACGCCGACCGGAATGGGCCTACCAGCCCCTCATCGCCGCAGAACTACACGCCGCCCCCACCAGAGTCGCCATCGAATCCGCCACCGGATTCCGACCCGGCGCCGCACCACCCGACTGGAGCGCCCGCCTCGCCGCCCTCCCGGAAACACCCCGCCGCGAGCTGACCTCCATCATCGACGCCACCGGCGCCCTGGTCGTCCCCGGCACCACGAACTCCTGGACCGCCACCATCGGCCAGATCGACCCCGTCGAACTCCTGGAAGTGCAACTCGTCAACGTCATCGCACCGTTCCTCCTACTCGACCGACTCCGCCCCGCCCTCACCGCACCCGGCCACAACCACCGATACGTGGTCAACGTGACCGGCCGCGAAGGCTGGTTCTCCGAAAACAGCACCGGCCCCACCCGACACCCCCACACCAGCATCAGCAAAGCCGCCCTCAACATGCTCACCCGCGTCGGCGCCACCGACCTCGCCCAACACCACGTCCACATGAGCGCCGTCGACACCGGCTGGATCACCGACGAAAACCCCACCACCATCAAAACCCACCGCGCCGCCACCGGCTGGCAACCACCACTGGACGTCACCGACGCCGCAGCCCGCATCTACCACCCCATCATCAGCGGCGAAACCGGCACACCACTACACGGCGTCCTACTCAAGAACTACACCGTCGTCCCCTGGTAGCAGCAAGGTCAACGACAGGGCCGACCTCGACGTCGGGTTGGGGACGTCTACCGTCACGGCAGGCGGGCCGCAGGGCGTGACGGGCGCCGCCTGCGGTCCCGGCGGGCCTACGGCGTACCTGCCGCCGAATGCCTGCCGTTATCGGGTCAGTCTGGTTCGGGCATCAGGCCCTGCGCGCGGAGTTGTTCGACCTGGCTGGCTGGCGGTGGTAGCGGGTCGTGGTCTGAGGGGCGGGGTCCTTCCGGACCGTCCGGGCCGTACCGGATGAAGGTTTCGACCCGGGTCACCCGGCACGGCACACCGCCCACCTCGAAGTCGTCGGTGCGTGGCGGACGGTGCGCCGCGCGGGCGCGCGCGTAAGCCGCCATCAGTTCCTCCATCGGGGTGTTGGCGTCGCGTGGAATGTCGGCGATGGCGAAGGACTCCGCGTCCCGGGCGGCCTGCGGCGTCGGGTACGTGGTGAACGACCGGGGTCGCCACCTGCCGTCGACGTGTTCCCCGACGGTGAACCCGACCGGGAGCAGCACCACGTTCGGGTGCGTCACCAGCGCCCGGCAAGAGTCGGCGTACACGTCCTCGGGGAAGGACGTCGCCGGGTAGGACGCCGAAACCAGTTCCATCCGCACGAGGGCGTTGGTGAGCCCGGTGCCCGCGGCCGGGTCGATGACGAATCCGTCCATCGGCGACGTGGTCTGCTGCGCCTTGCCCGGCGGGTACGGGTCCGCGTCGGTGGGCCGGGGCGGCTCCGGTCCGTCCGGTCCCATCCGGATGAACGGCTGCGCCCGGATGATCCGGTAACGACGGCCACTGACGGTCAGCTCATTGACCGGCTCCCAGTCGAGCACCTCGTACGCCGTCTCGTACGCCGCCCGCACGGCCGCGCTTTCGGCGGTCGGCGGCGTCTCGCTGAACAGCTTTCGGAAGTGGGACGCGAGGCTGTCGCGGGCATGCTGCGGCTCGTCGGCGTCAAGCCGCACGATCCGCCACCGGCCGTCGACCTCCTCGGCACAGCCGAAGACCGGCGCGCTCCACATCAGTGTGGGATAGGCGACCGAGCGGCGTCGGGCATCGTCCTCGGACACCGCCGACACGGGATCGTCCTGCTGCTCGACGGTGATCAGCAGGTGCTCAGACACTCGCTTGTCGTGATGGGCCATGTACGCATTGTGTGCCCCCGGATCGTCGAAAAGCAGCACCGCCACCACCACAGATCCTCCACTGTCAGCAACTTCCTCACAGGGACCGCCGCAGTTGGAGAAGGTCGCTGCGCGAAGGCGGGGGCAGGCGCACGTGCGCAAGTCCACCGAGTCCGATGCATGTCCCGGTCTCGAGGAGACGCCCCAACAGTTGGGTAGCCGTTGGCCGCTGTTGGGTGCCAGGTCCCCGCAGTTCGCGGCCGACAGCGGCTTTTGGCGGTCACAAGACCGATCCACCCTGGCATGCCAGCCGGGTTTGCGGGCGGTCTTGGGCGCCGCCCGGTGTGGGTGGTGACTCGGCCCGGCGTCGGTCCGTGCTCACCACAATTTCCGAACCTGGTGTGGAAGGAGAGTGCTTCCACGGTCTCCGCCCGTGCGGGCGGCGCCTCCCCTATCGGCTTTCGCGCATGCCCCGCCGCCTGGCGGGGTGGGAGGTGAAGACCAGATGCGCCGTGTCCTGTCCCGTCTGTTCCTGTCCACCGTGATCGTCGCCGGTGTTGTCGCCGGCACGGCGGGTGCGGCTCAGGCTGGGCCGCCAGAACTGCTGGCGGTCAACAGCCTGGACACCGTCATCAACAACCTCATCGCCTGGATCGTCGGCATCCTCGTCGGCGTCGCCACGTTGTTCCTCACCTACGGCGGTGCCCTGTATCTGATGGCCGGTGGTGACCCCGGTCAGGTGGAGAAGGCCAAGGGTGCGCTGAAGGGTGCCGCGACCGGCTACGGCCTGGCGGTGCTCGCGCCGGTGCTGATGAGCATCCTGCGCGGCATCCTCGGGACGAACTGATGTACAACCCGTTCACCATCGCGGCGGTGCTGGACAGGGTCCTGGAGTGGATCGCGGCACGGGTCGCGGACGTCATCGACGCCCTGTGGCGGTTGCTGTCCTGGGCGTTCCTCGTCGTGCCGGACGTGACCGCCCTGCCGCAGGTCCAGACGATCAGCACCCGCGCACTGGTCATCGCCAACACCTGCTATGTGGTGGCGATCGTCGCCTGCGGTGTGGTGGTCATGGCCCGCGACAGCGTGCAGGCCCGCTACGGCGTCGCGGAACTCGCGCCCCGTCTGCTGATCGGCGTCATCGGCGCGAACTTCGCGATGCCGATGTGCCGGGAACTCATCGCGCTGGGTAACGCGCTGATCCAGGCGCTCATCGGTGAGTCGGTCACCACCGATGGCTCGCTGGACCAGTTGCGTCGCACGATCGTCGACGCGTTGACCAATCCGGCCAACGCCCTGCTCACGCTCGTCATCGGCGTGGTCATCGCTGTTCTCGCCGCCATGATCATGGTCGGTTGGGTGCTGCGGCTGGGCCTGCTGGTGATCCTCGTTGGTCTCGCACCGGCAGCGTTGGCCTGCCACGGCACACCATGGACCGAGCCGGCTGCAAAGTTGTGGTGGCGGGCTTTCCTCGGCGTGTTCGCCACAGTCGGCGGTCAGGGCATCGCGTTGCACGCCGGGTTGACGGTGTTCGTCAGCCCGACTGCGAATCTGCCCGCCCTGGGTCTGCCGAACGATCCGACGGGCACGCTCAACCTGTTCATCGTCTGCTGCCTGCTGCTGGCGGTGACGCGGATCCCGGGTCTGGTGCGCCGGTACGTCACGGGTGGGCAGTCCCGCAACGTGGTCGGCGCGTTCGTCCGGGTCGCCATCGTCCAGCAACTCGGCCGCGCCCTCACCGGGGGCCTGTGGGGTGGCGCGGGGCGTGCTGCGGCGGGAGCCGCCGTCGGCCGGACACGCCGTGCCGGGAACCTGGCTGCCCGTTCCGGAGGAGTGCCGCTGCCGCAGCCCGTAGGGGTCCGCAGTGGTGCCGGGCCCGGTCCGCTGGCGCGTCGTCCGCCGCGAACTGCTGCGGCCTCGACGCCTGCCAGTCCGTCCCAGGCCCCGCCTGGGGCCGGGGTGCGGAGGGTGCCGGCGGGGCGGACTCCGGCGACGGCGATGCCGCAGCGGATGCCGCGGTGGCGTCGCTGGTGGGCCTACACCGAATCCGGCACCGGCTGGCCGAGCGGCGCGTCTCGGCGAGCGTCCGGGACGGGCCGGTCGGCCGAGTCGATGCCAGGCCCGCGCGTGCCGCCGGTGCTCTCTGCTGTCCCTGAGTCCGCGCGAACGGCCAGCGGCACCGGATGGCCGTCGGTGCCCACCTACGGACCTCGGATTACCCGCAACTCAGCGGCAGCACGTGCCGCAGCCACTACCCGGTCACGACCGCGGCCTTCACCTCGGCCGGCTGCCGGCCGCGACAGCAGCGGCGCCGGCTGGCCGGGCTGACCCCTTCGATGCCAAGGATTGGTGTTTCCCATGTCTGATGTTGATCTTCGTGCTCGTATTCCGGCGGACATTGAGGCCCCGGATCGTCTGCTGTACCAGCTGAGCCCGCGGCAGGTGGCCATCCTGGCCACCGCTGCCGCGGTGGCGTACCTGCTGTGGCGGGCCCTGCTGGGCCATGTGCCGATGCCGATCCTCCTTGCCGCCGTGATTCCGCTGCTCGGCGCGGCCACGGTCCTGGCGTTGGGTCGCCGTGACGGCCTGGGCCTGGACGCGTGGCTCCTCGCGGCGGCCAGGGGCTCGCGCACCCCGCGCCGGCAGGTTCCCGCGCCCGGCGGGAAGGCGCCGCGGTGGGCGCCGAGCCCGGTCGGGGCCGCCGGTGACCTGACGCCACCGGCCCTGTTGCGGCTGCCGGCGCGGGCGATCGCCGCCAACGGGGTGGTGGACCTGGGCGGGACCAGCGCCGCCCTGGTCGCGGTGACCACGGTGAACCTGGGTTTGCGGACGCCGGCGGAGCAGGCGGCGCTGGTCGGCGCCTACGCCCGCTGGTTGAACAGTCTGACCGCGCCGGTGCAGATCGTGGTATCCACGCAGCCGGTGGACCTGGCCGGGCATGCGCAGCGCATCGCCGACGCCGCCGATCTGCTGCCTCATCCGGCGTTGGCGGACGCCGCCGCCGACTACGCCGAGTTTCTCCTCGACGTGGAGGAGGAGCGGCAGCCGCTGTGGCGAACGGTGACCATCGTCCACACCGCCACCGGCGCCCGCCGCGACACCGATGTGCTGCGGGCCGCCGAGCACACCGCCGCCGCGTTGCAGGGCGTGGGCGCCACCACCCGGGTTCTGGACGGGCCGGCGGTCGCCGCCGTGCTCGCCGCCGCGGTCGACCCCTACACCCTCCCCCTGTCCGGGGAGCGGGCGCTGCCGGACCAGCCGGTCACCGGAGGGCAACAATGACGCTCCGAAACGTGCTACGCGCACTGCTTCCCACCCGCACACCCCAGCCGGCCGCACCGCCGGCAGGGCCGACAGGATCCCAGGTCGACGCCCTGGCCGCGTTGATCGGCCCGGCCAGCGTCAAGGTGACCCCCCGCTACCTGAAGGTCGGCGACGGCTACACCTCGACGCTGCTGGTCAACGGCTATCCCGCGGAGGTCGGCGCAGGCTGGCTGTCCCCGCTGACCGGCTGGCCCGGCCGCGCCGACGTCGTCATCCACATCGAACCGCTCGATCCGCAGGTGGCCGCGTCCCGGCTGCGCCGCCAGCGTGCCCGCCTCGAATCCTCCCGACGCTCGGATGCCGAGCACGGCCGTCTCGACGACCCGACCACCGAGGCCGCCGCCGCGGATGCCGCCGAGCTGGCCGACCGGGTGGCGCGGGGTGCGAGTCGTCTGTTCCGGGTCGCGCACTACATCGCTGTGCACGCGACGAGTTTGGAGGAGTTGACCGAGTCGGTGGCGCATGTGCGGGCCACCGCCGCGTCGGTCATGCTCGACACGGTTGCGGCGACCTGGCGGCAGCTGCCGGCGTGGACGTCCACCCTGCCGCTCGGGGTGGACAGCATCGGGATGCGGCGGGTGTTCGACACCGACAGCCTCGCCGCGGGCATGCCCCTGGCCTCCGCTGACCTGCCCGCGCCGCTGCCGGGGGATCCGCCCACCGCCTCCGGTGTCCTGTACGGGTTGAACACGGTCACCAACGGGATCGTGTGGCATGACCGGTGGGCGGCCGACAACCACAACAGTGTGGTGCTGGCCCGTTCCGGCGCGGGCAAAAGCTACATGATCAAGCTGGAGACGTTGCGGAGCCTGTATGACGGGGTGCAGGTCCACGTCATCGACCCGGAGGACGAGTATCGGCGGCTCGCCGAGGCGGTCGGCGGCACCGTGATCAACCTCGGCGCCCCCGACGTGCGGCTCAACCCGTTCGACATCGCCGCCGACGACCGGCGGCCCGACGCGCGTACCCGGCGAGCTCTGTTCGCCCACACCCTGGTCACCGTGCTCCTCGGCGGCGGGCAGGACGGTGGCATGGATCCGGCCGAACGTGCCGCCTTCGACCGGGCCGTCAACACCGCCTACCTGGAGGCGGGTGTCACCAACGACCCGGGCACCTGGGCGCGGCCGGCGCCGTTGCTGCGTGACGTGGCCGCCGCCCTGGAGGCCGACGGCTCGCCGCCGGCGGTCACTCTCGCTGCTCGGCTGTCGCCGTGGACGACCGGCAGTTTCAGTCACCTGTTCGCCGGACCCACCACCACCCACCCTGTCGGGCATCTGGTGGTGTGGTCGACCCGGCACCTCGCCGACGAGCTGCGCCCCGTCGGAATGCTCCTTGCCTTGGACGCGATCTGGCGGATCGTGGACGCCCCACCCGCCACCGGTCCGACCGGGGACCCGCGTCGGCTGGTCATCGTCGACGAGGCCTGGACCCTGCTGCGCGACGGTGAGGGCGTGCGGTTTCTGAACCGGCTGGCGAAAGCGGCCCGCAAACGCCGCGCCGGCCTGTCGGTGATCACGCAGGACGCCGCCGACCTGCTCGGCTCCGACCTCGGGCAGGCCGTGATCGCCAACAGCGCCACCCAGGTGCTGATGCGCCAAGCCCCGCAGGCGATCGCCGCCGTCGCCGACAGCTTCCACCTCACCGGAGGGGAAGCGCGGATGCTGCTGTCCGCCCAACGCGGCGAAGGACTCCTGCTCTCCGGTGCCAACCGGGTGGCCAGCCACGCCGTGTCCTCCTACCGAGAACACGAGCTGTGCGTCACCGGCACGACCGATCTGCAGGACGAGTCGTGACCTGGCAAGCCGCACCCGCCCCGCCGCTGCCAGAGTCTGTCACGCCGACCAACCCGGTCGCCGAGACGATCGGCGCCGCGGTCGGGTGGATGGTGGCCCGGCCGTGGCTCGCCGCCATCGCCGCCGCGGCAGCTGTGGTCGCGGTCGTCGCCCACGGCCAGCTGCAGATCTGGCGGCAAAGGCGCTGGCAGCGGCACGCCCAGCAGGTCACCATCACCCCACCGCCGCAGGTGGAGCCGGACAGTGCCGTGAGGTGGTGGGCGACCTGCGCGGAGATCCTGCGGCCGGCCGGCTGGCGACGGTGGCTCTACGGCACCCCGCACGTCGGCTACGAGTACCGGTGGGCGGGCCGGCAGCTGACCATCACCATCTGGCTGCCCGGCACCGTCGCGACCGGACCGGTCCTCGCCGCGACCGCCGGCGCCTGGCCCGGCGCCACCACCACTGTCACCGACGCCACAGAACCCATCCCTACCGGCGTCCTCTGCGAGGGCCGCGCCCTGAGACCCACCCTGCCGGCGTGGTACCCGATCGTCACCGACCACGACACCGACCCACTACGCCCTCTGATCTCCGCGCTGTCGGGGCTGCGCGACCACGAGTACGCCTGCGTGCAGATCCTCGCCCGCCCCGCCACACCCCGGCAGATCCGCCGGCTGCGCGCCGGCACCGCGGCCCTGCGCACCGGCCAGCGCACCCCCGGCGTTCTCGACCCGTCGGCTTGGCTGGAAGGACTGTTCGGTCTCCTCACGCCCGGCCCGACCTGCCCCACGGCGGGCAGCCGGACCACCGCCTACCGGCCGCCGGTCGGTGACCCGGAACGAGACCGCGACGCCCGCGCCGCCGTGGACAAGCTGGCCTGCGGGCAGCTGTGGGAAACGTCCATCCGCTACGGCATCGCCCACACCAACCCCCGCCAAGCCCGTGAGGAGAACCTGCGGGCCCGGTTGGCGACCCTCGCCGACGGTGTCGCCTCCGCCTACGGCCTCTACACCGCCCGGCAGCGACTACGCCGCGTCCGCCTCACCCAACCCGCCACCGTGTTGGCGAACCGGCCACTGCGCACCGGCTACCTGCTCGGCGCCGCGGAACTCGCCGCCGTGGCCGCCCTGCCCTGCGACGTGGCGGTGCCCGGTCTGCTGCGGGCCCGCGCCAAACCGATGCCGGTGCCGGTCGACGTTCCCACCACCGGCGGCCGGGGCGTCAAACAGCTCGGCCGGGCGCAGATCGGCGGCCACGCCGTCGGGCTGCCCGTCGTCGACGCCCGCCAACACCTGCACGTCCTCGGCTCCACCGGCGTCGGGAAGAGCACCCTGCTGGTCAACATGATCCTCGACGACGTGGCCGCCCACCGCGGCGTCGTCGTCATCGACCCCAAAGGCGACCTGGTCACCGACGTCCTCGACCGGCTCAACCCGCACGTCGCCGACCGGGTGGTGCTCATCGACCCCGACCAAACCCAGGGCGGCTACTTCAACCCCCTGTCCGGCGACGACCACGACCTCGCCGTGGACAACGTCGTCTCCATCTTCTCCAAAATCTTCCAACGGCACTGGGGGCCCCGCATCGACGACACCCTGCGCGTGGCCTGCCTGACCCTGATGCGCAAGGCCAACGCCACCCTCGCCCTGGTCCCGCCGCTGCTCAACGACAAACAGTTCCGCCTCGCCTTCACCGAAGGCCTCGACGACCCGGAAGGCCTCCTCGGCTACTGGACCTGGTACGAGTCCATGCCCCCACCCGTACGGGCACAAGTCATCGGCCCCGTCATGGCCCGCCTCCGCGCGTTCCTGCTGCGGGACTTCCCCCGCCGCACCCTCGGCACACCACGGTCGTCGTTCGACATGGGACGGCTACTCAACAGCGGCGGGATCCTCCTCGCCCGCCTACCCAAGGGCCAACTCGGCGAGGACACCTCCCGGCTGATGGGCTCGTTCATCCTGGCCCGCGCCTGGCAGGCCGCCACCGCCCGCGCGAAACTCCCCGAACACCAGCGACGCGACTGCACCGTCGTGATCGACGAATGCCACAACTTCCTGAACCTGCCCGGCTCCGTCGACGACATGCTCGCCGAAGCCCGCGGCTACCGGATGAGTCTCGTCCTGGCTCACCAGGACCTCGCTCAACTCCCCCGCCCCACCCAACTGGCCCTGTCCGCGAACGCCCGCAACAAAGTCACCTTCAACGTGGCACCCGAGGACGCCCACCAGATGGCCCGGCACATGTTCCCCGAACTGTCCGACCACGACCTCAGCCACCTCGACGCCTACCAGGCCGCCGCCCGCCTCGTGATCGGCAACCGGGAAACCGCCGCGTTCACCCTGCACACCCGACCACCCCGCCCGATCATCGGCGCGGCCGACCAGATCCGGGCCGCCTGCGCCGCGGCCAGCGGCGGCGCAGGCGATCCCACGGCGATCGAGCAACTCGCCACACGGCTGGCCACCCAGGCCGACACCCACCGCCGCCGGTGAACCCCGTCCGTTGCCGCCAGGCGGGATTCCCCCGGCTAGGCGGCGGGTGGGTGCTGGTCCGCACCCCGGTGCAGACCCGGCCGGCCCTCGCTCACCCTCGAACGCCCAACAGTGCAGGTAGGTGCATGAATGCCCGATGGTCAACCGTCCCGACAGTCCCTCCGGGGGGACACTCTCCGACCGGGGGGCGGCCCATCGCCTCCTCTCCCCCGCACACCGGTCCGGCGTACGCCGGCGACCCTGGCCGACATCTCTGCCCGGCTGCGGCCACGCGACCGGGTCATCGCCTTCCTCCTGTCCGACCACACCGCCCTCACCACCGAGCAGATCGCCGCAGTGCTGTTCGACTCGCCGATCACATGCGGCCACCGCCTCTACACGCTGCGCCGCATGGACTTCATCAACCGCGTGCTGCGCGCCCATCCCGGCCAACCCACCCACGTCTACTGGGTGCCCGGTCGACTGTCGGCCCGCCTGGTCGCCCTCGCCCGCGGCGAGACCCCACCCACCCCGAAAGCGGTCGCCCTCGCCGCCGACCGTGTCCTGTCCGACCGCACCCGCCGACACACCATCGAAACCAACCAGTTCTTCATCGACCTGCTCGTCCACAGCCGATCCCACCCGCAGTCCCGGCTGACCCGCTGGTGGTCCGAGCAGCAGACCACCGCCGCGTTCGGCCGCCGTATACGGCCCGACGGCCACGGCGTCTGGACCACCGGCCACCACCACGTCGGCTTCTGGCTCGAACACGACCGCGGCACCGAACACCACACACGGCTACGCGACAAACTGGAGCCCTACCGCCGACTCCGCAACGACGGCGGCCCCGACTACACCCTGCTGTTCTCCCTACCCACCCGGGAACGGGAACGCCATTTCCACCACAGGCTGGTTGAGTCCGCCGGCCGCGACCACCGCATCGCCGCCGCCCTGGCCACCCTCACCATCGCCACCTGCGCCCGCGACCGCGTCAACGGCCACGGCCCCGCCGGCCCCGTCTGGCGACTCGTCGGGAACGGAGGCCACCGGCTGCGACTGGCCGATCTCCCCACCACCGACGAGGAACCCGGGCCGCTCAATCCCGGACCACCCACACCCGATCACGACCCGCTACAGGAACTCATCTGACTCCGACAACAGGCGAGACCGCACGTGCGAGCTGCCCGCCGATTACTCAGGCGAATCTGCTCCAGCATGGCCCCACCGCCCGAACACGGCGCACGGCGGCAAGCGAGCTCCGGCTATGACGGACGAGATCGGTTCCACCAGGACCGCCATAACTGGCCCACCCGGGCTGTCTCGCCGAGGAGGATCAAGCCCTGGGACCGGTGACCCCCCGCAACGTCGTCTACGGCACACTCACCGCGATCCTGCCCACCGACGCCGAGAGCCTTGACTTGACCAGGGCCTACACCGGCTACTACACCTTGGTCTTCACCGACCCCGACCTCGCCACCCGGCACGGCGCCACCTACCCGGACAAGGTCGAACGACTGCTCACCGGGCAACTGACCACCGCGCAGCAGGCCGACCAGATCGACACCACCCTGAACCCGGCGACAACCGCCGCCGGACTCCTCGCCCTCACCAACGGCCTCGGCTCAAGCGTGCTCGGCGGGCAACGAGACGGCGCAGCCGCACTGCGTATTCTCACCGATCACATCGATCGGCTGTTCAAGCACGGACCAAACCGGCCGTAACACAAACTCAAGCGCGACCTCAGCAGCCCACAGACCGATGGGTTGCTCACCAACGACACCCACTCTTGCCGTGGTGGTGCGCGCGAGCGGCGAGCAGGAGGCGACCCCGCGTACGCTGCCGTGGTGCAGATCGACTTGGTTGCCCTGGTTGTCGAGGAGTACGACCCGGCGATCGCGTTCTTCATCGACATGCTCGGCTTCGACCTCGTCGAGGACTCCCGTCGCTGACCAACGACGGGCGACCCAAGCGGTGGGTCGTCGTGCGGCCCCCGGGTGCCCAGACCGGGATTCTGCTCGCCCGCGCCGACGGAGCACACCAGCGTGCCGCTGTCGGTAACCAGGTAGCCGGCCGGGTCGGGTTCTTCCTGCGCGTCGACGACTTCGACGCCGCATACCGACGGATGACAGAGGCCGGTGTCACCTTCGTCCGGGAACCGCGCACCGAGCCCTATGGCCGGGTCGCGGTCTTCCTCGACATCTCCGGCAACCGGTGGGACCTTCTCGACGCGACCTGAGGTCACCGCACTTGCCAGCCAAACCGCCAAGATCACACATCCTGATCTGCCGCGGGTCGCTCGCGACGCACCGTCACGGCATCTGACCGGCTGCCTCGCCGGTGCAGGTTCTGGCGATAGTGCAGGTGCTTGGAAAATCGGGGCACGCTCCGGGGTTGAGCCGACGCGTGACTGCCTCGCCCCTTGCTGATGCGTCACATCGGCTGGCTTAGCCCGCCGATGTGACCGACTTGCGGCGGGCCAGCGCCGTTGCGGCGAGGAAGGCGGCGAGGACGATCGTCGCTTCGGTTCCGATCGCCAGTGGGGTGAGCGGGAAGTCGAGCGCCCAGCCGAATGCCGCTGCGGCGGCGATCGCGGCGGCGATCGTGGGTGGCAGGAGCAGTGTCATTCGCGTGGCGGTGTGTCGGATGCGGGGTACCTCGCGCAGGGCGATGCGCACGGCGAGGACGGCGCCGGCGACGACGACCGCTGCGACGGAGCCGTAGAAGATCCCAGCGGCAAGCCACACCGGTACGCGCACATCGCGCGGCAGGTCGAATGCCGCCACGAATGCCTGGTGCAGGCCGATGACCAGGATGTATCCCGAGATGAGGGAGAGCACTGCGCCCGCGCTGGCCACGCCGAGCACCTGGCCGTAGCGCGGTGGGATCCGCTGCACGCCGGCTTCCTCGGCGATCCTCAGGGCGAAGCCGGTGGGGTCAGTGCCGAGAAGCTCCGCAGGGTCGATCCCGTCGGCAGTTGCGGCGTCGAGTTCGCTTCGCAGGTCGGCAGCAAGAGTCGCCCGGTCACGACGGTGAATGCCGAGAGCGCGCCATTCTCGGTCTGCGGCGGCGAGGAGGTGGTCAACGGCCGGCGTCGACGTGCTCATGGTCATCTCCTGGATTCGGTGGACGGACGGTGAGGGTTTCGTTCACGACGCTGGCGAACTGGGCCCACTGCTCGCGCCAGACGCTCAGTCGGTCATGGCCGGTGTCCGTGAGCCGGTAGACCTTGCGGGGCGGGCCGTTGGGGCTGGGCTGCATCGCGTTGGCCACGAGTCCCAAGCGGTGCAGTCGGGTGATCAACGGGTAGACGGTGCCGTAACTGACCGTTCCGAATCCAGCGGTGTCGAGTCGGCGGACGAGTTGGTAGCCGTGCGCAGGCTCGGCGGCAAGTAGCGCAAGCAGGCACATGTCCAAGCAGCCGCGCAGGAGCTGGGCCTGCCGCTCGGCCGACTCGCCCGACTCGCCGTTCACTACCATGTGGCACATAGTACGGCCGGTACTATGTGGCGTCTAATAGATGTCCCGGAAGAGAGTGACAGCGGCTCAGCTCCGCCCCCCGCGCCACCCAGATGCTCCACGACGTCGCGGCGCCGCTACCGAGGTCTGACCGCGCAGCACCAAGATCGAGCGCACTATTCTGCCGCCAGGCGGGCGCGGCGTCAGATACGGGTCGTGACGTGGACGATCGCTGACCGGCGATGAGCGGTACGGTCTGGCGGTGTCTGTCAGCGACGGACGACCGCTGATCTTTGTCGACATCGACGGCGTGCTCATCCCGTTCCGTGCCCGGCCAGCCAGTGCCGAGGGTCAGCGCAGCGGCAGCATGGGAGACGGTCCCGACTGTTACGGCAATCCTCTGCTGGACCGTCTCCCACCCGACGACGGTCGCCGGCAGCTCGCCTTGCCCGGTGAACTGGCCTGGGCGAGTACGTGGATGGCGGAGGCGAACGAGGTAGTGGCACCTCGGCTCGGCCTGCCTGCACTGCCCGTGGTCGACTGGATCGACGGTGACGAGGAACCACCGTACGGCGTGCATTGGAAGACCGCGTCGTTGGGCGGCAGATCGTCCGTTCGTCTGGCTCGACGACGAGATCACCGACGCCGACCGGCGATGGGTTGCCGCACACCACCCATACCCGGCGCTGCTGCACCGCGTTGACACGCATCTGGGACTGACCGACATCGACCTCACGGCAGTGCGTCAATGGCTTTACCACCGAGGCGAGAACGCTTGATCCGCTGCGCCATCCATCGCGGGATCGGCTCGTCCGCTCGTGCCGCGGGTATCTCGCCACCGTCCGAGACCAAGGGGCTCAGGGTTCAACCGGTGGCGGCACCAGCGATCGACAGTTGCGGTTGTTCTCGTCGGGGCTGGGCAGTTCAGTTGCGGCCTCGGTCAGCCAGCGGTGGTCGTAGTTCAGGTGGTCCCAGCGGGACCGCAGCCACTGGCGCTTGGTCGCACTCGCCGTTTGCCATAGGTGTCGCAGCCCGTCGGCGAGTTGATCACGTCGTTGCGGCGCGAGGAGTCCTGGAAGCTGGTGGCAGACGTCGGCGATCATGTTGGCGCGCTCACGACGTCGCTCCAGTGCGTGCGCCGGATGGGTTTCCAGCAGTGGCGCGGTGAAGAACCGGATCTCCAGGAAGCCCAGATGGAGCAGGTCGGCCGTCGCCGCCTCCATCGCAGCTTGGGGCGGCTGGCCCGGCTCCATAACAACCTCCTCTTCCGAGAGGTGAACAGTGGTGCCTCATGCCATCCGCTTCTGCCGCCGACCGGGCGGCCGACCGTACGTCACGCGGACGACTACGCCGTTGTGGCTCCGGCAACAGCTTTATGCTGCTGGTGTGCTCCGGTGCCCCGGACGACCTGAATACCGGCGGTCGTGGTGGTCACGAGTGCTACGGATGCCGCAATCAGCAGCAGAGTGGTCTCGGCCAGGACAGTGCGCATGTACTCGCCTCCGTTCGCGGTGGCGGACAGGTACTGCACGGCTGCGATCAAGTTGAGGGGTACGGCGACGATCGCGCTCACCCGCCACCACGCCACTGGCGCTGTGGGTGCGACCGGTGGTCCGGCGCGCCGGGCCCGGATGACCCAGTTGGCGACGCCGGCCCAGGCGGTAAGCAGCGTGAGAAGCAGCAGGCAGAACATCACTGCGGACAGCTCGCGAAGCGGCACGATGCTGTCAAGCATGTCCACCGTGCCGGACCCGTCGTGGGTCACTACGCCGATCCGGTGCTCGTACGCCGCGAGGGCGACGATGGTGTGGAAGACGTCCACGACCGTGAGGGCGACAAGGGCGGTCACGGCGGTGCGAGCACCGGGCATCTGACGACGATAGCTGAAGGTGAAACCTCGCTTGAGCGCTGATCCTTGGTTCACGGTCCTCGCAGAGTCCACGCTCACGTGCACGGATCTGCCGCGAACTGCTCGATACGGAGCATCGTTGTCTCGGGCAGTCGCCAGACGTTGCGCGGGGGCGTTGACGTGGCCGATGCTGAACGCATTGGTGTCTACCGGGTCGCTGGCCGGAAGTTCGTCTCGGCCGGCGATGAGAGCCTCTGCTGTCGGCGTACGAGTTCGGGTGCACAGGTAGGTACGACTGAACGTACCCAACCGCTGGCCCCGCCTGGGGCCGCTGTCGGTGACGTTGCGTAGCCTTCAGCGGGAGACAGCGGTTCTCGATGGAAGGGTGATCGGTGGCGCGTACCTGGCTGTCCATACGGGTTGAGCTGGTCTCCGGTCGTGGCATCGACCTATGGCCTCGACCTGGCAGGATCTTCGCCGCGGGCCGGTCACACACCTTCGCCCAATTGGCTGACGCGATCGATCTGGCGTTTGCCCGCTGGGACCTGGCCCACATGCACATGTTCACGCTGGCCGACCAGACCCAGGTCACGCCGCTTGAGCTGTGGGATGGCGAGGCGCCCGAGGACAGCATCGGCAGCGGCCGAACCAAACTGAGTCGGCTGGGTGGCGGCGAGCAGTTCGCGTACGTGTTCGACTTCGGTGATGACTGGGCGCATCTGTGCACGGTCGCCGAGTCCCGCATCGACCCGCTGGAGACGCTCGGCGGTTTGCCTGCCGAGCCGATGCCGTACTTCGGCTGGGGTGACTTGCCCGACCAGTATGGCCGGCGCTGGGACGGCGACGACGGCGAGTCGCAGCCGCCGAAACCGCCGCGCCGACCGCTTGCCGAGCTTCCGCCGCTGCTGCCGTGGTGGGGGCCGCGCCAACGCGGACAGTAACGGCCCGCAGGCTATCGGACAACCGCCACCTGGGCACGTTCACGCGTACCTACCTGAGTATCCGAACACGTACGCCGACATCTGGTCACAGTTGAGGAGTATGGCCTTGTCCGCGAGTAGGAAACGACCCCGCTGGGCCGAACTGCCGGCGTCGGTTCGAGGGTGTATCGAAGGTCTGCAGGGTGGTGCCGTGGTGGACACCGAGAGCTGTGTCGGCGTCTTCTCGCCCGGCTTCGCCTCCCGGCTCACCCTGCGGGGTGGCCGCCGGGCATTCGTCAAGGCACTGGACGCACAGCTGTGGCCGGTCGAGGCGTCGCATTACCGCGCCGAGGCTGGAGTGGCCGGGCGGCTACCAGCAGACCTGCCCGTGCCTCGACTCTTGAACACGCACGACGACGGCCGGTGGGTGATTCTGGTCTTCGAGCATGTGGACGGCGTCGCACCGGGGCAACCCTGGACGGCACGGCAAATCCGGCGCGTCGTCGCGCAGGCAGTCGCCTTCGCTCAGGCGACCACACCGTCACCGATCGAACTCCCGCGCGACCACCCGCGACTCGGCGGCTGGACCGGCATCGCACTCGACCCGTCCAGCATCGCCCGGCTGCACACCGTCTCGACCTGGGCATCGCACCACCTCGATCGACTGACCGCGATCGAGCAGCAAGGGCTGCACGCGGCACAGGCGACTCACTCGTGCACTGCGACCTGTACCCACACAACATCCTGCTCAGTGGTGACCGCGTGATGTTCGTCGACTGGCCGCACGCCCGGCTCGGTGCCCCCGTTATCGACCTCATCGCGCTGCTGACCGGCATGGCAGCCGACGGCATCGATTCCGAACCGTACCTTCACGCAGCCTTGCCGGCTCTGAACTGCCCACCGGCTTCCTTCGACGCGATCCTCGCAGCGCATACCGGCTTCCTGATGGCGGGCGCACTGGCACCGATGCCCGCCGGGCTGCAAGCCATCGCCGAGGAGAAACTCCGCCTCGCAACAGCCGCAACCCAGTGGCTACAACACCGTTGCGTCACACGCGATAGCAATGCGCAGAACATCGTCAATCCGTAACAGCCGGCGCACTCACATGCCGCGCTGGGGGCGTGGCCGTGGCCGCTACCGAGATCGAGGTAGAGCGGCAGGCGTCCCATCCAATTCGTCAAGCAGTGCCTGTAACCGGTCACGGCATCGCAGGATGAGGCTGGAGATCTCGTCGAAGATCGCCGCACTGACGAGCCCGTTCTCGAACCACATCGCGCGCACGGCCGTCCGGGCCTGCACCAGGTATGTCGCGGCGGCCTCGATCAGTCCGGTGAACTCGTCACGGCGGTCCGGTGAAGCGAGCTGAGCGGATCGTCGCGCCGAGCGCAACGGCTCGTCGGCAGCGGTGAAGATCGCGGCACGATCGCCGTCGGCCTGGCTGGCGCCGATGCCTGCGAGAAAGGTACTCCAACTCGGTCGCGGCTAACGTCAGCCTGCCGACGGCCATGACCGTCTCGTCGGTAAGTCGCCGCATCGGTCAACCGTAGTGGACTTGGACCACATTCAGCTTGCGCTCATGTCGCCGAGCGGAAGCCTGGCCCTGGCAGCAGAAGCCGCCAGAGAACCGCATGGCGTTGTGAAGGTGATCGCCGCCAAGGTGCGCGGTCGAAGGCAGTGGCGTGCGCCTGCGGGACGATGTTCTCGATCGATTATGTTGCCGGCGTGGATATCCAGGTGCTGGAAGGTGCGCTCGTCGAGGTGCCGACGGTCGACGTCACAGGCATGGACCGGCGTGCGTTCGGCGAGTTCGTGGGGCCGCGTGGTGAGCTGGCCTCGTACGCGTTCGGCTGGACCACGGGCTCGGACCCGCACGTCGCCCGCCTGTCCATCGGGATCGGTGCTGGCAATCCCGGCGGTGGCACGTTCCACGCCGTTATCTTCGCGAACGAGGATGGTCACGCGTTCTCGCTCACCGACGAGCCGTTCGAGCGGGTCCCGCAGGGTGGTCCGGACCTGACCGCGGACCAGTCGCGCGCCCACGAGGACCTGCCGTTCCTCTGGTGGCTCACCGACCAGGTCATGCAGCGCGATCGGCGAGCCTGGTGGATGCGACACTGGCTACTGGGTACCACCTGTGTTCAGACCCCTGAAGTCTTCGAACGCCACGAGCCTGTTCTGCTGATCAGTCACGACGCGGACGCCGGAGTCTGGCAGCTGATCGGAGCCTCCGACGCGGACGACAACACCGGCAAACTCGGGCACCTACACCATGCCGTCGACGAGGACCCCAGCCTGATCGACGTTCTTGACCTGCCGCCCGGGCGCAGCGCGGTACGGGCGGGCGTCGGACAACCCTGGACCGGCGACGTCTAACCCCCTCCGTCCGTGAGCAGTGTGGATTAGTGGTCTCTCGTCGAAGGGCTCCACGCTGCGGTACTCATTTGGCACGATCGGCGTGGCACTGACCGACTCACCGCTGACGGTCGATCTCCACCCAAGGCAGCGCGTCGAGTGCCGACTGCACCTCGGTAAGCGGGGTGCGGCATACGGTACCCGGCAAGGCCGGCAGGACGGTGTTGCCTGACGCGTCCGTCAGCGCCAGCAACACCGGCGTCACGATGACGGCCGGACACACCAGGTCGCCGGTAGTCTCCGGCGGCGGTAGGCGCAGCGCGCGGACGAGGTCGTCGAACGGACCGGTGGCCCGCTGCGCGGCAGTCCAGGTGAGGCCCGACGAGGACGGACCTGCGGACTGCGGGAGGGTAAGCCGGAACGTGCACCGGACCGCCGCGACTGGCCGGAAGTCCGCAGGCAACGGGTCTGCGGAGCGTTGTCCGGCCAGCCTGTCCACCGCCGGGCAGGCAACGGCCGGCTGAGTGAGGTAGGGAGCGTGCCCGGAGACGTTCGAGCAGCCTGCCACGGCCAGAACGGCCACGAGTACCACGCCGATCCGCCGCATCCTCATGCAGGTGAGACGGCGTGGCAGCGTCACCGGTTTCGACAGACCTCGAGCGAACGCACAATGAACGACCGAAACGCTCTACCGGCGAGCCGCCGCCCGTTCGACCAGCCAGTACCTGATCGGACATCCGCTTCTGGTTCCTCTCTAACGTCTCGTCTCAGCCATGAACCTCTATCCCTCAAGCTCCGGCCTCCACGCTACGAGGGGAACGGCATCTGGCACGATCCACGACGGCTGCTCGCCAGGCCTCACGGCCCGACATCGTAGATCACACTCCACAAGGGATGACACGCCCAAAGATCATTTTGTTAGGAATTCCTACTCGGAGAGAAGGTTACGTCGAAGCAGTGCTTCGTGTTCTGCCTTGGCCTGCTGATCGGAGGGCTGCGCTACGGGGGTCGTGGGGGGTGGGTTGGATAGTCCGGCAAGGCGAAGCCCGTAGCCGGCGCGCGAGGTGGCCTTGATGACTAGTGGTGGTGCTGGAGGGGCGGGCCAGGTGAGGATGTGGAATCGCTCTCCCGGCGCGTCGACGACTTGGTCGAAGTGTTTGTCACGGCCGGCGGCGTGGATCCGCAGCCGGTAGTGGCCGGGCCCATGTGGGCTCAGCGAGGGCAGTTCGGGGATGTCGTGAGGTGGGTACTCGAGCTGGCCGACTGTCAGTGTTCCGTGGGGAGCGAAGAGGCTGAACTCCGCGACGTCCTCCCAGTCCTCTAGGGCCGCCCACTGGTCGACCGTGTCAAGCGGGGCGTCATGTTCGAGTGCTTCGATGGTTACCGTCACGTAGCCGCGGTCGACGCCGGCACTGACAAGCGCCGCCGATTCCATGACGCCGGCGATGCCGGTGGAATGGTCCATGGTGTCGAACGGGATGGCGACGTCGTGATCGGCGACGAGGAAGACGTGGTCCTGGACGTAGACCCTCAGCTCGCCGCTCATCACGTCTCCTTCCGCCGTCGTGTCGGCACGCGGGAACGTGGCGGAGTGCCAGTGCCGCCGACACTCCGCCACGTCGATACTTCTACGTTACGGACTTAACTGCTGGCTTCCACCCAGTATGGGTCGCCACCGAGGACTCGGTTGTCGTAGTAGAAGGCAGCCATGATGCCGCCTTGGGCGTTGTTCTCACTTGCGGTGATCATGCAGGCGCTCACGCCGGTGGAACCGGTGACGCCGGTGGGCGCGTTGATGTTGCAGCTGGAGAAAGTGCGCCGGGTGCCGCCGAAGGCGAGGCCCTGGTAGGTGGACGCGAGCGGGTACTCGTCGCAGCTCCTGCCAGCGATGCTGGGCGCATCACCGCAGGCCCGGCTCCTGTTCAGGTCGATGGTGGCCTGGTCCGTGTTGCGGTAGAGCGGGTCGAGGATGCTGGCACCCGGTAGTCCGGAGTTCTGGGCTCGCTGGACGTGCGAGGCCAGGGATGGGTAGCTGCCGCTGCTGTAGGTCACTTGAGCGGGGTACCACGGGACTACGCAGCCGACCCGGGCAGGTCGGGTGAAGTTGGCGCCGGTGGCGTTGTCGCACGAGATTTCGTCCATCGCCGAGGAGGCCCGCGCGGTCGGGTAGTTCGGGGCAGCGAAGGTCAGGTTCCAGGTCGTGGTGCAGTAGCCGATCGCGCCCAACGCCGTCGCGGTCGTGCGGGCTCCGGCCTCCCCGACTCGGCTGGTGTTGTTGACCGGTGACAAAGCCTGCACGGGGAAGGATGATGCTCCGTTCACCGTGCAGTCACCGGAGACGGCCAGCGTTCCCGTGACGGTGGATCGGACGGCGTCACCCCAGCCGCTCCATGGGGATACGCCAATTTGGTGGATCCAGTTGGGCAGGTCCACAGACCCGTAGGTGTAGTCGTAGACGTCCGCGTTGAGCTCGCCGGTGATGCGCACCGTTCCATTGACCGTTTGCGTGGTCGTCAAGAGCAGCCCGGTGATCCGGCACGCTGCGGTCCGCGAGGTCGATACCGCTCCACCATTGCTACCTGCGCACCACGACGGGAATGGCACCGGCGCGAGTGTGGTCACCTTGTCGTGGCGGCGGCTCGGCTGCGCGGGTTCGACGCACAACGACCGGTTATCCGAGGTCTGGACGCAGGTTTTCGTGAACGGAGCCGCCAACGACCGCGTCGTCCGTGCGCCGGGTCGTGCCACCGGCGGATTGCTGGGCTCGGCCAGCACAAGCGGTGCTTCGTGGGCACCGGGGACGCTGGTGTCTTGTGGGTCCGCGGCTGACGCTGACGACGGCGCGACGGCGACAGCGGCAGTGACGAGGACTGAGGTCGCCAGGATCTTGATTGCGCTACGCAAATGCACAGAGTGCTCCCCTCGTGATCGCTTGTAGCGGCGACATGGCAGGAGACATGGAAACATGCAAACGTTTTCGCCCTCAATCCCCTGTAACTACATGGCCATAAGACGTCCTCAATTGCCGCGGACAACGCGCGGTCGGGCCCGCCTGCTACCTGGTGCATGTTGTGGTCCTGTGAGCACCAACACCCAACCTCCACGGCGGCGTTCACGGTGAGTCGGGAACCCCAGGCGACGTCGAGCGTCAGCTCAAGCCAATCCTGGCCGCTGTAGAAAAGCGTGATCGTGGTGTCGAACAGGAGCAGGTGGACGCCGTCGGCCGGCACGGATGGACGCTGGCGGTGTTCGGGATACCACCACCAACCGATTCGGGTGGCGGCCGCGCGGTGGACATCAAGCGTGCGACCCAACCGCTGGAGCTCGTCCAGCGCCGCCGCATACTCGCTGGGGAGCACGTCAGGCAGTGGCACTTGATCGATTGATGTTACCGGCCCGGCCATACACCGAGCATCGCACGCCGGTCGGTGCACACATTTGCCGCAACCGGCGCGCGGGAGTTGCCCCCTGGTCCTGGACACTTGAGCCTTGGATCGTGATGGTCCGGGGAGATCAGGAGTCCCTGACAGATGGTGATGAAGCACTACCCCGCCGAGTTCAAGGCCGACGCGGTCGCGTTGTA
>NZ_JAGPXQ010000058.1:0-31966 GCF_018070435.1 Micromonospora sp. C51 | reverse complement strand
CGGCCTTGAGCAGATCGAGGACCTTGCGACGAAACTCCGGTGGGTATCTCCTCGGCACGTCTCTCCTCAACGAGCGACGAGCCTGACGAGTCAACCAACCCGACTCCACCGAACCCGGGGAACATCAGTCTCCACAGAACCCGGGGCGGTTCAGTGGTGACCGCGACGGTGGGGATGATGCTGGTCCAGTGGTCGGTGCCCGCGACCTATGCACCCGGCATGGAGGTGTGGCTCGGGATCGGGCAACGGGTGGGTGGTCTGCTGATCGGGATCGGGGTGATCACCGCGTTGGTGTCCGGATTGTGGCTGCGGCTGGTGATGGGTGTCCCGTTCGCGATCCTCACCGCCACCCTCGTTGACCGGTACAACACCGGCACCGTCGCCGGTCTCTACATCGTCGCCGCCACCGTTTGGTGGCTCGGTCGCCTGTGGACCCGCATCCTCTACACCGCCCCCACCCAACCCTTCCGCAGCCTTCCCCTACCCGGCCCACCACACCCGTGACACGCACGCCAAGAAGGGTTGGGTGATGCGGTGGCCGCAGCGGGTTGCGGCAATGCTGCTGACCGTCGTCCTGCTGGCCGGACCGCCGATCCTGCTCGTGCGGCTGGTGGGCTGGCCGACGACCGACACACCACGCGTGGTGCTGTGGCAGTGGGTCCGCGACCCACTGACTGAACAGAACCTGACCCTGATGCTGGTTGTGCTGGCCTGGGCGCTGTGGGCCTTCATCGCCTACCTCGTCACCGCCACCACCGCCACCCGACTGTGGGCCGGCGTGCGATGGCTACGCCACCTACCGCTACCCACCCCCTGGCAGGCCACCGCCACCGGCATCGCTGGCGCCGCCGCCCTCACCATTACCACCCCCACCGCCCTGAGCACCGTGGACGAGCATGCGGGTACGACGGTCGGCACCCTCGATACCCACCCCTCCGACGGCGCTGAGCAACCAAATGCCGCCGACGGTGTCAGTGTTCCCGGCGGCTGGCTGCCCTCGCAGGTCGCCGAGCAGGTCGGTGCCGCAGCGAGCCTGATGTGGCTGCGACGCCGCCGCGCCTACCGCCCTGCTCACCCCGGCCAGACCGGCCCTGTCGCCGATGAGCTGGCACCGCTACCGGCCACCGTGACCGAGGTCCAAGCCGCGATCGCCACCCACGACAAGCCCGCCCTGACCAGGGCCGCAGCGGGCGGGATCCTGCCGGAAGGGTTTCCGCCCGCGGGAGCGAGCATCCTTGGCCCGGGTGCCGCAGCCGCCGCTCGCGGCCTGTTGGTGACCGCCCTCCTTGCCCGCCTACGGGACCACACCGCACCGGAGGTGGTGGTCACCCGCGACGCGGTGGCCGCCTTACTCGGTCCGGCGGCCCCGCGACTACGTCCCGGGCCAGGGCTGCGGATTGCCGACGACGCCGACCACGCCGCAGCACTGCTGTCGGCAGCAACCGCGCCCATCGCAGCGGGCGGGGGCGGGCGGCCGCGGTCGGTGCTGATGCTCGCCGCCCCACCCAGCGGCCGCCTCACGGACATCCTTACCGCTGGCCCTGTGACCGCGGTCGTGGTGGCGTCTTGGCCGCACGCCCCGGTCTGGCACGTCAACGCTGACGGCCACACCACCACTGATGCCGGCGACGGCCGGGTGGCCGGGCCGCGGATGTGCGTGCTGGATCCGCTCGCCACCACCGACCTGCTCATCGTCACCGGACACGCCCACCCCGCACCCCACACCACCCCGACGCAGCCACGAATACCGCGCCAGACCGGCCCGCAACCCGCCCCCGTAGACCCAGGGCCGCGACTGCAGGTCCGGGTGCTCGGCGAACCGGACCTGCTTTTCGACGGCGCACCCCTGCCCGTGCGGCGCAGCGCAGCCCTGCACGCCGTCGTCTATCTGGCCGTGCACGCCGGCGGGGTCGACAGCCAGCAGTTGGCCGAAGCGTTGTGGCCGGGACTGCCCGCGCACCGACTCACCGCACGTCTCTACACCACCCTCAGCGACCTACGGACCCTGCTGCGCACGACCACCGGACACACGATCATCGACCGCACCGGCGACCGCTACCGCCTCAACCCGAGCCAGGTCGACGTGGACCTGTGGCGCCTGCGTCGCGCTGTCACGCACGCCGCGTCCACCCTCACCGATCACGGAGCCGCCTGGCAGGCGGTCGTGGATGCCTACACCGGCGACCTCGCCACCGGATACCCCTGGCCCTGGCTGGACCCACACCGCGAGGCCGCCCGCCGCCACGTCCTCGACGCCTACGCGGCCCTGGCCGCCGCCGAACCTGACCCGAGACGGGCACTCGGTTGGCTCCAGGGCGGGATCCGCATCGACCCGTACAACGCGACCCTGCACCAGCGTGCCATTGCCGTGCTCACCGCCCTGGGCGAGCACGCGGCGGTCGCCGAGCTGTCCGACCGGTACGCCCGGCGTATCGCCGCGGCCGGCCTCGACAGCGCCCTGGATGCCGTCAGCGTGCCCGACCCCACCACCTGACAGACCCACCCGCTAGCAACAATCTCATCGATCAACACAAGCACGGCAGCCTGCCCGCCCTGCGACCAACCACAACAGACAGACGGTCCGACCGCTTACCCGTCCGCCGCATAGCATCGACATCCGCAGCTACCCTCTATCCGCAACTCCCATGTCGATTATCTCCGTGAGCTGCTGAATCGTTAGGTCAGGCAGGTGCGGCTGGAGTACTAGCCGCTGCTGTGGGGCCGAGGCGTGAATGCGCTCATGCGCTGAGGACGATTTCCGCGCTAAAACACAGGGCACTGTCTATAGCCTTGGTCTAAATGGACGTATCGGGGCCGCTTGCCTTGCCGGTGGGCAGCCCCGAATGCCGCCTACTTCCCGTTGATCTGCCGGCTGATGACGCCTGACGTCACGTCCACCATAACGTCCCGACCGGCGCTGCCGAACAAGGCAGCGGGCGTTTTGAGATTGCCCCGCTTCTCCGCGTCTGGCTTCCCTTCGGCCGCCAGCGCCACCGCTTGCACCAGGCTGTCTGAAAGGCTCTCCGTGGAGCCAGAGCCCAAGGCGCCGTCGCGCTTCGCCCGTCGGGCCGACCACCCGATATACGCGGGTGCCGCCGTCCCGCGCCTCGGAAGAGCTCGGGGTGTCTCGCCGCTAAGCGCGTTGAACGCCCTGCGGATATCCCGCTCGGTCAGGTCAACGCGGCTACAGAGGTGATGCACCTCTGCATATTTATCGTTCTCTTTGCAGTACTCCACTGCCGCCGACCTGGGAGGAACGCGACCTCCTGGTCCTGTGGGCTGAGGGTGATCCCAGAGCGTGGTGGGGTCAGCAGGCGAGGCAAGGGGCGGTCGTGCCCTACGAGGAAGCTAGCGGTGATCGCAAGCGTGGGTCCACCGCCGTCAAGACGCCTTCAGTTCCGGATCGTTGACGAGCATGGGACTCAACACGGGGGAGTTTACGAGGTGAGCCGGGAGTTCAGCCTTTTGCAGTGACGCCGCGAGCGTAAGTTGATCGGCCGTGAGCCCTTGCGATCCCTGCATCCACGAGAACCGCAAGTTGGTGTCTCGGAAACTCGCTCCTTCCAGTTTCGAATTCACGAGTATTGCGCGGCACAGCAATGAGCCGTCCAAGCGTACGTTCCGCAGATTGAGATCGGGCAGGCTTGCGTAGGCAATATTGATCCTGGTGAGATTGATTACTAGCTCGTCGTCTTCGGGCAACTTTCTACCGATGGTCTGGAGGGCCAACTCGACTTCAGGTGGGACGTAGAGCGGCGGCGGATTTTTGAGGCAGTAGTCATAGCTGCGCGCCAGCGTCTTGGGCGCGTGCCTACGCACAAAGGTCGCGAGGCTACGGAGCACGTCCTGCCGCACCTGCGGCGACTCGCTCTTGTCCCTGATTACGACCGCCAGTCGATTGATGGATCCCTCCCACGCTGTTGAGTCGTTGCTTGCTAGGCCGTCGAGCGCCTCCTGGTATCCGGGCAGGCCGCTGGCTGGGAAGGGTGTGGCGCTGTGCCTCGTGGATGGAGGGGTGGGTAGGGGCTGAGTCATGCCAGCTTCGGGCAGTAAGTTGAACCAGCCGGTTATGAGCGCAGAGCCCAACACTCCAACGGCTGCGATGATTGCCGTCCACAAGTTCAACTTGTCCACGCCCTGTGCCCGCTCGGCGGCCGTCTGACCGAATGTCGGTTTGCCAGGGCTGCCCTGCGATTCCCTGTTCTCAGTGGTCTCACCCGTTTGGCCCATGAAGGCCGCGTCCTCCTTCCCGGGGACACGATCTCCCCAGATAAACATAGCTGAGCGCGGCGTATTGCGGGAGATCGCTGGCTGCGAGGACATGCGGTTCGACCTTGGGTGTAGTGGACCGTAAGAGGCCTGACTGGACGTTTGTTTCATCTTCGGGCCGGTAATGGCCGATTCGCGCCTCGACCGCGGTAGCGTGAGATGCCCGACCCGCCCCAGAAAGAAAACATATCGGCGGACGTAGACCTGCCCGGCTTCCGCGCATTTCATCTCGGGATCGTGTCTGGTTCACTTTCATCCCACATTGACGGACATGACGTCCACCGCGTCGAGGACTCGACACCGTACGCCTGCTGCATGACCGAAGGGCGACCCATCCGTCCGACCTGTCGGACGCCCGCTGGGCCCTGATCGCACCCCGCCTGACCGCGTGGCGACAGGCCCGCACAGACGCCGGCGTCAGCGGCCGCGCCCCCCACCTGCTCGACCAAAGCCACCGCCGCCTACTCCACTCTGACCAAACCTGGGTCGACGCCGGCTTCATAAGCCGCCTCGTCGAACACGGCGCCGCACTCGGCGTCGACGTCGAGATCGTCACCAAAGATCCGGGCGTCCCGATGCGGAGCCCTCTGAACTGGGGTTGTGAGGTTGTGTTAGGTGCTGTGAGGTGCTGTAAGCCGCCGAAACGGTATCGGCGGCCCTGACTGCTCCTACGGTCGGTGACACCACACCAACCGATTGGCATGCATCTGGGGACGGAGGCAGGGCATGGCGAAACCACCAGTCTCGACCGCCACCGTGGTCGCGGTCGTCCTCGCGGCAGCACCACTGGTCCTGGCCTACCGGGCAGCCTGGCTGCGCCCGCCCACCCCGTCACCGGAGCAGATGAGGGCATGGCTGCAGCAGCCGCTCACCACCGGCTTCCTCACCACACTGCTGAAGACCTGCGCATGGCTGCTGTGGACTTTGCTCGCCACCACCGTCGCTCACGGCTTGGACCGGCAGCTGCGGGCACGGATGCGGTGGCAGCTCGCGCTGCGCCTACCCGGGCCGTTGCAGGGCCTCGCGGCGGCGGTACTGGGCGCCACCGCCGTGACCTCCTCCGCCCTGCCCGCCACCGCGCACTCCGGTCCCACGGCCGACGCGTTTCCCGCGCTACCGCACCGCGACGACACGCCCCGGTCGATGCCCGGCCCGCACCAACCGCCCACCACCGCCGAGGTCGGCCAAGCCAGCACCCCCAGCGTGCTCGACGAGGCATCACGCGACCCCGCAGTCCAGCGTCTCCGGGCTGGCACTGACACCGGGCGGCCGGGCCAGGGAAGCGTGCCGACGGGGCGGCTGGCAGCCGATCACAACACCAGCGTCTTGTTCGCTCAGCCCGCCACCTGCCGGGTGGAACGCGGCGACACACTGTCGGACATCGCCGCACAGTGGCTCGGTAATCCCGACCGGTGGCCCGAGATCTTCGCCCTCAACCAGGGCACGCATTACCCCGACGTCGGCGGCACGCTCACCAACCCGGACCTGATCTACCCCGGCTGGCTGCTGACACTGCCCGACGACGCCACACCACCGGCCAACACACCATCCCCCACCCCACCGCCAGCCGACCCCAGCCCGGCAGAGCCCGAACGACCATCCCCCACCCAGCCGCCGCCCACCGCGACCCCGTCCGAGACCCAGGCGGCCGAACCCGCTCCATCCGGGCAGCAGGACGATGACGACGGCGTGGTGGAACCCTCCGCACCGGCAACCAAATCCGCCGCACCGACGGAACCCTCACCGACATCCACAACCCCGACGACCAGCCCCGACCGCGACGACGAACAGCAGCGTCCCAACCCCCAGGCGGAACCGCCGGGTGTCTCCCTTGGCACCGGGGGCTGGCTCGACCTCGGCCTCGTCACCGCGATCCTCACGGCCGTCGCACTTGTCTGGGCACACCGCCGTCGCCGCTACACCCCCCAACCACCCACGCCGCAGCTGCGCCTCAACGACCCGAGCCTCGCCCCAATGCCGAAACTGGTCGCCCGGATCCGCCGCAGCCTGCGCCCGCCAGCGTCCGACACCCCACACGACGAACTCGTCGCCGACCCGGACGCGACCACCGCCCCCGCAGCCGACGACGAACCCGGCAGCTCGCCGACAGGCGTGGCGCGGCCGCTCACGCCGGCGCTCGACGGGCCGATGATCGAGGTGTGGCCACCCGCCGGGCTCGGACTGACCGGCCCCGGAGCCCACGCCGCAGCCCGAGGCTTCCTGATATCAACCCTCGCCACAGGCGGCATGGACGACGCCCGCGGGCGCGGCGGCCAGGTCGTCATCCCCTCCACCACCCTCACCACCCTGTGGGGCACCACCGAGGCCGTCGTCCTGCCGGCCACGCCGCGACTGACCGTCACCGACGGGCTCACCGACGCTCTGACGCTGCTCGAAGAGCAGACCCTGCACCGCACCCGGATGTGCTTCGACGCCGAAGTCGACACCATCGCCGGCCTCCACGAGCTGAACCCGCAGGCCGAACCCGTGGCACCGACGGTACTCATCGCCGATGCCACCGCCGCGTATGAGCGCGCCCGTATCGCCGCGCTGCTCACCCAGGGACAGCGGCTCGACATCCACGGCGTCCTGCTCGGCGCCTGGCCCGACGGCGACACCGTCGCCGTCGCCCGCGATGGATCCACCAGCCCCGCCGACGGCACCGCCCACCGGCACTGCCACCACCCCGCCGACGTCGGACGCCTCACCGTCATCGACCCGACCGAAGCCACCGACCTGCTACGGATTCTCGCCGAGTCCCACACCGGCCAGACCCCGCCACCACCAGCGGACGACGCACCCCCAACCGTCGACATCCCACCCGGCCCGGCAGTCACCGACAACCGCGACGGCACACCCCACGACGCGGGCGACCTGCAGCCCGGGCCCGCCGAACCGCATCCTCGACCCGCGCCCACCGCGGACGAACCGGCCGTACCACCAGACGCGACCCAACCACCAATTACCCACGACCAGGCCGAAGCCGACGAGGCCGCTCAAGACGACGACGCCACAGCCACCCGTCGAGTCCAAGTCCAAGTCCTCGGCGACGCCCGCATCGTCGACATGACCACCACCCTGCCGCTGCGCGGCAAAGCCCTGGAACTGCTCACCTACCTCGCCGCCCGCCAAGGCGTCGCCAGCCAGGAAACCATCCTGGAAGACCTGCTACCCGACGCCGCGACCAGCAAAGCACCACACCGGCTGCACACCTACGTCTACAACCTGCGCCGCGTCCTCGCCAGCACCGGCGGCCCCGCCACCTACCTGACCCACCCCGGCCGCCGCTACATCCTGCACCGCGACACCCTCGACGTGGACCTGTGGCGCATGAGCGACGCCCTCGACGACGCCAACCGCGCCACCACGCCCACCGCCCGCATCGCCGCCCTCCGCCGCGCCGTCACCACCTACCAAGGCCCACTCGCCAACGGCAAAGACTACGAATGGATCGAACCGTACCGAGAAGCCGTGCAACGCCAAGCCGTCGACGCCGCCCTCGCCCTGGCCGACGCCCTCCACGACCAACCCGGCGAAGCGCTCGCCGTGCTCACCACCGCCATCGGCCACCACCCGCACACCGAAGCCCTGTACCAGGCGGCCATGCGCGCCCACGCGGCACTCGGCAACCCCACCGCCATCCGCGACCTGCACCGCCAACTCACCCGCGCCCTCAACGACATCGACACCACGGTCAGCGACGACACCACCGCCCTCGCCCGAACCCTGCTCAACCAGCCGCAGCGCAGCCAACCCGCCAACGGCTACGACAAGGGCCCCTCATGACCGCCACACCCGCGGTCACGGGCCGCACCAACGGCACCACCTGGCACCCCGCAGCCTCGCCCGGCCGCCTCCCCGCCGAACACAGCCCGACCCGACCCGATCAGCCCGTCGGCGAGCAGACCGACACGCAGCTGAGCCAGGCCGTCCACCGCGCCGCGCAGATGCGCACGCTCTTCTACGTCGTCGTGCTCCTCGTCGCCCTCGCCGGACAGGTCACCGCCGCAACACAGAAACTCGACATCCACCCACTCATCGCGATCCCCGCCGTCGGCGCCCTGGAACTCGGCGGCATCGTCGTGATGACCAACGCCGACGTGCGCCGCCGCCTCGGCGAACGAGCGATCGCCTCCCGCATCCTGTCGGCCGCCATCGCCGCCGGCGCCGTCGCCTTCAACTGGCTGGCCCACGACAACCACCTCCTCGGCGGCTTCTTCGCCGGCATGTCCGCCCTGGGCTACCTCGTCTGGCTCATGCACGTCGAGAACGGACGACGCGACCGCCTCCGCGCCACCGGCGCGCTACCCGCCACCGCACCGGCCTACGAACTCCTCGGCCACTGGCTACGCCACCCCCTCATCACCCACCGGGCCCGCACCGTGGCCAAGGCAGACCCCCGGCTCGGCCTGTACGGATCCCTCGATGCGGCGTGGGAAGCATTGCGCTGCGAACGGCGCCGCGCCGCGATCGCCAAAGTCCTCCACCGCAAGATCAGGTCGGCGGTCGATCCGACCACGGCCGCGATCGCAGTCCACGTCTACAACCTCGACGAGATCGCCGCCCGCCTGGCCGACACCGCCGACTACGACGGCCTCACCACACTCATCGCCGCCGACCTCACCCCAGCCCGCATCGCCACCGGAGCCGACCGACGCGAGCAGGAACGCCTCGACCAGAAGCGCCCACAGCCCAAGCGCACCACCTCTGGTCGGCAGCCGACCTTGCCCCGCGAGGAGCTTGGGCCTGTCGAGTCGACGTCGCGCGCGTCGGCTGAAGCATCCATCGCCGAACCCTCGAGAGGCCAGCACGGCAACAGCCACCCCACCGACCTGAATCGGCCGGTGAAGGTGGCAGGCACGTACGCCCATGAGGACCCACACTCAGCGCAACCGCTGCGGCCTGAACCCGGTCTGCAACGCGGGGCTCCCACCGATCCCGACCCGCCGCTAGCCCGCACGAACAGCACCGATAGTGCCGGTGGGACGTCGGTACCAGGCGATCACGACAAGTCGTCCCACAGTTCTGTCGCAACAGCGGCCGCCGTGGCCTACTGGCTCGACCTCGACCCACAGATGGGATACGACGAGATCGCCCGTCGGATCGGTAGGACGGAACGAACCGTACGCCGCAATCTGCCACCCGGCTTCCGTCGACGACGCACGAGCGGTCGACCAAAGACAACGCGAGATCCAGGCAATCAGCTCACGACATGACCGAACATGTGCGGTGTTGCCCTGAGCTCGCTGCTCGACGCTGGCGGGCGGACGACCTGTAGTTGCTGCGGTATGCCGCCGCTTTCCGGGCTTGCCACCGAGGCTCGGTCGTACCGCGGAACTCATGGAGGAACTCGCCGCAGGCACCTTCGGCGCCGCCCAGGCCGTGGCATTGCTGCCGCACCTTCGACACGGCGGCCCGCTCGACATGACGTCCATCAACGCCTAGCACTCCAGCCGCACCTGAGGTAGTCGGTGTCTTCGCTGGTAGCGGGCTGTTCTGGCCCGGTACTGGTGGCGTCGTTGCCATCGTGACTGTCGATCGGCGCGGCTCCGCACGCCCGAACCGGTGCGCGAACCGCGCCAACAGATCATCCAGACCTGCCCGCCAGCCCACAATTTCATCGATCAACACAAGCACGGCAACCTGCCCGCCGCCCTGCAACCGACCACAGCAGACAGACGGTGCGATCACACCACCGTCGACGCGATAGCAGCGACATCCGCGTGGCCGGTACACTCCGACGTCCACCATGCCGACGATCTGCCGAAACTCCAGATCAGGAAAGTGTGGCTGGAGTACTAGAGTGCCCGCCCGCCGACCCAGGAATCGGCCGCTCTAGGTCTGTCTCGACGGAGGAGGCGAGCCAGGGACGCAGCTCGTACCGTTTCCCGTGACAGTCCCCTCGAAGCCCAGCGGAGCACAAATGGACCAGCCGTGCCCTATGACGCCAGCTCAACGCTGCGAGAAGATCGTCAAGGCGCTCGCCCGATACCGCGCCAAGGTCCCTGAGTGCTACGACGAACCGCTACACGACGTCATCGAGCGCGTCGCACGTACCGGTAGCATCGGCAAGGTCGACATCGGTGCGCTGTACTTCTGGAAGCGTATCCAGCTGGGGCGATGGAACGAGCCGTTGCTGAAGGCACCCGAGGCGACGGTACGGGGGATCACCGCCACTGCAGTCGAAGCAGCGCGCAACAGGAGCCTGTCTGTACCCGAGGCGGCAGCTGCCGCCAAGGTAGCTCTCTCCCCGCTGCCTGGCATGAAGACCGGCGGCGCTCTTCCGTCCGCACTGATCCTGGCAGCCGCACCACATCGGATGGCCGTATACGACAAGCGTGCCCGCAAAGGGCTGGCCGATGTGTGCCTACCCCTGAGCGACGGCCCCGCCCGATACCGGCGCTACATGGAGCTTATAGAACAATGTCGCGTTGAAATGGCTGAGCACGGCGCTGGGATCTACACAGCCCGTGAGGTCGATCTAGCGCTCTACTGGCTTGGCGGATGACAGCCTCCGCCCCTGAGCCCCGGGCTCGCAGCTTTCTTGATGCAGGGTGGTTGTGATACTTGCGGGGACCCACAGAAACACCATTAGCGTGAATTCATGACGCAGAGATGCTGGACGGAGCAGGAACTCCGGGAAGAGTTGATCCGCTACCAGGCTGAACTTGAAGAGGCTGGTAAAGGGGACAAAACCGTGCACACCTACGTGGACCGCGCCTCGCGCTTCATCCGTTGGCTGGCAGGCGAGTACGATCCTCGCGGCTAAGCGAGCTGGACTACACGGAAGACGTCCAGGCTCCAGCTGCAGGATAAGGCTTGCCTCGTCTTTGCACGTCAGCTGACGAGGTTCAAGACGTCCCACCGTCGATGCCACTGTCGGATGCGCTGTACGGGTATCGCAGTGTGATCGCTTTCCTGGGTTCCGCGGGCGTGCCCCTCCGACGCTGGCCAGCCATGCTGCGTGGTGGACTTGGACGTCATCCCGCACCCATGACGCTGGCGCTACGTAGAAGTCCGGCATTTCTCCGGTGAGGTCCACGAAGATGACTGCCTCAGCATCCTCAACCGTCGGTTGACTCGCGTTGGTCTGCCATGGTGAGTCGAGCAGTCTGCGCGACAGGACTTGCACTGTTCGACCTTCGACGGAGAGACGCGTCCTTGGCCCGTCGATCGCGACCTTGTATCCCTGGCTCGCCACCATCGCAGCCGCGTAGTAGCGAGCGACCTGGTGTACCTGGTGGGTGTTGAGGTGATCGAGGTCCATCGCCATCTCCCTCGCAGTCTCGTTGGCCTATCCTGCCATCGCGTGCGCCGATTCCCAGCTCTGGCCGTTGCCAGGCGATGCGCCGTCATCGCTTCAATAGTCGGCCTTGGCGCCTGACCCTGGCCCTCCGGCGACTCCTCCTCGCGCGCTTGAGGACACCGACGGATGCTGAACCCGTGGTCGCTGTCCAACAACTGGCGGAGTTCGGCGACTCCCTGGAGGGCGGCAATCCTGATGGTAGACAGCGGTCGGTCTCCCGCGTCCCAAGGCGGTAGGCGAGGCAGGTGTTGACCGCGTCCTCAAGCCCCAGGTCCACCACCAAGGGGTGAGGCCTAGGCGGCTGGCCGTGTTCCCGATCGCTGGCTGACGCGCCGTCGGGCCGCCCCATCGGTGTCTCGCAGCAGTCGCAGGCCATTGAAATGATGGCCGCGTGCGCATCACCAAAATCTCCGTGAGGGACTTCCTCGGCCTTGCCGCTGCGGATGTCTCCACCGACAGACCCTTGACCGTCGTTACAGGCGCGAACGGCAGCGGAAAATCGACACTCCTGCAGGCAGTCAACCTGATGCGTGACGCCGTGCACGCGGCCACCAGCGCGCCAGCGACTCTTGACAGCGAGTGGGCGACGGCTGGGCACAACGGCGCTCAGTCGTTTGAGGTTCGCGTGGGCATCAAGTTCAACGCCTCGGACGAGTGTTCGCTCATCGACTCCTACTACCGTGCTGCGACGCTGCACCTTCTTCATCCGGAAGCGGCGCCGGACGTGCTGAGGTTCGCAGCAGTGGTCGACTCGCGGCTCAACCCCGAGTCAATGTTGCCGATGACGGCCGGCGATCTGGTGGTCCGGTTCGATGAGCAGCAACGGGCACGCTGGACGGTGGGATGGGAGTTCGAGCTGCCCCACGGACCGGCGCACGTCCAGCTCCTCGGCCACGATATGGGACGTTTGGTCGATGGTCCGGTCGCCGTGAGCCCCAGCAACGCGCGCTACGTCAACGAGTTGTGCCCGTCGACGAACGACATAGAGACAAAGATCCTCGATGAACAGTTGCACGTCGAGCTGTGGGGCAATGCGCCAAATGCCCGTATTGAGTTCGTCGTCGAACGTGTAAACGCCTCAGTTCAGCCTCCGTGCATCGCCGCCGTCCTAGCAGAGGCGGACCACCAGCCTCGGCCTCAAGACCGAGTGCTGTTCGCGCGCGTGCTGGACCTGCTGCTGGAACGTCGGCTTCAAGTGACCAACAACCACCGCGCACCGATCCGCACGCACTACGAGGTACGGGAACTCGCCTCTGCGCCGAGCTTGCAAGACGGCTCGTTGTTGGCCTTGGAGCTACACCGGCTGAAGAACGGATCGGCTGATGACCGTCGCCGGTTCGCCAAAGTGCAGGAGTCCTTCAAGCAGCTGATCGGAGAGCACATTGATTGCACCGAGCAGGTAACTACGGGTGCTGACGAGACTGCGCAGATGGTGCTCGTGCCGACCATCCAGATCGAAGCTGGCGGAAATCTGCACGATGTTCCACTGCACCGCGCCGGAGCAGGTGCGTCCGAGGCCCTCTTGCTCGCCACGCTGCTGGCAGACGAACGCCGCTGCGTCTTCCTAGATGAGCCGGCTGTGCACCTGTCGCCGACGGCGCAACGACGACTGTTGGCGATGCTGCGATCCCGACGGGACGCGCAAGGTCAAGCGGTGTGCGTGACTCACAACCCCGATCTCGTGCCGGCGCAGACGGCTGAGGAGTTGTCGAGCATCGTGCGCATCTCGAAGGTGCCGGGGTGCGCTGCGGTGAACTCGCTTGCTCTGAGCACAGCCGCGGACGTCGCTGCGATGACACGTTTGCTCTCCTCCTCTGAAGTTCGCAGTCTCCTTTTCGCGGCCGGAGTAGTGCTGTTCGAGGGAGCCACAGACCTCGCCGCCATCAGACGGTGGCTCGACGGCGGCGTCGTGGACAACAACGGGCCCCTGCCAACGCCGGACGAGCGAAACGTCGTCTTTCTGTCGGTTGACGGGCAGACTGCATTCGGGGCTTTCGCGGACTTGGCGGAGCGACTTGGGGTGCCATGGGCGATTATCGCTGACGGTCCTGCGATGCGCCCCGGTAGCAGAATGGCTCGGAAGTTAGCGAAACTCGGCAAGCCGGTGCCGCAGTCTGGAGCGCGGCTGGCTGATGTCCGAGAGGCATGGGCGGCCGAAGGTATCTTCACCCTTGCTGATGAGTTCGGGGATGACGGCTCGAAGGGCGGCGAACTAGAGGTCTTCCTCGAACGATTAGACGAGCGGACGCTCTGCCAGGTGCGGCGGGATGTTGGCGCGCACAAGGGAGCAAGGGTTGGCGCGGCTTTTGCCGATGCCATGGCGGTTCCGCCGGAGGTGGTGACGCTATGGGCAGCCTTGCTCGGCACCCTGGGCTTGCCTTCTACGAAATGAAGGGAACCGAGCACGACGAGGTTCCGTCATCGCCGGCAACGTAGGGGAACCCTCAAGCCATTCGCCTCCGGCCCGCTTCCGCGTAGACCGCTACCCTCGTCCTGGGGACAAGGTGAAGCCCCTTTCCGCGAGAGTGTTGTCGGTGCGGAGCCGACTGTCGAACCGATCACGGCGCAGGAGTTCGAGCGAGTGTGGCAGCAAGGCCGACGTATGCGAGGCACCGCATGATCAGTGGAGGGCAGACCTCAGCCCCCGACGGTCAGCCACGAGACCATCGGAACGGCTGTCCCTTCAACTCATCCCGGACGCTGTTCCGGCGCTGACAGCGGGGCAACGCAAAAAGGGCCAGCTTCTTGCTCTGTCGGATAGGCGCCCGGCGAGGCACCGCCGTCTGATGACACTCACACAGACAGGTCGTCACCGCCCACCCCGGGAGGGCAAACGGCGGGCGGCGACGACCCATGCTGTAGTCAGGTGTTGCGGAGCGCGGTGGCAGCCGCGCGGGCGATGAGCCGTCCGGCGTCGGCGGGGTTGCCGAGGACGGTGGCGTGGGCGCCGGTGAGTGGCTGGGAGTTGGGTGGGCCGAGCCAGAGCAGTCCGCAGCCGGCGCGGACGAGTCGGTCCAGGCGTGTCTTCCCGTCGATCAGTTCGCTGCTGGTGAACTCGCCGTCGCTGACCACGACGAGTAGCCGTGCTCCGGCGCGTGGGTCGGCCAGTCCGAGGGCGGCGTCGAGGGCGTCGACGGCGAGGGGGAAGCCTTGGGTGTGGCCTTCCCGGGCGAACAGGCGAACTTTTGCTGGTGGCTGGCCGGGGTGGGTGACGGCGGTGACGTACTGGCCGAAGGTGACGGTGGCGCTGGTGCCGCCGGCCCAGGCGGTGGCTTGGGCGGTGATCCACGCTGCGGAGGCGATCGGTCCGGCGAACGCGTCTACGGACGGGGAGACGTCGGCGACGATGCCGACGTGGATCGGTGGTTGGGGTGTGCGGCGGCGTTCGGTGCGCCGCCATGGCTGGGAGGTGGGCAGCTGCCCGGCGGCGCGTTGGGCGTCGGCGGTGAGCGCGGCGCGGGTGACGAGCCGTCCCGGTGGTGTGGTCGAGGTGATGACGGTGTCGGTGGGTTCCCGGTGGGCGGCTTGCCGCAGGGTGCGGGCGAGGTGTCGGGCGGCGGCACGTTCGTCGTTGTCGGCTGGTCGGGTCCGCGTCGCCGGGGGCCGTGTGCGCACCAGCGGGGATCCGTTGCTACTGGCGCCGCCGGCGCCTGCGTTGGTGCCGAAGACGGTGGCGGCGGCGTCCTGGGATCGTGTGCGCTGGTTGGCTTCGGCTTGGCGCTGCGCGGCGCATTGCTGGGCGCGGGCGGCGGCGGTCGCGGCGGCTTGGGCTGCTTCGGCGTCGTGGCGGGCCACGGCACCGACGACGCTGGTCGCGGCGTTGCGCAGCACACCGCCACCGGCGGGGCTACCACCCCCGCCCTGTCCTGGGCTGCCCTGCCCGGCCTGGCTCGTTGCGGGGGTGGGTGGGGTGGTGTCGGGGTCGATGCCCAGGGCGTGGCACCAGCGTCGGCCGAGGGCGAGCATGGCGTCGGTGTCGTCGTCGGGCACCTGGTGGGCTTCTTGCCAGAGCCGGGTGAGGGTGCCGAGCAGTGCCGGGCGCAGGATCCGGGTGACCGCCGTGCGGAGTTGGTCGGCTTCGTCGGGGTCGAGGACACCGGCGTCGACGCGGCCGAGGACGAGCGCGGCGCTGGCGGCGGCTGCCCACGGGTCGTCGGTGGTGGGGATGTCGTCGAGCAGGATCCGGGTGACGGCGGCGCGTAGCCAGCGGCGGTCGCCGGGCCGGCGTCGTAGTTGCGCGGCCTCGATGCGGGATTCCTCCAGCAGCGCGGTGGCTTCGGCTACCCGGGCGGGTCCGGACCCGAAGGCCCAGCGGGTGTGCTGGGAGTGCGCGGCCTCGTGCACGAGCAGCCCCCACGCGACTGGGTACTGTTCGCGGGCGTCGGGGTCGTGGGGGTCCACGTGGCGGGGGTCGATGCCGAGGTAGGTGCCGTCGATTTCGATGGTGGCTTGTTCGCGGATGAAGCAGGCGGGTGCGCCGCCGCCGGCGCCGGGTTCGATGACGACGAGCAGGTCCTCGCGTCCGGCGATCGGGGGGATGTGCGCGCTGAGCGCGGCGGACAGGTGCAGCCAGACGTGGTCTGCCGGCAGCGGTGTGGACGCGGCGTCGGGGTCAGCGTTGAGGTGCTGCGACAGGGACATGATGCTGCCCTCCTGTTGGTGGGGGTTTAGAGCTGGTTGCCGAGGGCCAGCGGCAGGATCTTGGCTTTGGCGAAGGCTTGGCCGACGGCTTTGTGGACGACGTCGCGGTCCTCGACCGGGGCGAGGCCGATCAGGTTCGCGGTGGCGGTGTCGATGCCGAGCACGTCGGTGATCCGTTTGAAGGCGAGCAGTTCCCGTAGCTGGGGTGCCCAGCCGATTTCGCCGCTGTCGTACTGGGTGGCGAGGTTGCGGGCGGCGCGCACCATCCGGGAGTCGACGCCGAGCGCGGCGGCCAGGTCGTAGTCGGAGGACACCTTGACCTGGGTGGAGAACCGGGAGGCGAGGGCTTCGGTGAGCACGGCGCCGTGCACGCCGGGGTTGTGGCCGGCGACGGTGTAGAAGCCGGGTGCGGCGGTGACGACCCGGCCGGCGGCGGCCTTGAGGATGATCTGCCGGCGGCCGTCCATGGCCGGGTAGACCACGGCGAGGACCTTCGGCTGGATCAGGGTGGCGTCGTCGATGAACAGCACCCCGCCGGCTTCCATCGCCCGCGGTAGCGGGCCGGGCACGAATTCGTAGCCGCCGCTGTCGGTGGGCACGTAGTCCCCGACGATGTCGCCGACGGTGGTGTCGCCGTCGCCGGGCACTGTGTACAGGTCGGTGCCGAACGCGGCCTCGATCAGGGAGGTCTTGCCGGTGCCGGGTGGCCCGTACAGCAGCACGGGCACGTCGGCGTCGCGTAGGTCGCGCAGCACGTCGACGTCGGGGCGTTTGGCCAGCAGCCGCGGGTAGTACAGCTGCCCGTTCGGGCGCCGCACCGGCCCGCTGGTCGGCTTACGCGGCCTCACCGGCGCCGCCGTCGGACGGGTTGTGGTGGCCGGGCGGGTGGCGCTTGTGGCCGACGGCGGTGATGGGATGGGGGTTGCCGGTGCGGTGGCGGAGGCCGGTTGAGCTGGCTGGGGCTGCGCCGGCGGTATGGGGGTCGGGTGCGCCTGGTGTTCGGCCGTCCCGGCCGGGGTGATGCGGTATCGCTTGGGTGAGCCGGGCAGCAGGTCGGCGTGGCCGCGTTCGGTGAGCCGGTCGCAGGCCTGACCGATCGCGCCGGAGGACCGGCCGAGAAGGACCGCGGCGATGTCACCGACGTCCATCGCGCTGCTGGCGTTGGCCAGGACGGCGAGGACCTGGTTCTGCAACTCCCCGGCGCGCAGTCGCGGTAGCCCGCTGACCGCGTTGATGCCACTGCCGGTCGCGGAGCCGCTGGGGGTGGTGGGTGTGCTCGCTGTCGGTGTCGTCATCGCTGGTCCTCCGACGCCGCCGGTCGGTGCGGCGGGGACACGACCACCGTCACCCGCCACGGCGCTCACGTCCTGGTCGCGGCTGGTGGGCGGTGGTGCGGGGTGAGGCTCCATGGTGTTCCTCCTGTCGGAATGGGCAGGAGGTGGCCCCGCCTCCGGCGCGGCCACCTCCCGAAACGGGAACGTTGGTCGGCGCCGCCGGACGGGCCCTCGGATACGGGGCGTGGCGGGCTACCGGTGGTGGTGCCGGAGTGAGGCGTCGGTCAGCTACAGAACGCGCCGCGGATACCGCGGGAGCGGTGCCGCTCGCGCCGTTCGTTCAGCAACGCCGGTGCGGGCAGCAGGTTCGTGTGGTGGCGGCTGACGGGCATCGGATGGCGCTGGCTGCGGATCTGCGCGGTTCGTTAGGACCGGCGGCTACCGGTGCCGTGGCCGCGTCAGTGGAGGGCGCTAGTCAGGCCACTCCTCCCAGTTCCACGTGCCGGCACCGACAGCGAACAGGTCATCGTCGTCCGGGCCGACGAACTCCCGCACACCTGCGTCGTGCAGCAGGAGCACGTCGCCGCTGGCGAGTAGCTGTCCGGGCAGGAAGTCGGGCAGCGATCCGTCGCGGCGCCACTGCGCGTCCAGATCGGCCATCAGGCGCGCGACCACGTCTCGGGTGAAGCGGGGCCTGTCCCAGCCGTTCCAGCGCGGCGGCCCGATCTGGCACGGGTACGGGCCGCCGTGCGTGCCGGATATCCGGACCACGGCGGGACGCCACGGCTCCCCGTCGGCGTCGCGGCTGCCGGTCGGGGTGAGCTGCCGGGCGGCCCCGACACCGACCGCGGTGGCCAGCAGCACCGCGATGGCCCGCCACGCCCGTCCGATCGCGGTGACGGTGTCGGCGACTATGCCGTCGAGGTCGTCGGGGTCCTGGCTGATCGTGTACCGCAGGTGGGCGTCGGTGATGCCGGTGACGTGCTCGATCAGGACCGCGCAGAGTCGAGCGGACTGGATGTCGGTGGTGGCGACGCGCGGGTCGGCCCGCAGGGCGGTTTCGTCGAGGTCGTAGCCGAACAGGGTGCAGACCCGCACCAGCGGGCTGTGCGATGGAGGCATCGTGTTCTCCCAGAAGGATCGTCAGCTCGCGAGGACGTGGTGGCGGCGTGCACTGGCTGCAGGCGGTCCGTCCTCGCGGCGACAGGTGGGCGGGATGGGTGGTCTCGTGTTGGGCATGACAAAGCCCCACGCGGGGCGCGCGGGGCGGGTTGATTGCGAGCACCCGCTGGCCCGCGACGGATGGGGGCTGGTGTACGGCTGCCAGGCCGAGTAATTGGGCTACGGGCGGGCGAGCAGTGGTTGGACGTGTGGCGGGTAGGCGTAGCCGTCGTCCCACGGGAAGCGCCCGTGCTTGTCCGGCCACACGATCTGCCGCAGGCGCACACGGTCCTTGCCGTATCGGGCGTAGGCCGTGCCAGGATGCAGCGCCTCGGTGGCCAGCCCGTCGACGATCGTTACGTCATAGCCGACGATGAGGTCGTCGAGACGTTGGTCGTGGACCAGTGGCGGCATACCACCGTGTAGGCGGTGGGCCAGGTCGTTGAGCAGTTCGTGGGCGATCAGCGGATGGAGGCCGGCGATGATCAGCTCGGGAAGGTGGCGTTCGGTCAGGCCGACGGTGTAGGCGAACGTGGCGTCGGTGTCGCCGGGCTCCGGCACGGCAGCGGTCACCGACCAGCCGACGTCGTCGATGTGCTCCTGCTGCCGTCGGAGATATTCGTCGAAGGCAGGCATGCGGTTCTCCTTCGCTCATAGGCGGGGCATGGATGTGGTGAGGTCCCGGCCGTCACGCGGCGAGGCGTACGGCAGCCGTCACGGGATGCCGCATCGGCGCGGACCGGCTCACCGCAGGGGCGGGGCGCGTGGGGCGGAACCAGCCGACGAAGGTTTGCGCGACAACGGCGACGGCCGGAACCTGCGCACGTCCGGACGCGAACCGTCGGGGGCGGCGGGCGACGTCCTGTGCCCGCTGTGCGTCCCGCAACGGTGGACACGGGTACACCTCGTGCACGCAGCGCAGGTTGACGCACCGGCCGCGGCGGTGCGGGTCGGGTTGGTGATCGGCGGTGACGCGCATGGCCATGCGCCACAGCAGGACGTCCGTAACGTCGTGCGGCACCTCGGCGGGAGCGGCGGGCAGCATCGAACGGGTCTCCTTCAGGGGAGTGGATCGGTGGGTGGTCACCACCGGCGTGCCGCCATGGCCTGGGAGCCGTCCTACCGTCGGGTCCGGCGGTGACCGCACCGATGGACGCTCGACTTTGCGGTGAGATCAAGTCGTCCACCGGGTGACAGCGGACAGACAGATCCGGTGGACGGTCAGGTCAGCGGCCTTTCGCCGCAACGACCCCACGGGCAGCGGCTTCGTTGGCGGGACGTCCGGCCATCTGCTGAAGCGGATGGTCAGTTGCCAGATGGTGACCAGGTCCGCAGAGCTCACGCTCGCCGGCAACTGGTACGGCGGCGCCCTGCTCGATTGACCTGCGCAGACGAGGACACAGCGTCGCGGTTGAGGTTCACGTTCGGGGTAGGTCGTAGGCTTCGGGCGTGACGGTCGGGCGGACCAGTGGACTGACCACACCGCAGGGGCATTTCCTGCACGCCGTGCTGCTCGGGGATCGTTCGTTAGCGCGTCGACTGCAGCTACGAGCCGAGCAGGATGCGACGGCATGTGCCGCGGTGCTGGAGGGCGCGTTCGTCGTGGTGATCGGTCGGCTGCGCCAGACTCGGTTCGGTCCGGCGGAGACTCGCTTGTTCTCTCAGCGGGTGATGGGACATGTCCGTGCCGACTCCGGGGTCACAGTCGATGACGTATCGCGGATCATCTATCGGGAGCTGGGAAACGTGGTGTCCGGCGATGACGTCGTCCCTGCGCATAGCGTTGTGGCACAGCAAGCGGTGGTCGCTGCCGCCACCACTGAGCTGAGACTCACGCCGGGTGAGATCGACCGCGTGATCAGTGAGGCCGAGTCACTCGCGAGGCAGTGGGCTTTCGCGCTCGAGTCCTATCGGCCCAGCCTGCTGATGCGCTGGCGCTTCGAGCTAGCCGAGGGCCGCTGGTACGGATCCGCCGGTCGAGAGCGTTGGGCTGCCGAGCGGATGGGCGCCTTCGTCACCTGGTTAGGCGCGCTCCGGTCATGAACGCCGGCGAACCCGCCACCATTCGTCCCGCTGCTACGGTCCGGGGTTGCCGCGTAGACGCATACGGTCGGCGGCATGACGGGACATCGGGCCGTCGGCACCATGTCAGCAGGGTGGGCGAGGCGGTACCGTCTCGTTCGTGATCGACCAGGGGTTCGTGTGTCACAGCTGTGGACGGCGGCATGAAGGCTTGCCGTTCTCGTACGGGGCTTCAGCCCCGGCCTACTGGCGGGACGAACTCAGCAGCGACGAACGCAGCGTGCTCGAGGACGAGACATGCATCATTGCCGCACAGCACTACTTCGTCCGTGCGCGCTTGGTCGTACCTGTCCTTGACGCCGACGCAGACTTCGAGTGGGGCGTCTGGGTGTCGCTGAGCCGAACGAGCTTCAGCCGGATGCTAGACCTCTGGTCGACGCCAGGGCGAGAGCAGGAGCCGGCGTACTTCGGTTGGCTGTCCACCGAGCTTCCGGCTTATCCGATCGAAACGCTGAACCTCAAGACCAAGGTGCATACTGAGCAGGTCGGCATCCGACCACACATCGTCCTCGAGCCGACCGACCATCCTCTGGCGGTAGAGCAACGCAACGGCATCACGGTGGAACGAGTACAGGAGATCGCGGAGCTTCTGCTCCATCACGAGAGCTGATCGCGCTGACCTCACGCCACGTCCCTGCATCGGCAGGACGGATCTATGGCACCGTCTTCGGCTGATACGGGGCACCCTGCCGTTGGTGGCCAGCGGCGTGTAGAACAGTCAGAGTCAGGAGCCCTGGGGCCGGTGTCTGGTGCCGCTATACGTGCCGCGGAGTATTCTTCGCGCCCGATTGGCTAAGGTTTTCGGCGTTAAGCGATCGCGCACGTCTAAAAGGTAGCCGACCTGTGAGCTGGCCTTGGCTGATTTCCGGACGCAATTGACTTGCCACCATGCGCTACCTATGGCAGCCAATGTCCCCGCCGCCGTGGCTGCCTCGGGCGACATTGTAAGGGCGGTGGAAACTGCGGCAGGTGGCACGAACGAGCCGGCCACGATGAGCGACCTAACGGGCTCTAGTCTGTGCAGCGCTAGCCCTTTCTCAAGCTTGCGTAGAGGTATCTCCACTGTGTGCTGGACGTGCTCGGTAAAGGCCTCAAGACGTCTACGCTTGATCGGCATTGAGGCCAGTCCAGCCAGCTCCTCGCGCTGACTGGCGACGTGCTCGCGGAATAGGGCGAGCTCCTCGCTTAGGTCATCCCGGCACTGAAGAATCTTGTCGGGTGAGATGCTCGAAAGATTTGCGGGCCGAGCGTACTGCAACGCCAGCATTACATAGGTGTCCACGCCCTCGTCAGACCCGGTAGCACCGTCCGCCGCCTCAGCCGGTCGACCCAGAAGGAGACCTAGCGCGGCCCCGACATCGCTGCTTGCTGTGGCAGTCTTCAAATCGACTTGGTCCGTGAGTGGCTGAAACCGAGCCGTACTGCTGATCTGGCCGGCGAGGGCCGTCATGTAGGCGCCAGCGACCGCCGGGTGTACTCCGATCCAGTCTGCCGGTGGTCCGAAGTGTCCCCAGACTGGTTCTGAGGACCGTCCCACCTGAGCCAGTCCCATATCGCTCAATTGTTGGAGAACGTCCCTCGGGAACTTCGTTACGTGGATCCATCCGAGTTGCGGCTCTCCGTGCGGGCCGCCCTGAAACTGATGTTCGCCGCCCCAATCGGCATGCGCCCTGGCAATGCTGAAGTCTCGCATCAGTCGATCCGCGTTCTTGTGCAGTGCTGTTGCCAGATCCCAACTAAGAAACGGCATCAGTTGCCCGGGGTCTTCATCGAGCAACACCCTAGCGTCAAAAAACGTCCGTGCAGTGTCGCTATCTTGCTTATTGTAATCCGCTGGTACGAGCCGGCGTACAGATGGCCAGTACAGCGCTGCCATCTTAAGCCAATCATCGTCACGTATGTGCACGAATGGGAAGTAGAGGCCCGGGTCTTGCATCGCATCCTCAGATCGGTCGACGGCCTTGCGGCGCCCGCAGTGTAGGCGGGCTTCACGATCGACATTGTCATCTAGACGACAGCGGTCGCTCGCCGCATCGCGGCCAAAGGTTTTCGAAGCCGACCGATGCCGTCCGCTAAAGCCGCCTACCCATCTCGATCCGCACGTCAAGGGCATCGCGGGAGCCGCGTATCCCTCCGAGACTCGACGTGGATCGCTGGGCCGAGAGGTCAGTCGTCGTTCTGCCGATGACTTCGGCGGGGTGTAGCACTCTGCGGCCGCACCGACCTCTGTCCTTGGGCCTGTACGGTGACCCCCTCATGATCGCGGACTTGAGGGGACGCGAGACCGGGTAGCGGTCGGTCTAGGCGTCGCACGGCTGTGCTTGCGGCCTGGCGAGCTGCCACGGCCATTGGTAGGCACCGACGGCATAGCAGCCGTTGTCGTCCGGGGGTACGCGATCGTCCTCAATCCAGCGGCTGTCGATGCCGTTGTCGTGCTCCCATTCGACGATGGCCAGGTTGCCGTCGAATCGCAGGCGGGGGTGTTCGCCGGGCATGTCGCTGGGGTGGAGGTCGGTGAGGTGGGTGGCCATGCGTTGCACGGCGAAGCGGGGGAAGCGGCACAGCAGACCAGTTCCGTCGCAGGTGGTGTAGTCGACGGCGACCATGGCGCGGTAGTGGCCGTCGCCGACCTGCCGGCAGGTGACGGTCGCGGGGGTCCAGGTGGCCAGCGGCGGGGTGATGTCGGCGCGGGTGTCGGCGATGCGGTAGCGGTCGTTGGTGTGGTCGCGGGTGGGGTCCGGGTGCAGACCGAACCAGTGCATGCCCTGCTGGTGGGCGAAGCGGAGCAGGTCGAGGAGGTCGCGTCGGCCGTCGAGGTGGCCGCTGCGGAGGGGCAGGAATCCGTGCCCGTCCTGGGCGGGTATCGGGTTGCCGGTGGCTCCGGTGGGGGTGTGGGTCCAGGTGTCGGCGCGGACGCGGTGGGCGGTGCCGTCGGCGGCGTACCAGTGGGGGAGGCCGTTGGAGGTGAGCCAGTCGCCGTCGGCGTCGTGGGACCAGATCAGCGCGGCCTGGTCGGGCATGCCGGCTGCGTACTGCTGCCGGGTCCTGTGGTGGGCGATGGTGGTGGCGGCGTGTTCGGCCAGGGGGAGGATCTGGTCCACCCGCCACCAGAGGCGACGTGTCATGGGCGGCGTGCTCCTTCCAAATCAGGAGGGCCACCCGGGTGCCGCGCGGGGGCGCGGGCCGGGTGGCCGTCGGTCGTGGGATTGGGGTCCGCTGTCCTCGCGCGGACGGTGCGCGAGAGCGGCAGATGCGGCGTCCACGGGCGGCGGGGCGTCGTCGTGTCGGGCTCCGGGCAGCCGGTGTAGCCGCTGGTAAAGAGGCCATCATTCAGCGGCGGCTGGTCATCGAGAGCGCAGCCATGTGCGGGCCGAAGCCGCACAGGCCGGTGAGCACCGCCGGTCAGGAGGCGGTGAACTCGGCGTGTGCGTAAGGCAGTCGGCGCGACGTACGCGCGGGGCCGCGGCGTGGGCCTGGCGGTGGCCGGCGTGGACCGCGTGGTGCAGGGCGGTCTCCTCCGCGCGGCGGGTCACCGTCCTTGGAAGGGGTGACGTCGGGTCAGCGGGATTGCGCAGTGGGGTGCTGCGCTACCCAGAGGCGGGTCATGGCGCGCAGGTGCTCGATCTGCGCGGCCCGTCGGCCGATCAGCGCGTCGAGGCGGGGTCCCCGCGCCTGGAGGGCTCCGGTGGGGTCGATGACCGGGATCCGGTCGTCGGGCCCGGCGGCGAGGACCTCCTCGACGTCGCGCAACGCGTCGCGGAGGGTCGGGACGAGTCGGGTGATGTGGGTTTCGGTGCTGGCGAGCGTGGTGAGCACGTCGCGCAGTTCCGAGGCCACGGTCGGCTGGTCCGTGCCGGTGGGGACGGAGTCGGTGAGCGCGTGAGCGTCGATGCGTACGCCGCAGTACTTGAGCACAAGCTGAGTGTCGATCATGGTGCTGTCTCCTGGTTGGGTGCGGAGCTAGCGAGGGGTATCCGTCTGTGGTCGGGTGTGCTGGCCCGGCGGTGGCGCTGTGTCGGCTGCGCCTACTCGACGTCGTCGGGGCGAAGGAGGTGTCCGCCGTGGTCGGCCGGTGAGAAGACGCCGTTGACCCGCGACCAGGGCCTCGCGCATGTGGTGCAGGTCCACGCCTGCCCGACACCTGGTGCGCCGTAGGTGGCGACGAAGGCGAGGGTTCCGGCCGCTTCGCAGTTGTGCTCGCCGCCGTGCACAGGGTCATCGTTCGTGGTGTTCATGCCGTGCTCCTGTCGGTGATGGATCGACGGTGTGCTGGTGCGACCGCCGCGTTTTGGCTGCTGCCGAGGGGTGCACCCTTGCTGGCCATGAAGGGCACGGGGTTGACCGCGCCGGCAGCGCTGGCGTCGCCGCGAAGGTGCACCTCGTAGTGCAGGTGGGGGCCGCTGGACCGGCCGGTGGAACCGACGACGCCGATGGGCTCACCGACGGTGACCTGCTGCCCCACAGTGACGATCGGCGGCTTGTCCAGGTGGCAGTAGCGGGTCATGACACCGCCGGGGTGGTCGATGTCGACGTACCAGCCGCATCCGGCGGTGAGGTCAGGGTCGCCGTCGCGGTGGCAGCCCCACTCGCGTCCCGTGCCGCGATCGATGGCGTTGCAGCGGACCGTGCGGACAGTGCCGGCCGACGCGGCGCGGATGGTCGTGCCGCGGGGGACGCTGAGGTCGACGCCGTCATGGCCCGGCCGCTCGCGGCTACGAAACGCGGACCCGACTGGGGCGAGCACCGGCTGGATCCACGGGCCGGCGGGCCCGCAACCGGTCATACCGTGTGCCGGTAGGCGGGTGTGGACGGCGATGGCGGTGACCAACTGCGCCGCCGGGTGTTCCCACGCCGCGTAGGCGTCCGGGTGGGCGCTGGTCTGTACGGCCTGCGCGGCGTCGGTCAACGGCATGCGCTGCCAGCCGGTGACCGTGAGCAGCTTGGCGTAGAACGCGGCGGCGGCGTAGGCGGGATCCTGGAGCTGTACCGGTGTGCCCCAGCCCTGGCCGGGGCGTTGCTGGAACAGGCCGACGGAGTCGCGGTCGCCGCCGGGCAGGTTCCGCAGGCTGCTTTCCTGCATCGCGGTGGCGACCGCGATGACCCAGCCGCGGGCGGGGACACCGAGCCGGGCACCGGTGGTGACGATCGTCGCCGCATTCGTGACCTGCTCATCGTCCCAGTCACCGACCCGCGGCCAGGCACCGACTGTTTCCGCCGGGGCGGCGGTCGGTTCGGTAGATGGGTGGATCGGCAGGCAGGCGTCGGCGGTGGTGTTGCCGGTCAGCAGGCCACCGAGCCCTCCGGCGCAGAGCACGACCACGGCGACGACCGCGATGGCGGCCGTCACGAGGGACCGGATCTTCATGGATGCCTCCAGGTGTCGCCGAGACAGGAACGGCCCATGGCGGGCCTGGCCTATGGCGTGGCCGGTGCCAGGACCCGGCCCGGGTTGGTGGGGAGCACCGCCGCAGCTAGACCGCGTGCGGGAAGGGTCGGGTCCTGGTAGTGGCGTCAGCGGGGGTGTGGTGTGGGCCAGTCGCGGGGGCGGCCGCCGCTCGGGGTGTCTCCCATGTGGTCGGCGTAGCCGTGCACCACACCGCCGTGGGCCTTGGCCCAGTACATGGCGATGTCGGCCAGGTGCAGCAGAGCCTCGGGATCGTGGCCGGCCTGACTTGTGCTCGTGTAGCCGACGCTGGCGACGATGTCGATGCGCTTGCCGTCGAGGACGAACGGGACCTGGCTGACCTCCGACCAGGCACGGGCGGCCACCGCGGCCGTGGTGTCGCCGCCGCCTTCGATGATGAGGGTGAACTCGTCGCCGGAGAGCCGGGCGGCGAACACGTCCGTGCGGGTCAGTCGGCGGAGCCGTTCGGCGACCTGGGCCAGCAGGGTGTTGCCGGCCCGGTGCCCGAGCCGGTCGTTGACTAGCTTGAACCCGACGAGGTCAACAACGATCACACCGACCTCACGGCAGGTCGCGGCCGCGTGCGTCAGCTGTTGGATCGCCGCACGCCGGTTGGGCAGGCCGGTCATGTCATCGATGGTCGCCTGCCGGTGGTACCGGTCGCGTTCGACCCGCAGGGTGTCGACCAGGGTGTGCGCGTTCGCCACGACCCGGTGAAGCGTCCGGGCCCGGGTCCGGGCGCGGGTCAGCAGGGTCCACAGGCGCAGCGCCCACAGCCCGGCGACGGTCAGCCCGGCGAGGATTCCGCCTGCGGCGGTGAGGACAGAGGTGAGTGTCTGAGACACTGGTTATCGCTCCTTGTAGGCGAAGGAGCACCGGGGGCAGGCGTCAGCGCGCCAACGTCTTACGCCCGCCCCCGGGCTGCCACGGGTGAGGGCGCCGCTACGCGGCCTGGTACGTCGCGACCGTGGTGTCCAGTCGCGTGACGGTGCCGGCGATGACGAGCTTGTCCAGGGCGTTGGCCACCGCTCCCGCGCTGGCCTTGTTGACGTTGCCGCCGCCGTGGGCCTGGTTGATCAGCTTGCAGATCTCGGCGATCTTGTAGGCGGTGTCCGGGTGGCGTCGCAGCAACTGCTGCACCTGGTCGCGCAGTTCGCCCTTGCGGCGTCGGGGCCGCGCCGACGTCCGGCGGCCCCCGCGCTGCGGCCTGCTGTCTGCCGATTGGTCCACCTGCGCCGGTGCCGGCTGCGCGACGTGCACCGGTGAGGCGGCCTCCGATGTGCTGGCACGGTCATCGGGGCCCGGTTCGGCGCCGGGCTGGTCCTGGCCGGCATCACTGCTCGCCGCAGCACCTTCGGGCGGCGACGCCGATCGCCTGTCTCGCGCGGGCGGTGCGTCCGATCCGGGCTCTGCCTGCTGTTCGTCGGTCTGCTCAACCGTCACGACCGGAACTGCCGCCTGCTGCGGCGGCATGCTGGTCTGGTCGTGGGCTGCCGTCGTGTCGTCGGTGTTCTGGTCGGCAGGCTGGTGGTCCTCGACGGGTGCGGCGGTCTTGGGCTGCGGGTCCTGCTCCGGCGGGCTGCCGTCGCTCGGTGGCGCATCGTCTGCGGCGGGGTCGTCGTCGGGTGGTGGGGCAGGCGGCGTGGGGATGCGGCTACCGCCGGCGACAGCCGCGGCGGCCGTGGCACCGGTGTCGGTCACCTTCCACAGCGTGGTGCGCTGCTCGGTGCGGATCCGCTCGGCGTAGCCGGCGCTTTCCAACTCCCGCAGTTTGGGGGTGGTCGTGGGGTAGGCGATGCCGACGAACGCGGCGATGCTCGCGGCGGTGGCCGGGCCGCGCTCGGCCAGCGCGGTCAACACCCGCTCCAGGGTGGACGGCTTCGTGGTGCTGTCGATCATGCGATTCCTTCCTGCCTATCGGGTGCGCATGGGTGCGGGCGTGCACTCATGCACGCTTCGACCCGAGCCCGGATCAAGTCGTGTGGGATGAACTCCCCACCTACGGGCCGCGACGCCCCCGAACCGCGGTCGGCGGATCGTGGTGTCGCGGCCGTACCGGCTGGGCTACTGGGCGGCGGCGTAGGCGTCGCGGACGGCTGCCGGGATCGCGCCTCGGGTGCGCGGTTCGGGTAGCTGGTGCTCGCGCCAGTGGGTGGCCCACCACCGTCGGATGTCGGCAGTGCGGCTGGCACCGGCCTTCTTTGAAGTCGGTGTAGTGGTGGGTTTCGGGAGACGGCGGGCGACGGCGATGAAGGGCTGGAAGGCGGCAGCCATCCGGTCAAAGTTGGGGCGGGACAGGTCGATCTCGTACCGCACGCCGTTGAAGGCGAACTGATAGGTGCCCACCTCGTCGGTGGATCCGTCGAGGTCGTCGTAGACGACGCTGGTGGTTCTGACAGCCATCGGCTCGGGTCCTTTCGCATCGGAGACACAAGAAAGCCCCCGGCCGGTGCGGCAGCGGGGGCGAGGAATTGAGGGATCGCGGGCCTGGATGCCGCAGAGGCGGATCCGATCCGGTGGGTCTTCGGCCCGGTGGAGGCGGTGGGGGTTATGAGGTGCCGAGGCCGAGCCTGGTGCCGATGACCGGGCCGTGCCGTACTGCGGCGACGGCGGCCGGCAGGTGCCGGCGTTGCCACCCGTGCAGGGCAGCGGGCAGGTCGGCGTCGTAACGGCGGTGCTGGGTGAGCGCGACGGCCAGCCCGGCGGCCTGCTCGATGCCGTTGTTGGCGCCGCGGGCGGTGTGTGGGCGCACCGGCGCGAGAGCGTCACCGAGCAGGACCGCGTGCCCGTCACCGACCGGCCACACCATGCGGGTGGGCGGATCGATGTCCAGCACCGGCACGGCCATCCGGGTGGTGGTGGCCGCCACGACAGCCGCATGCTCCGGCGGCAGCAGCTGCGCGGCGTGCTCGTCGACATCGGCGCGGGCGGCCGGGGTGACGTGCCGGGGCAGGGCGAACACCCGCCGGGCGGGCTCCGCACCGAAACGCCGCTCGTACTGCGCAGCGGTGCAGCCGAGGTAGAACGTCCAGTCGCAGCCACCCGGCACCGGCGCGATATTGAACTGCGCACCAGGGCACGGCTCCAACCGGACAAAATCGTGCAGGCCGGGCTGCGGGGCGCGGTCGGCGATACCGCGGTGCGCGACGTAGCCGGCATAGCGCAACACCCGCGCGGGGTCCAGCAGCCGACGGCCGATCGAGGACCGGCCGTCAGCGAACACGACCAGGTCAGCCGGGTCACGGCGGCCGTCGGCGAAGGTCAGGACCGGCCGGCCGCCCTCGTGGGTCAGACCGGTGACCCGCATCCCCGTGCGCACCACGCCCGCCGGAACCCGCGCGGTCAACGCGCGATGCAGCAGCGTCCAGGTGGTGTTGCGGCCGGGATAGGTGCGCAGGACAGTCTGGTGCGGCCGGCGGTCGCGGACCGCGACCTGCCGGATCGTCTCGGAGTCGTAGGCGACGACCTCGCGCTGCGCGATCCCGAGCCGGTCGAGCACGTCGAGCGCGGTGTGTTCCAGGCCGATCAGCCCGCCGCCGCGCGGGGCGGACGCCGGCATGGCTTCGTAGACGGTGACGTCGAAGCCGGCCCGCAGCAACAGCAGGGCGACCACGGGGCCGGTCAGGCTGCCGCCAACCACGGCGACGCGCAGCCGACGCACACCGCCGACAAAGGCGGTGCGAGCGGCGGGATCAGGGTTCGGGTCCATCAGAGTTCCCTTCGAGATGGGGTGGGAACCCGGGCACGGCCGTACGGCCGTGCCCGGGGGTTGCGCTTTCTGCGCGGGGTTAGCCGGGCAACGGCCAGGTCGTGCGAGTGCGGGCGGGTCTCAGTCCGCGACGAAGACGGTCAACAGGCGGCAGCGGGAGACCCGGCGAGATCCGGAGGCGGGGCGGCCACGCCGGCGATCAACGCAGGTGTCTGCCCCCGGGAAGAGGTGTAGGGCGGCCCTTACGCCGGCCGGGCGGGTATCGACGCCCCAGCTTGGGGCGGCCGGCGGGGTCGGCGGCGGGCGACGGCCGGCCGTAGGTCGGTGTCGATGGTGACCATGTCGAAGCCGGCGGCGTGGCCGGCGCGGAGCAGGTCGAGCAGCCCTCCGTCGTCGAGGACGATCCGAGCCTGGATGAAGGCGTGCGGGCGTGGTGGACCGCCGAGCCATTCGGTCCAGGTGATGCCGTGGACGAACCGGCAACCGTCGGCAGGGCGGTGGAACGGCTCCGCGGCGGCGTCGTCCGCGGCCGGGCTCGGGTGGACGTTCCCGTCGAGGTAGAGGCGGTCGTCGAGGTCGCCGCCGCAGTCGCGCATCAGGTGCAGCGCTGGCGGAACATCAGCGGTGATGGTGCCGTCGAGGTCGACCCGCTGGCGGGCAGCAACCGCGGCGTCGGCCAGTCGCCGCACCGTCGTCAGGTCGAACCAAAGTCGCAGGGGCATGCGAAATCACCCTTTCGAGGACTGGGGAACTCAGGTCGAGGGTGGTTGGGGCCCAGCACGGGCCGTCGGTCGCGCGGCAGCCGCCGCTGCGGGCCCGGCTGGTCGTGTGGTCACGCCTGGAGGTCGACGGCGAACAGCCGCTGGTCCTCGTCGAGGGAATCCAGATGGCGGGCGGCCTGCTCCAGATACGTGATCCGGTCAGCGAAGAACGCGCTGGCCGGTTGCAGCCGGTCACCACCGGCGGTGAGGAACGCGTCGGTACACAGCGCCCACAGGGCGTGGTAGTTGGCGTATGCGCTGGCACCAGCCTGGAACATCTCCAGGTCCCCCACGTCGAGGCGACCCGGCCCGTACGTGGCGGCGTTGTGCATCCGCATGGCCTGCACCCGCGGCTGCCGGTGGAACTCCGCGGTCGCAACATCGAGCGGGTAGGCCGTCGGGTCGGACAGATGCCGCTGCAGGAACGCCGGCCACGCCGTGGCGGCCTTCGTGCCCGCGACCACGCGCGCCCAGTGGGCGTGGCGCACGGTGGCCCCGACATAGGCGCCGTGACGCATGCCTGCCAGATCGAGCAGCCGGATGGGCCCTCCGGCGCAGTACCGGGGTCCTGCCGCCGTCTTGCGCAGGTCGATCAGCTGCCGGCGCTGCCACGGGTAGAGGGCAGGCGACGCCCAGAACCGGGCGCAGCTGGTGCCGGTTACGCCGAGGTGGCGGTGCAGGTTCCGGGTGCTGTCGAGCACCTGGGACAGCTCCCCGGACACGCAGACGATCATGGTGCGGACGACTGCCGGCGGGATGGCCACGGAGGCCGGAGTGGTGACGGTGGCCGTCTTTTTGGCCATACGGTTCCCCTCGCTGGTAGGCGTGCTGCAGGCACGCGGAGATGGCCGGGCCACTGGATGCGTGGTCGCCGGCTGATAGGTGGGCTGGATGTGGTGCGGGGGTGGTGGTGCGACCGTCGGGGTCGTCGCGGGCTGCTGGGCCGACCAGGCCGGTGAGGGCGGGTGGGCGTCAGGCGCCGGGGTGCGACGACGAGGGTCCGAGGGTGGGACCGACCGGGGTGGAGATAGATGAGGGTGTTGTTGTGCCGTGAACCGTAGCGGCCCGATCTGTCAGCACGGAGAGAGCAGCAGAATCAGCGAAGGGCTAGTGACCTGCGGTGTCAGCAGCGGACGGCAGTCAAGAACGGCTTGGGTAGCGGCCTTGACAGAAGGTCGTGATCTGACAGGGAAGAGCCCCGTCTGGCCCTTGGCGGCAGGTTGACAATGGACGCTAGTGCCGTGACCACGAACGTTTGGGGTGTTGGGTCAGGCTGCGCGGGTGGCGGGTTGGCCCCAGCGTTGTTGTCGTTCGCTGCGGATGCGGGCGCGTTCGCGGCGTTGGGCGGCCAGGACGTCG
>NZ_JAGPXQ010000057.1:0-33082 GCF_018070435.1 Micromonospora sp. C51 | reverse complement strand
GGGCGGCGTTGACGATGCTGCCGGGGAGCAGGTCGTGCAGGTCGTAGAGGTCGTGGACGCTGCCGGACTGGCCGAACTCGTCGACGCCGAGCGGCACCGCGGGGGCGCCGACCGCCGAGCCGATCCAGGCCATGGCGTGCGAGGCGGCGTCGTGCACGGTCACCACCGGCACCCGGTCGGCGAAGGCGGACCGTAGCGCGCCCGGCACGCTCGGCACGGTCGCCGTGCGTACGCCCTGACGTAGGGTGCGCTGCCACGCCCGGTAGAGGCGATCCAAGCTGGTCACGTCCACCACGTGGGCGGCGACCCCCTCGTCGGCCAGTTCCGCCGCAGCAGCCAGCACCTCGGGCAGCACCGCCCCGGAGGCGGCCAGTTGCACCGTCGGCGCGTCGGCCAGGTGAGGGTACGCCTGGTGGGCGTCGACCAGCCGGTACGCCCCGGCGAGCACCTGTCGGCGGAGTACCGCGTCACCGAGCCGGGCCCGGGCGGCCTCGAACGGCGTCTGGTCCACCGGCCGGGTGCTGAGCCGGAAGTAGTACGCCCCGTCCTCGGCCGGCACCGCCGTCGGTGTCGGCCGGGTCGTACCGGCGATGTGCCCGAAGGCGTCGCAGAGCAGCCAGTCGAGGCTGGCCGCGTACGCGGGCTCGACGAAGGTCACCCCGGGCAGTTCCAGGCCGACGCTCGCGGTGATTGTCGACTGGTGGGCGCCACCTTCCGGCGCGAGAGTGATCCCGGACGGGGTACCCGCGACCACGAACCGGGCACCGGAGTAGGTGCCGTAGAGGAACGCGTCGAGCCCGCGCAGCACGAACGGGTCGTAGACGGTGCCGACCGGCAGCAGCGGCTGCCCGGACAGGTCCCACGCCAGGCCGAGCTGGCCGAGCAGCAGGAACAGGTTCATCTCGGAGATGCCCAGCTCGATGTGCTGCCCCTCGGGGCTTTCCGTCCAGCGCAGCATCCGGTCCTCCGACCAGGAACGCTGGGCGGTGGGGGCGAACACGCCGGTCTTGTTGATGAACCCGGCCAGGTTGGTGGAGGTCGCCACGTCCGGCGCGGTGGTGACGAGGTACCGGCCCACCTGTGGATCACGGGCCAGGTCGACAAGCACCCGGCCGAAGACCTCCTGGGTGGAGATCGGCTTGTTGGCGCGTACGTTCGTCGCCTGGGGCACGCTGACCCCCAGCGCGCGCTCGCGGGGCGCGCGGGACAGCACCTCGCGACGCTGCCCGGCCCGGATCCCGGCCGGCGACGCCGGGTCGAGCCGGTCCCACTCGGTGTCCCGGGTCAACCCCTGCGCGGCGCGCAACGTGTCGACCTGTTCGCTGGTCAGCAGGGCGGAGTGGTTGCGCGGGTTGCCGGCGATCGGCAACCCCCACCCCTTGACGGTGTACGCGAACACCACGCTCGGGCGGTCGGTCACCGCGTCGCACTGGGCGTACGCGTCGAGCAGCGCCGCGAGGTCGTGCCCACCCAGGTCGGTGACGAGCGGGCCGAGGTCGGCGTCGGAAACGTCGGCGATCAACGCCGCGATGCCCTCGGGGGCACCGTCCAGGAACTGCTTGCGTAGCGCTGGCCCGGTCAGCCCGAACAGCGACTGGTACTGCTCGTTCGGCATGGCGTCGATCCAGTCGCGCAGCGCCGCCCCGCCCGGCCGGTCGTACGCCTCGGCGAGCCGGCGGCCGTACTTCACCTCGACGACGTGCCAGCCGGCGGCCTCGAACTGGCCACGCCACTGGTCGATCCGCACTCCGGGGACGACCCGGTCCAGCGACTGCCGGTTGAAGTCGACCACCCACATCACGTTGCCGAGCCCGGTGGTGGCCGGGTCGGCGACGGCCTCCCAGATGTTGCCCTCGTCCAGTTCGGCGTCACCGATCAGGGCGACGAACCGGGAGTGCGGCCGTGCCCCGAAGTGGGCGTCGACGTAACGCCGGGTCACCGCGGCGAAGAGCGGCGCGGCGGCGCCGAGCCCCACCGAGCCGGTGGAGAAATCCACCTCGTCCGGGTCCTTGGTCCGCGACGGGTACGACTGGAGTCCGCCCCGTGCCCGCAGTCGGGGCAGGTACGACCGGTCGAGGTTGCCCAGCAGGTACTGGATGGCGTGGAAGACCGGGGAGGCGTGCGGCTTGACCGCGACCCGGTCCTCGGCGTCCAGGTGGGCGAACCACAGCGCGGTCATCGCGGTGACCAGCGAGGCGCTTGACGCCTGGTGCCCACCGACCTTCACCCCGTCGCCGGCACCGCGATCATGATTCGCCGCGTCCACGATCCGCGTCGCGAGCCACAACACCCGCCGCTGGATCTCGTCAAGAACATCAAGATCGTGCTGGTCCACGGTGAACTCCATCCAGACGTCCCCATTGACGTCCTCGCGAGGGGTGGTGCACCTCGTTGATCATGAGGTTGGCGGCAGTTTGAAGATCGACAAATGCCGCCAACCTCATGATCAACTCGGGTTGGTGGGTTGGTGGGTTGGTCAGGCTGAGACGCCGAGGCGTTCCAGGATCAGGGTGCGGACGGTTTGGGCGTCGGCTTGGCCTCGGGTGGTCTTCATGACCGCACCGACCAGGGCGCCGGCGGCGGCGACCTTGCCGCTGCGGACCTTGTCGGCGATGGCCGGGTTGGCGGCGATCGCCTCGTCCACGGCAGCGGTGAGCGCGCCGGTGTCGGAGACGACCTCCAGCTTGCGGTTGGTCATGATCTCGGTCGGTGAACCCTCACCGGCGACCACGCCCTCCAGCACGGTGCGGGCCAGCTTGTCGTTGAGCTTGCCGGCGTCCACCAGGCCCTGAAGCTCGGCGACCTGGACCGGGGTGGCCCCGATGTCGGCCAGTTCCACGCCCGTCTCGTTGGCCCGCCGGGACAGCTCACCCAGCCACCACTTGCGGGCCGCGGCCGGCGTCGCACCGGCCGCCACGGTCGCCTCGATCAGCTCGACCGCGCCGGCGTTGAGCACCGACTGCATGTCGAGGTCGGAGAGGCCCCACGCCTGCTGGAGCCGGCGACGGTGCAGCCGGGGCAGCTCCGGCAGGGCAGCCTTCAACTCCGCCACCCAGGCCGGGTCCGGTGCGAGGGGCACCAGGTCCGGCTCCGGGAAGTACCGGTAGTCGGTGGCGGTCTCCTTGGACCGACCCGGGGTGGTGTCCCCGGTGTCCTCGTGGAAGTGCCGGGTCTCCTGCGTGATCCGGCCACCGGCGTCGAGAACGGCGGCCTGGCGCAGCATCTCCGAGCGGACCGCCCGCTCGACCGACCGCAGCGAGTTGACGTTCTTGGTCTCGGTACGGGTGCCCCACTCCTGCCCGGGCAGGTTCAATGAGGTGTTCACATCACACCGCAGCGAGCCTTCCTCCATGCGCACGTCGGAGACGCCCAGGCTGCGGAGCACGTCCCGCAGTTCGGTGACGTACGCGCGGGCCACCTCGGGCGCGAGCGCACCGGTACCCGGGATCGGCTTGGTGACGATCTCCACCAGCGGGATGCCGGCCCGGTTGTAGTCGACGAGCGACTCGGTCGCGCCGTGGATCCGACCGGTGGCGCCACCGACGTGCAGCGTCTTGCCGGTGTCCTCCTCCAGGTGCACCCGCTCGATGCCGATCCGCACCATCTCGCCGTTGACCTCGACGTCCAGGTAGCCGTCGACGCAGAGTGGCTCGTCGTACTGGCTGATCTGGAAGTTCTTCGGCATGTCCGGGTAGAAGTAGTTCTTCCGGGCGAACCGGCACCAGGTCGCGATGGAGCAGTTCAGCGCCAGGCCGATCCGGATGGTCGCCTCGATCGCCGCCTTGTTCGCCACCGGCAGCGAGCCGGGCAGTCCCAGGCAGACCGGGCAGACGCGGGTGTTCGGCTCGCCGCCGAAGTCGGTCGGGCAGCCACAGAACATCTTGGTGTTCGTGCCCAGCTCGACGTGGGTCTCCAGGCCGATCACCGGCTCGTAGCGCGCGACGACCTCGTCGTACGCGGGCAGTGTCGTGGTCATCCGTGCTCCTGCCTCACAGTGCCGGTGGGGTGAACGTGCCGACGGCGCTCTCCAACGCGGCGGCGACCCGGTACATCCGGTCGTCGGCAAGCGTCGGGGCCATCACCTGAAGTCCGACCGGCAGCCCGTCGGAAAGCCCGCACGGCACCGAGATGCCCGGCCCGCCGTACAGGTTGCTCGGAATGGTGAACAGGTCGGCCAGGTACATCTGGTACGGGTCGGAGGTACGCGCGCCGAGCGGGAAGGCGACGAACGGGGTGGTCGGCGAGATCAGCGCGTCGACCCGCTCGAACGCCGCGGTGAAGTCGCGGGTGATCAGCGTACGCACCTTCTGCGCCTGCCCGTAGTAGGCGTCGTAGTAGCCCGAGGAGAGCGCGTACGTGCCGAGCATGATGCGCCGCTTGACCTCGGGGCCGAAGCCGGCCTCCCGGGTCAGCGACATGACCTCCTCCAGCGACCGGTTGCCGTCGTCGCCGGTCCGCAATCCGAACCGGACACCGTCGAAGCGGGCCAGGTTCGAGGAGCACTCGCTGGGCGCGATCAGGTAGTACGCCGGCAGCGCGTACCGGAAGTGCGGGCAGGAGATCTCGACGATCTCCGCGCCGAGCTTGGTAAGCGTGTCGACGGCCTCGTTGAAGGCGGCCGTCACGCCCGGCTCCGCGCCCTCGCCGCCGAACTCGGTGACGACGCCCAGCCGTACGCCGCTCAGGTCACCGGTCGCGCCGAGCTTGGCCGCGGCCACCACGTCCGGCACGGGTGCCGGGATGGAGGTGGAGTCACGCGGGTCGTGCCCGCCGATCGCCGCGTGCAGCAACGCCGCGTCGAGCACCGTACGGGCGCACGGGCCGGGAGTGTCCAGCGAGGAGGAGAAGGCCACCAGGCCGTACCGGGAGGTGCCGCCGTAGGTGGGCTTCGCGCCGACGGTGCCGGTCACCGCGCCGGGCTGACGGATCGAGCCACCGGTGTCCGAACCGATCGCCAACGGCGCCTCGTACGCGGCGAGCGCCGCCGCGCTCCCCCCGCCGGAGCCACCCGGGATGCGGTCGGTGTCCCACGGGTTGCGGCTCGGCCCGTACGCCGAGTATTCCGTCGAGGAGCCCATGGCGAACTCGTCCATGTTGGTCTTGCCGAGCATCACCGTGCCGGCGGCCCGCAGCCGTTCCACGATCGTCGAGTCGTACGGCGGACGCCAGCCCTCAAGGATCTTCGACCCGACGGTGGTCGGCACGCCCTTGGTGGTGAGGACGTCCTTGACCGCGACCGGCACACCGGCCAGCGGCCCCAGTTCCTCGCCGGCCGCCCGGCGGGCGTCGACGTCGCGGGCGGCGGCCAGCGCGCCCTCGGTGTCGACGTGCAGGAAGGCGTTGACCCGGCCGTCGACGGCGGCGATCCGGTCCAGGTGGGCCTGGGTGACCTCGACGGCGGAAGCCGCGCCGGTGGCGACGAGCCCCGCGATCTGCGTCGCGGTCATTGCGGTGACGTCGGTCATGAGGCCACATCCTCGTCCAGGATCCGCGGTACGCGGAACCGCTGCTCCTCCGCGTCGGGGGCACCCGACAACGCTTCCTCGGGAGTCAGGCACGGCGTCACGACGTCCTCGCGGAGCACGTTTGTCAGCGGCACCGAGTGGGAGGTCGGCGGGATGTCCGCGGCGGCGACCTCGCCCACCTGCGCGACCGCTTGGAGGATCACGTCGAGCTGACCGGCGAAGGTGTCCAGCTCCTCCTCTGTCACGGCGAGCCGCGACAGTCGCGCCAGGTGCGCGACCTCCTCGCGGGAGATGGCGGCCATCGGTGCCCCCTTCGTGGCTGTGCTGCGTCTGCCTGACCTGCGCCCACCGCTGCCGGGTACGCGACGCGCGGTGACCGCAGCGAGTCTATTGTTTCCCGCCGGGCAGGCCGTTGCCGCCTCCCCGAGCGCCCGACCCGGCTGGTCCCGGCCCGACCGGCGCCGTTGGGATCAGCGGGCGTGCCGGCGGGGGATCTCCGCCTCGTCGTGGCCGCCGAGCGGGCGGAGCGGACGGTACCGGGCCAGCCAGGCGACCAGTTCCTCCGCCGGCATCGGCCGGGCGTAGAACCAGCCCTGGGCAGCGTCGCAGCCGGCCGCGTGCAGCATCCGCCAGGTCCGCTCGTCCTCCACGCCCTCGGCCACCACCCGCAGCCCCAGCGCCTTGGCCAGCTCGATCGTGGAGCGGACGATCGCCGCGTCGTCGGTGTCCTCGGTCATGCCGAGGACGAACGAGCGGTCGACCTTCACCTCCGACAGCGGCAGTCGGCGCAGGTGCTGAAGGCTGGAGTAGCCGGTGCCGAAGTCGTCCAGCGCGATGCCCACCCCGATCCGGTGCAGCCGGGTGATGGTGGTCAGCACCCGACGCGGGTCGGCCATCAGCGCGCCCTCGGTGATCTCCAGTTGCAGTCGCTCCGGTGCCACGCCGTAGCGGGCGAGCCGGTCGGCGATCTGGTCGGCGATCTCGCCGGTGTGCAGGTCCCGCACGCTGACGTTCAACGCCGCCCGTAGCCCGAGGCCGGCCGCCGACCACTTGGCGAGCTGCTCCACCACGTCGTCGACCACCCGGCGGGTGAGCAGCCGCATCACCGCGCTCTGCTCGGCGACCCGGATCAGTTCCTCCGGGTCGACCATCCCCCGGCGCGGATGCCGCCAGCGCAGCAGGGCCTCCACCCCGACCACCTCGCCGGTGGCGATGGCGACCTGCGGCTGGTAATACATCATGATCTCGCCCGCGTCCGTTGCCGGCTCGGCACCGGAGCGGTCGGCGGTCGGACCTGTGGGATCCGCTCCGCCGCCGCCGAGCGCCGGCTGGCCACCGCCGTGCGTCCCGGGCCACACCGTGCCGTCTGCCGTCGCAGCATCCGATTCCACGTCACGAGCCGCCCGGCGCAGGGTCGGGTCCGCGCCGGTGATGATCCGGGCGATCAGCTCGTCGTCGTGGTGCCGCACCCGGGGACGACGGCGCCGCCGGCTCCACCATCGGATGCCGACCGGCTCCTCCAGCGGCGCGGTGGGCAGCACCGCGCCGTCCCCGCCGCGAACGGTGGGTCGCGGGTTGCCGGTCGCCTGGTCGACGGTGCGGGCGGTGGTCGTCTCGGCCGGCGCGGACCCGTCGGCTCGCCCCGAGGCGCCGACCTCCAGCACCCGGCGCAGGTCGGCCAGGAGTGCCAACCGCTCGGCGGAGTTGTGGTCGGACTCGGCGGTGTAGACGGCGACGGTGTCGTTGCGGTGCTTCGCGTCGTACATGGCCACGTCCGCGTGCCGCATCAGGGTGGCGAAGTCCTCGCCGTGATCCGGAAACAGGGCGATGCCGATGGAGCCGCCGACATCCAGCGGCAGCCCGTCCAGCGGCACCGGCTCGGCGAGGGCCTGGACGACCTGGTCGGCCAGCGAACGGGCCTCGCTGACATCGGTGAGCCCGGTCATCACGATCGCGAACTCGTCGCCGCCGAGCCGGGCGACCATCTGCGGCGGCGCGACCACGTCGGTCAACCGGGCGCTCACCTCCACCAGCAGCCGGTCGCCGACCGCATGGCCGAGCGCGTCGTTGACGTTCTTGAACCGGTCCAGGTCGATCAGGAGGAGGGCGAGGCGTGTTTCGGGCTCTCCTCGGGCGGCACGCTCGGCGTGCCGGTGCACCTGCTCGTTGACCTCAGCCAGCAACGCCTTGCGGTTGGGTAGCCCGGTGAGCGGGTCGAGTGCGGCCAACTGGTGCTGCTCCACGGTGAGCCGGGCCATCCGGTAGACCGCGAACAGCGGCACCAGCACCAGCGGCACCAGGGCGGCGCTTGCCCTGGCGGCGGTAACCAGCACCGGCGCGAGCAGCAGCAACGACCCGGTGGAGAGCAGTTCGAAGGGCAGGCCGTGCCAGGCGTTGGGCCACCACCGCTCCCCGAAGCGCAGCCGCACCGCGGTGGTGACCAACCCGTAGTTGACCGCGAACCAGGCGACCCCGGCACCGCCGATCGCGGCGATGTCGGTCCAGCCCAGCGCCGCACCGTCGTAGATCCCGCCGGGACCGAGCCGGGTGATCGCGTACGCCGCCGCCAGCGAGCAGGCGTACTGCCCGGCGTTGAAGGCCGTCCGCCAGGGCGCGTGCCGCATCCTGACCCCGGACACCACGACGGCGACCGCCTGCACCGCGACCGCAGGGCCGAGTCCCCAACCGAGCAGGATCGCGAACGTGAAGCAGGTCGAGGGAAAGACGGCCGAGGAGGACTGCCCCCGGCCGGGCGGCAGGAAGGGCCGGGCGTCGCAGGCCACGGCGAGCACCGCCATCGTCCAGAACGCCGCCGGCAGGTCGGGCAGGGCCGAAGCGAACGACACCAGCCCGTTCGCCGAGACGAGCAGGGCCACCACGAGTACGGCCGCGACAAACGCCGAGAACTGCGCCGTCCGCCCGGGCGGGACGAGGTTGCGCGGATCGGGCGACTCCATCACACCTCCCGGCACGAGACCGGCCCGTGGTTTCACGAGCCGTGCCCCAATGAAACGCCCCCACCACCCACTTACCCGTCGCGACAGTCACGAATCGGTCGTAGTCGTAATTAAGTTGGTATCCGGCAGAGTGCCGTAAAGATCATCACTCCTCGACGCGGGCCACCTGCCGGGCCGCCTCGGGGCCGGCGTCGAGGAGCACCTGGAAACCCGGCTCGTCGAGCACGGGCACCTTCAGACTGGCCGCCTTGTCCGCTTTGGAGCCGGGGTTGTCGCCCACCACGACGAAGCCCGTCTTCTTCGACACCGACCCGCTGACCTTGCCACCCCGGGACTGGATCGCCTCGGCCGCCTGATCCCGGGAGAAACCGCCGAGCGTGCCGGTGACCACCACGGTCACCCCTTCCAGCGGGCGTGGCCCCTCCTGCACCGCCGCCTCCGCCATGCGGACGCCCGCCTCGGCCCACTTCCGAACCACCTCGCGGTGCCAGTCGACGGCGAACCACTCGCGGATGCTGGCGGCGATGGTCGGGCCGACACCGTCGACTGAGGAGAGTTCCTCCTCGGTCGCCCGGTCGATCGCCTCGACCGAGCGGAAGTGTCGGGCCAACGCCTGGGCGGCGGTCGGGCCGACGTGCCGGATGGAGAGGGCCACCAGCACCCGCCACAGGTCACGTTCCCGGGCGGTGGCGAGGTTGTCGAGCAGCTTGACGGCGTTGCTGCCGAGGCTGCCGTCCTTGTTGACGAAGAACGGCGCGCGGGCCAGTTGCTCGGCGTCGAGCGAGAACAGGTCTCCCTCGTCGGTGATGATCTGCGCGTCGAGCAGCGCGGCGCCGCTCTTGTAGCCGAGCGCCTCGATGTCGAAGGCGCCGCGCCCGGCCAGGTGGAACACCCGCTCCCGCAACTGTGCCGGACAGCTGCGCGAGTTGGGACACCGGATGTCGACGTCGCCCTCTTTGGCGGGGGCGAGCGGGGTGCCGCAGGCTGGGCAGGTGGTCGGCATGACGAACGCTCGGGCGTCCGGCGGACGCAGGTCGACCACCGGGCCGAGCACCTCGGGGATCACGTCACCGGCCTTGCGGATCACCACCGTGTCGCCGATCAGCACCCCTTTACGCTCGACCTCGCGGGCGTTGTGCAGGGTGGCGTACTCGACGGTGGAGCCGGCCACCCGGACCGGCTGAAGCACCGCCCGGGGCGTGACCCGACCGGTCCGCCCGACCTCGACCTCGATGTCGAGCAGGGTGGTGTTGACCTCCTCCGGCGGATACTTGAAGGCGATCGCCCAGCGTGGTGCCCGGCTGGTCGAGCCCAGCCGCCCCTGGATGGGCACCGGGTCGACCTTCACCACCACGCCGTCGATCTCGTGCTCGACGTCGTGCCGGTGCGCCGCGTAGTGCGCGATGTAGTCCCGGACGCCGGCCAGGTCGGGCACCACCCGCCAGCGGTCGCTGGTGGGCAGCCCCCACGCCGTCAACGCCGCGTACGACTCGGACTGGGTGGCCGGCTGGAAACCGCGACGGGCGCCGATGCCGTGCACCACCAGGCGCAGCGGGCGGGAGGCGGTGATCCGTGGGTCCTTCTGCCGCAGGCTGCCGGCCGCCGCGTTGCGGGGGTTGGCGAAGGGCGCCTTGCCCTGCTCGACCAGGCCGGCGTTGAGATCGGCGAAGGCGGCCACCGGGAAGTAGATCTCGCCCCGCACCTCGATGAAATCGGGGGCCGGGCCGAACTCCGCCGAGTCGGTCAGCCGACCGGGCACGTCCCGGATGCTGCGCACGTTGGCGGTGACGTCCTCGCCGGTGCGGCCGTCGCCGCGGGTGGCCGCCCGAACCAGCCGGCCGCCTTCGTAGGTGAGGTTGATCGCCAGCCCGTCGACCTTCAGCTCGCACAGGTAGGGCGCCGGACCACCGGCGTCCCGCTCGACCCGCTCCGCCCAGGCGGCCAACTCCTCGTCGGCGAAGGCATTGTCCAGCGACATCATCCGTTCGGCGTGGGCGACCGGAGTGAAGTCGGTGGAGAACGTGCCGCCGACCCGCTGGGTCGGTGAATCCGGGGTGCGCAACGCCGGGAACTCCGCCTCCAGCGCCTCCAGGTCGCGCAGTTGGCGGTCGAAGTCGGCGTCGGAGATCGTCGGCGCGTCGAGCACGTAGTAGCGGTACTGGTGCTCGGTCAGCTCCTGACTGAGCGTGGTGTGCCGCTCCCGCGCCTGCGGCGTCGGCTCGGGGCCGGCGGCCTCCTGCGCCGCATCGACCTGCTGGGGAACCGCTTCCTCCGACACCCTGCCGCCTCCGGACACCGCTGTCGACCTCCCGTGATCGTGCTACCTCCGCACGGTAGTCCCCGGGTGGGACAACCGTGCGGCCAGCGCGGCGAGTTGATCGGCGTACTCGATCCGACCGGCCCAGTCCACCGGCCAGCCGGCCATCCCGTTGGCCGCGCCGACGAAGGCTCCGGCGAGGGCGGCGATCGAGTCGGAGTCACCGGCGCTCCGCGCACCCCGGGCCAACGCGTCGACCGGGGCGTCCGGGTGCCGGAGCGCGCAGTACAGGGCCGCCGTGAGCGCCTCCTCCGCGATCCAGCCCGCGCCGGTGACGCGACACGGGTCGTCGCCGTCGTCCGGGGCGGCCAGGGCCGCGTCGAGCCGGCCCAGCGCCACGAGGCACTCGTCCCAGCCACGGGCGATGAACTCCTCCGGCGTCCGCTCGCCCGGCCGTTGCCACAGGTCACCGAGCCAGTCGGCCCGGTAGACCGTGCGCTGCTGCCGGGCCCGGGCGGTGAGCAGGCCGGGGAGGTCGGCCAGCGGAGCACCGTCGACCAGCAGCCGCACGGCGTACGCGGTCAGCTCGCTGGCCGCCAGTCCGGTGGGGTGTCCATGGGTCAGGCCGGCCTGGAGTTGGGCCAGCCCGGCGAGGGTGTCCAGGTCGACACCGAGCAACCCGACCGGGGTGACCCGCATGTTCGCCCCGCACCCCTTCGAGCCGGCCTCGGTCGCCTGCTGCCAGGGCAGGCCCCGGGACAGTTCGGCGCAGGCCCGCAGGCAGGTCATCCCCGGCGCGCGGTTGTTGTCCGGGCTGGCCGCCCAGTCCAGGAAGCGGCGGCGCAGCAGCGGCTCCACCGCCTCGGCGGTGTACGTCGGCGCGTCGTGCAGCGCCCAGCCCACCGCCAACGCCATCTGGGTGTCGTCGGTGACCAGCACCGGATCACCGTCCAGCTCGCGCGGGCCGGTCGGCGCGTACCGCCTGTCGATCTCGGCGACGGTGAGGAACTCGGTGGGTTTGCCGAGGGCATCACCGAAGGCGAGCCCGAAGAGCGAGCCGGCGACGCGCTGGGGTGCAGGGCTGATCATGACCGTGATGATGCCTGTCGCCCGCAAGTCCGCGGAGCGGCCGGTCGGACCACCACGGTCGGCCTGCCGGCCCGGCTGAGGTCGGCACCGGCAGGCCGGGCGGTCAGTCCCAGCAGAGGCAGAACGGGTGGCCGGCCGGGTCGGCGTAGACCCGGAAGCCCTCGCCCTCGCCGGGTAGCCGGCGGGCACCCAGGGCCAGGGCCGCCTGCTCCGCCGCCTCGATGTCGTCCACCGTCACGTCGAGGTGGAACTGCTGGGGCCGTTCCGGGTCGGGCCAGGCCGGCGGGCGCAGCTCGGGGGCCCGCTGGAAGGCCAGCCGGGGCAGGTGGCCGGGCGGGCCGCCGAGCACCACCCAGTCGTTGCCGTCGGAGTTGTCCTCGATCAGCGGCAGGCCGAGCAGCTCCGAGTAGAAGCCGGCCAGCGCACGCGGGTCGGGACAGTCGATCACCGTCGAACGCAACTGTCCAATCATGGCCAGCATGGTGCCCGACGGGTACGACGAGAAACCTCACTCCTCGGACAGCCGACGCCCGGCGTCCCGACAGGCCGCGAGAACCGCCCGGGCGTAGGCCGCGTCCGCCCCGGCCAGGCCGCAGGCGGGGGTCACCACCACCTGCTCGGCGAGCCGGCGGCGCGGAAACCCGAGGCGGTCCCAGAGAGTGCGTACCCGGGCGGCGAGGTCGGCGGAGGTCGGCGCGCGACCGGTGGGCGTCGTCGGCGCGGCACCGGCCAGCAGCCCGAACCCGGCGTCGAGCGCCTCGCCGAGCGGGTCGAGGTCGGTGAGCAGGCTCAGGTCGAGCGCGACACCGATCGCTCCGGTGGAGCGGAACAGGTCCAGCGGCACGTCCGGGGCGCAGCAGTGCACCACGGTCGGCACCCCGACCGCCTCGATCACCGTGCTCAGCAACGCACGGGCGTCGCCCGACTCCACCGCCCGGTAGGCGCCGAGGCCGCTCTCGGTGGGGATCCGGCCGGCCAGCACCGCCGGCAGGGACGGTTCGTCCAGTTGGAGCAGCACCGACGCGCGGGGCAACCGGCGGGTGACCGCCTCGACGTGGCCGCGCAGCCCCTCGGCGAGCGAGCCGGCGAGATCCCGCAGCGCGCCGGGGTCGCGCAGCATCCGACCGCCGATCGGCAGCTCGATCGAGGCGGCCAGGGTCAGCGGACCGGCGGCCTGGATCTTGAGTGGGCCGGCGTACTCCTCGGCCTGCTCGGCGAGCTGGTCCAGGTCGCGCTCCATCAGGTCGCGGGCCCGACGCAGGTCACGGCCCGGACGCGGGGCCACCCGCCACCGCGCCGCGTACAGCTCGATCGGCAGCTCCACCAGCAGACCGCCGGTACGCCCGATCACGTCGGCGCCCGGCCCACGGGCCGGCAGCTCCGGCAGATGGGGCAGCTCGGGTAGCTCACCGAGAACGATCCGCTGTGCCTCGGCGATGTCGGTCCCCGGCAACGAACCCAGCCCCGTCGCCGCACCCACTCCCCACGGCAGCCCCTGATCACTCACCGCCGCAGGGTACCTCCCGCGATCCCGGCCTCGCCGAGGTCACGGCTCGCGGCATGTCGGGCGATCACGGCGACGGGAAGGCCCGACATGCCGCACGTCGTGACCGATCCTCCACCGACGGGCCGACGGGCCGACGGGTCGAGGTGCCGGTGGCGCGGTCAGTCGGTGATGGTGGCGGAGCCGAGGACGATGTCACCGGCGGGGTCGGGGCGGTAGGCGACGATGGCCTGGCCGGCGGCGACACCGCGCACCGGGCGACGCAGGTCCGCGTGGAGGGTGTCGGCGTCGACCGTGACGGCAGCGGGCACCACCACCCCGTGGGCGCGCAGTTGCACCTCGCACTCGACCGGGCCGTCGGGTCGCCGACCACCGGTCCAGACCGGGCGGGTGGCACGGACCGTCGAGACCTCCAGCGCCTCCGCCGGGCCGACGGTGACGGTGTTCGTCTTGGGCGTGATGGAGAGCACGTAGCGGGGCCGGCCGTCCGGGGCCGGCCGGTCCAGGTGCAGACCGCGCCGCTGGCCGACGGTGTACGCGTACGCACCGGCGTGCTGCCCCACCACCGCGCCGGTGGTGGCGTCGACCACGTCGCCGGGCGTCTCGCCGAGGCGCCCGGCCAGGAAGCCGCGGGTGTCACCGTCGGCGATGAAGCAGATGTCGTGCGAGTCCGGCTTGTCGGCGACGGCGAGCCCACGCTCGGCAGCCTCCTGCCGGACCTGCGCCTTGGTCGAGTCCCCCAGCGGGAAGATCGAGCGGTCCAGCTGCTCACGGGTGAGCACGGCCAGCACGTACGACTGGTCCTTGGCCGCATCGACACTGCGGCGCAGCAGGCCGTCGGGGCCGAGCCGGGCGTGATGCCCGGTGACCACCGCGTCGAACCCCAGGGCCACCGCCCGGTCCAGCACCGCGGCGAACTTGATCTTCTCGTTGCAGCGCAGGCACGGGTTGGGGGTACGCCCCGCCGCGTACTCGGCGACGAAGTCGTCCACCACGTCGGCGTGGAAGCGGTCGGCCATGTCCCAGACGTAGAACGGGATGCCGAGCACGTCGGCGGCGCGCCGGGCGTCCCGCGAGTCTTCCAGGGTGCAGCAGCCCCGGGCACCTGTGCGGTAGGTCTGCGGGTTGCGCGCCAACGCCAGGTGCACGCCGGTCACGTCATGCCCGGCCTGCACCGCCCGCGCTGCCGCCACGGCGGAATCCACGCCGCCGGACATCGCCGCCAACACCCTCACCCGGACCACTCTCCCTTCCCACCGAGCCTATCCCCGCCCGCCACCGGGATCAGCGGGGCGTACGCGGGGCCGCCGCCCGCCGGGCCCGTTCCACGGCCCCGGGGAGCGCGGCGATGAGCGCGTCGATGTCCTCGGTGGTGCTGGTGTGGCCGAGGGAGAACCGCAGCGACGAGCGGGCCCGGTCGTCGTCCGCACCCATCGCCAGCAGCACGTGGGAGGGCTGTGCCACCCCGGCCGAGCAGGCCGAGCCGGTCGAGCAGGCGATGCCCTGGGCGTCCAGCAGGAGCAGCAGCGCATCCCCCTCGCAACCGGGGAAGGAGAAGTGCGCGTTGCCGGGCAGCCGGTCGGTCGGGTCGCCGTTGAAGATCACCTCGGGGACCGCCTGGCGGACCCGCCCCACCAGGTCGTCGCGGAGCGCGGCCAGCCCGGCCGCGTACTCCTGCTGGCCCTTGACGGCCGCTTCGACGGCGACCGCGAAGGCGACGATGCCGGCCGCGTCGAGGGTGCCGGAACGCACGTCCCGCTCCTGTCCCCCGCCGTGCAGCAGGGGTACCGCCGCCACGTCCCGGCCCAGCAACAACGCGCCGACCCCGACCGGACCGCCGAGCTTGTGACCGGTCACGGTGAGCGCGGCGACGCCGCTGGCGGCGAAGTCGACAGGCACCTGACCGACCGCCTGGATGGCGTCGGTGTGGAACGGCACGCCGTACTCGGCGGCCACCGCGGCCAACTCGCCGATCCGCTGGACCGTGCCGACCTCGTTGTTGGCCCACATGGCGGTGACCAGCGCCGCCCGGTCGCCGTGTTCGGCCAGCTCGGTGCGGAGCGCGTCCGGGTGCAGCCGCCCGGCCCCGTCGACGGGCAGCCAACCCACCTCGGCGCCCTCGTGCCGGTCGAGCCACCCCACCGCGTCGAGGACGGCGTGGTGTTCGACGGCGCTGGAGATCACCCGGCGCCGCCCGGCGTCGGCGGCCCGGCGCGCCCAGAAGATGCCCTTCACCGCGAGGTTGTCGCTCTCGGTGCCCCCACCAGTGAAGATCACCTCGGACGGCCGGGCACCCAGCGCGGCGGCCACCCGTTCCCGCGACTCCTCCACCCGGCGACGGGCGCGCCGGCCGGACGCGTGCAGAGAAGACGCGTTGCCGACCTCGCGGGCGGTCGCGACGTACGCCTCCAATGCCTCGTCGAGCATCGGAGTGGTCGCGGCATGATCCAGGTAAGCCATCACAGTTCAGCCTAACGACCCCTCCGATGCCGACCGCAGACCGGATTGCCTGGCGGGACGTCAGACCGGTGCGGCGGTCACCACGATGTTGTCCCGGTAACGGCGGGCGTCGGCGTCGAAGGGCCCACCACAGGTGATCAGCGTCAGCCGGGGACGCCCGTCGCGGGCGAAGTAACGCTCCAGCGGAATCTTCGTCTTGTCGTACTCCTCCCGGGCCACCACCCGGTAGGTCCGCTCGGTCCCGTCTTCACCGGTGGCCGTCACGGTGTCGCCCGGTGCCAGTTCCCGTAGCCGGTAGAAGGCGCCCTTGCCCTGTTCGGCGCTGTCGACGTGTCCGGCGATCACCACCGAGCCGGACTCGGCCTCCAGTCCGGGGCCGTAGCGGTACCAGCCGATCTCGTCGATGCTGGGCGGCACGTCGAACTCCCGGGTGCGCTCGTTGACGCCGACCGGATCGACCCGCGCGGTGACCCCGATCGCGGGGATGCGCAGCCGGACCGGGCGCACCGGTTCGGCGTCGTCGGGCAGCGCACCCGGGGCCACCGCCACGGCGGGTCCGGTGCTCGACGGGGTGGGGCTGGCCAGGGCGGCGGCCTGCTCGGCGCCGACGTCCCCCGCCGGCCTGGACCCGACCGCCACCACCGCCGCCACGGCGAGCGCGGCGGCGCCGGCGGCAACCGCCGCCAGCGCCCCACGGTTGACGACGGTCACCGGCGACCCGACCGGACGACAGCCGCCCGCGCCCCGCCCGCGACCAGCAGCAGGATCCCGGTGCCCGCCAGGGCGTACCACCAGGTGCCGAGGCCGGTGTCGGCCTGCCCGCCGGTGCCGCTCGGCACCCCGGACGGCGCCGAGTGCAGGCCGTCGATGGTCTGCGCCACGACGGAGAGGTTCTCCGCCTCGGCGGAACCGATGGCGTAGACGATCGTCGCCGTACCCTCCCGCAGGTTGAGGTCGGCCGGCCCGATCACCACCGTGTCGGTGCCGGCGAGCACCACGTCCGCCGAGACGCTGCCGGCGTCCACGTCGCCCTTGGCCTCGTTCGGGTTGGTCAGGCCCTCGAAGACCGGGCTGCCGCCGGCCCGTACGTCCACTGCCGGCGCGGCGGCGGTGTGCCGGACGATCAGCCGGGCCTGGCCGGCGTCGACCTTCGCGGTGTCGTTGACGAACGGGGTGATCGTAGGCTCGCCGTCGGCGTTGAGGTGGGCGGCGATGCTGATGTTCGCCCCACCGGGCACCTCGGCGTCGTCGGCGGTGAGGATGGCCTGCTCGATCGGCTCGCCCGGCTTGGTCAGGGCGAGGTCGTACTGCCCCTCGGGCAGGTCCAGCGGCCCGGCCACGTCACCGGGCTCGAAGTTCTCCAGGGTCTTCTCACCGTTGACGTAGACGTCGACCGGGGTGTCCGGGATGCCGTGCACGACGGAGACCTTCGAGTCGGCGGCGTACGCCGGGGTCGCCGTCGCGATGCCGGCGCCGACGAAGGTCAGCGCGGCGACCGCGCCACCAGCGGCGGCGCGGCGAAGGTACGCGAACTGCATGTCTGCCTCCTGGTGTTTCATGACACTTCGTCATGCTTGCTGTGCACCCCGAGTTACGCCGGCTCCGCGCCGCCCGGATGCGGGCCGCGGCGACTTTCTTTTTCCGGTCGCCACCGCATCCGTCGGGCACCGCCCGGACGAAGAGAGGCCGAGGAGACGCTGGGCTGACAGAGGGGACGGCGCCGGTGCGAGCTACAGTCGGGCATGCCCCCAACCAGGCGAACCGTCCCGTGACCGGGATCCGGCAGCAACCGGGCACACCCGAGGACGAGCTGGCCCGCCGCTTCCGGGCCGGCGACGAGCTGGCGCTGCGTGAGGCGTACGAACGTTACGGTCGGGCCGTTCTCCACCTGGCCACCAGCACGCTTGTGAACCGCAGCGACGCGGAGGACGCGACGCAGGCCACGTTCGTCGCCGCCTGGCTCGGCCGGGAGACCTTCGATCCGGCGAAGGGCTCGCTTGTCGGCTGGCTGCTGGGCATCGGCCGGCGCAAGGTGATCGACCGGCTCCGGTCCGCCGCCCGCGAGAACCGGGTGGTCGAGACCGTACGCCAACTGCCCGAGCCGGCACCCGCCGGCAGTGACCCGGACACCGTGGTCGACCGGCTGGTGGTGGCCGACGAACTGGCGCGGCTGCCGGACGAGCAGCGACGCATGCTGGAATTGGCCTTCTTCGACGACCTGACCCACCAGCAGATCGCGACAGTGACCGGAGTGCCGCTCGGCACGGTCAAGAGTCACATCCGGCGGGGCATGGCGAGTCTGAAGCGCAGATGGGAGGTGGACGGTGCAGCACCTGGAGCACGACCGGCTGGTATTTCTGGCGCTCGGTGAGAGTGAGGTGGACACCTCCGACCGCACCCACCTCGACGCCTGCCCGCACTGCCAGGCGGAGTTGGAGAGCCTGCGCCATGTCGCCGGCCTCGGCGCCGCCAGTCAGGAGCTGCGCGAACTGCCCGACCCGCCGGAACATGTCTGGCAGGGCATCATGGCCGAGATCACGGCGGCGAAGGAACTGCCCCGGCTCGCCGCCGACCCGCCACGGCCGGACCCGGCCGACCCGGCCGCCACCGACACTCCGCCCGGGCCACGCCGGTCGCGGCGCGGGCGCTGGTCGCGGCTCGCCACCACGGCGGTCACGGCGGTCGCCGCGGCCACCGTCGGTGTGGTCGGCACGGCCGCCCTGCTCCGCGACGGTACGCCCGCCGAGCCGACCGTGGTGGCCAGCGCTCCGCTGGCGGCGTACGGGTCGACTCCACCGGCGGCCCGGGGCGACGCCCGGGTGCTGGGCTCCGGCGAGTTGCACCTGCACGTGGCGAATCTCCCGGCCGTACCTGGGTACTACGAGGTCTGGCTCATCAACCCGCAGAACATGGAGATGTTCTCGGTCGGCGTGCTCGGCGACGGCGCTGACGTGCTGCTGCCGTTGCCGCCGAACGTCGACCTGGGGCGGTACTCGGTCGTCGACGTCTCGGCCGAGCAGTTCGACAACAACACCGCCCACTCCGGCGACAGCCTGTTGCGGGGCTCCCTGACGGGCTGATCGGCGGGCCGGTTCAGCTCCCCGGCCCGCCGGTCAGCTCCCTCGTACCACCGACGCGACACAGCCGCCGCCCGGAAATCCGGACGGCGGCTGCTCGCGTACGACTCACTTGCGCTTGCGGATCTCCTCGGCGGCCTGCGGCACGATCTTGAACAGGTCGCCGACCACGCCGAAGTCGGCCAGCTCGAAGATCGGTGCCTCGCCGTCCTTGTTGACCGCGACGATGGTCTTCGAGGTCTGCATGCCGGCCCGGTGCTGGATCGCGCCGGAGATGCCCAGGGCGATGTAGAGCTGCGGGGAGACGGTCTTGCCGGTCTGGCCCACCTGGAACTGGTGCGGGTAGAAGCCGGAGTCGACCGCGGCCCGGGACGCGCCGACGGCGCCCCCGAGCAGGTCGGCCAGCTCCTCGACCAGCTTGAAGTTGTCCGCGTTACCGACACCACGACCGCCGGACACCACCACGCCGGCCTCGGTCAGCTCGGGGCGGGAACCCTTCTGCTCGGCCACCCGGTCCACGACCTTGGCCAGCTTGTCGCTGTCGGTGACGGCGACGGTGAGCTGCTCGACCGCGGCAGTGGCCGCGGCCGGCGTCGGGTTGACCGAATTCGGCCGGACGGTGACCAGCGGCAGGCCCCGGGTGACCTTGGACGTCACGATCGTCGACCCGGCGAAGGCCACCTGGGTGGCGGTACCGTCGGCGGCCAGGCCGACCACGTCGGTCAGGATGCCGTTGTCCAGCTTGACCGCCAGCCGGGCGGCGATCTCCTTGCCCTCCTGCGAGGAGGCGAGCAGCACGGCGGCCGGCTGCACCCGCTTGACCAGATCGGCGACCACGGTGGCCTTCGGCGCCACCAGGTAGCCGTCGATCTCGTCACCCTCGGCCGCGTAGATCTTCTCCGCGCCGTACTCGCCCAGCTTGCCCGCGAGAGCCTCGGCGGCACCGGCGCCGCCGAGCACCACCGCCGATGGTGAGCCGAGCTCACGGGCGAGGGTGAGCATCTCCAGGGTGACCTTCTTGACGCCGAACTCCGCGGTGGCTTCGACGACGACGAGAACCTCAGACATGTCCCACACCCCTCACACGAACTTCTCGGTGGCGAGGAACTCGACGAGCTGCGTGCCGCCGGAGCCCTCATCGGTGACCTTGACGCCACCCGAACGCGGCGGACGCTTGCTGTGCTCGACCACGGCGCTTGTCGCCCCGTCGAAGCCGACCTCGTTCGCGGCCACGCCCAGGTCGGCGAGGGAGAGCGTCTGCACCGGCTTCTTCTTCGCGGCCATGATGCCCTTGAACGAGGGGTACCGGGGCTCGTTGATCGTGTCCCAGACGGAGACGATGGCCGGGGTCGAGGCGGTGACCACCTCGTAGCCCTCCTCCGTCTGCCGCTCCACGGTCAGCGTGGCCCCGTCGACCGTGAGCTTGCGGGCACCGGTCAGCGCCGCGATGCCCAGCCGCTCGGCGAGCATGTGCGGCATCACCTGCACCCGCCCGTCGGTCGACTCCGAGCCGCAGAGCACCAGGTCGGCGTTGAGCTGCCCCAGCGCGGCGGCGAGCACCTTCGAGGTGGCGACGGCGCAGGAGCCGTGCAGGGCGTCGTCCACCACGTGCACCGCCTTGTCCGGGCCCATCGAGAGCGCCTTGCGGATCGACTCGGTCGCCCGGTCCGGACCCATGGTCAGGATCGTCACCTCGCCGCCGTGCGCCTCCTTGATCTTCAACGCCTCCTCGATGGCGTACTCGTCCATCTCGTTGATGACGTTGTTCGCCGAACCGCGGTCGACAGTGTTGTCGTCAGTACGCAGGTTGCGGTCCGCGCCCGAATCAGGCACCTGCTTGACGAGTACGACGATGTTCATCGCGCTTCGACGACCCTCCTGCTGTGGTTATGTGATCTTTTCGCCCCAGATCTGGGCGCAGCCTCGCGCGTGCGGTGCCGTCCGGTCAACCATGGGCTGTTGTGCGGTTGCCCACGGCGCCATGTTACCTGCCAGTAGCATCGGTGCCCAGCACGCCCCTGATGCGTTCGATCACCTCGGCCTCGGCCGGACTCACCCCGTCGTGGGCGCGGGCCGTGCGATCGGCCGCGGCCAGCACCACCGCGCGGTACACCGGGACGTCCTGCGGGACCTTCTCGGTCAGGATCTCGACGCCCCGCCGCAGCGCCGGCAGCACCACCGACTCCACCTCCAGCGCCGAATCGCGCGGCAGTTTCGGCAGCGGACCGCTGGTCAACGCCTCCTTCACCACGCCACTGGCGTCGGCCATCGCCCCGGAGGCCGCGAAGCTCTCCCGGAACAGCGCGATCACCCCCGGGTCGGCGTTGGAGACCATGAGCACGGCACCGAAGGCACCCGTCTTCAGGGTCATCTTCTCGTCGTCCGTCAGCCGCTGGCTCATGATCACGGAGTGTAGACGTAGGGCGTGGTGGTGGTGACCGGGACAAGCCCGAGCCGTTCCAGCACCGGTCGACTCTCGTCCGACGCGTCGACCTGCACCAACGTCCGGCCACGCGCCCCGGCCAGCCGCACCCGGTAGGTGACCAACGCACGGTAGATGCCCTTACGTCGCCACTGCGGCAGCGTCGAGCCGCCCCAGAGCGTGGCGAACGTGCTGTCGACCGGGTACCGCACCCAACCGGCGCTCACCATCGTCTCGCCCGCCTCGGCCACCACGATCGTGATCGCCTGCGGATCGGTGCCGATCTCCCGCTCCAGCCCGTCGGCCAGTCCGGACAGGTCACGCCCCCACACCTGCGACTTCAGCTCAGCGATCCGGTCCAGGTCCGCGCGCCCGGTCACCTCCCGCAGGCGTACGCCCTCGGGCGTCACCGGCAGCGCGGAGGCCAGCGGAGCGACCGGGCCGACCACCACGGTCTCCTGCTCCTCCGGCACGAAGCCGGCGGCGCGCAACCGCTGCGGCAGGTCGGCCGGCTCGTCGTGACCGTGCAGCTTCCACTCGACCGGCTCACCCCGCTCGCGGAACACCGCAACCTGCCGGGCGATCAGCTCGTCGAGTGCGACGCCGGCCAGCCCACCGAGGTCGCGGTAGGTCACCATGCCCCGCTGGTCCAGGCCCCGCACCCGGAACAACGGACCGTCGGTTTCCACCACGACGCCGTCGGGCACCGGGTCGGGCAGATCCGGCCGCAGCTGAGTGTCGTACGCCGCCCGCAGGGTGGTCGCGTCAAGATCCGTCATGCCCCCAACCTATTCCCGCAGGAAACCGGATAATCACCACCGTGTGGCAGATGATCAGGAACTGGTTCGATCCGCAGGAGATGCGGTCGGTGGGTAGCACCCCCGACTACCGCTTCTCCCTGGCCAACGAGCGCACGTTCCTGGCCTGGCTGCGTACCGGACTGGCGTTGATCGCCGGCGGACTCGCCGCCGCGCAGTTCCTGCCGACCCTGTCCCTGGTCCACCTGCGCGAGGCGATCGCCGTGGCGTTGCTGCTGCTCGGCGGCGTGGTCGCGATCCGGGCCGTCGACCACTGGGCCCGCACCGAACGGGCCATCCGGCTCGGCGAGGAGTTGCCCGCGTCCCGCTTCCCGGCCGTCCTCGCCCTGACCGTCGGCCTCGGCGCGCTGTCGCTGGTGGTGGCGGTGCTGGCCGGCGCGATCAGCGGATGAGCACGGTTCGCGACCCGGGGCTGCAACCCGAACGCACCCGGCTTGCCTGGCGGCGCACCCTGCTCACGCTGACCGTGGTGGCGCTGCTGACGGTCCGGCTCGCGCTCACCGGCGGCCCGGGCGGGGCCGTGGCGGCGGCGCTGACCATCCTCGGCTGGGGTGCGATCGTCACGCTCTGTTGGCGGCGGGCCACCGGCAGCGGCGTACCCCGTACCGGCGGTCGACCACTCGCCCTGGTGGGGCTGGCCACCGCCGGATTTGCGCTTCTCGGAGCGCTGCTGGTGCTGCGCGGGCTGTGACCGCTGTGCGAGGTAGGTAATGATGGTTACATGGCCCGGCTGTACATCCTCCTCTTCCTGGTGCAGGTCGTTCTCGCCGTCTGTGCCCTGATCAGCTGCCTCTCCGCCGAGGAGGACGGCATCCGCCACCTCCCCCGGATCGCCTGGGTGCTGATCATCCTCTTCTTCCCGCTGGTCGGCTCGATCGCCTGGTTCGTCGCCGGGCGGGAGCGCAAGGCCGTCGGCGGGGCGTCGTCCTGGGCTCCGGGCGCGCGCCCGGCCGAGCGTCCCCGGCCGCTCGCCCCGGACGACGACCCGGAGTTCCTCCGCACCATCGAGGAGCGCTCGCGCCGGGAGGACCAGGAACTCTTCCGCCGTTGGGAGGAGGACCTGCGCAAACGCGAGGACGAGCTGCGCAAGCGCGAGGGCGAGCCACCGCGCGAGGAACCCCGCCCCGAGGTGTGACGGCCGGGGCGGGCTCCTGCGGGTTCAGGCCAGGTTCGAGGAGCGGGGGTACGCGTCGGCCGGATCGGTGAGCACGTTGACCAGGTACGGCACCCCGGCGTCGAAGGCCCGTTGCAGGGCCGGCCCCAGCTCGGCGGCCTTGGCGACCGTCTCGCCCGCCCCGCCGAGCGCGCCGACCACCTGGTCGTAGCGCAGCTCCGGCTGGAGGTCGGCGGCAACGTCGTAGCCGTACATGGCCCGCATCGGGTGCTTCTCCAGGCCCCAGATGCCGTTGTTGCCGACCACGATGACCACCGGCAGGTTCTGCCGGGCCAGCGACTCCACGTCCATCAGTGAGAAGCCGGCCGCGCCGTCGCCCATCAGCACACAGACCTGCCGGTCCGGGTGGGTGACCCGGGCGCCCATCGCGTAGCCCATGCCGGTGCCGAGGCAGCCGTACGGGCCGGGGTCGAGCCAGGTGCCGGGCTGGGCCGGCTCCAGATACCGCCCCGCGTACGAGACGAAGTCGCCGCCGTCGCCGATGGTGACCGCGTCGCGGGCGAGCACCTTGCGCAGCTCGCCGTAGATCCGAGCCGGGCGGATCGGGTCGGTCTCGGCCGCCATCTCCTCGGCGTCACGGGCCTTCGCGGCGTCCTCCGCCGTTCGCAACTGGGCGACCCAGTCGTCGTGATCGACGCGGTCGCCGGGGTGCTCGGCCAGGGCGGTGAGGATGCCGCGCAGGTCACCGGCGGGGGCGGCGGCGGGCTGTACGTGACCGGCGCGCTGGCTGGGCGCGTCGACGATGTGCACCACCTGAGCCTCGCCGAAGTCGCCGAAGGAGAGCCGGAAGTCCAACGGGGTGCCGATCACCACGACCACGTCGGCGTTGGACAGGGCCACCCGACGGGCCTTGGCGAAGGCCAACGGGTGCTCCGGTGGCAGGGCGCCCCGACCCATGCCGTTGGTGAAGACCGGCACGGTGAGCGCCTCGGCCGCGGCACGCAGCTCGTCGACGGCGTCACCGGTCCAGACGTCCGACCCGGCGATGATCACCGGACGGGCCGCGCCGGCGATCAGCGCGGCGGCGCGGGCCACCTCGTCGGGGTCGGCTTCGAGCGGGCTGAGCTGCGGCCCGGCCGGCAGCTCCGCGTCGCCGACCGAGAAGACCGCCTCCAGCGGGAAGTCGAGGAACACCGGCCCCCGGTGCGGGGTGAGGGCGGTGGTCAGCGCGGCGGCCACCGCCCGGGGGATGTCGTCCGCGCTGAACACCGTCTCCGCGTGCTTGGTGACCGGGGCGACCAGCGGGAGATGATCCATCTCCTGGAGGCTGCCCGAGCCCCAGCGGAACTGGGGTGCCCGGCCGCCCAGCACGAGCACCGGCGAGGCGTTGAAGAAGGCGCTGGTCAGACCGGAGATGCCGTTGGTCACACCGGGGCCGGCGGTGAGCACGGCCAGCCCGGGCCGGCGCTGGAGCTTCGCCACCGCCTCGGCGGCGAAGACGGCGGACTGCTCGTGCCGCACGTCGTAGATCGGGAAGTCGGTCTTGTGCGCGGCATCGTAGAGCGGGAACACGTGCCCGCCGGAGAGGGTGAACATCTCCCGCACCCCGTACGCGCGCAGCGCCGCGAGGGCGAGTTCCCCGCCGTGGCCTTCGATCCGCTCCGTCATTCCCGCTCCTTCTCGTCGCCTGACCGGAGTCACACGCTACTGGCCGGTAGAAGGAATGTGAACCATTCTCGGCGCGCTCAGCGTCCGGTGAAGTCCGGCTTCCGCTTCGCCACGAAGGCCGCCATCCCCTCGCGCCGGTCGTCGGTGGCGAACAGCGCCGCGAAGAGCTGGCTCTCCCAGGCCAGACCCGAGTTCAGGTCCATGTCCAGACCACCGTCGACGGCAAGCTTCGCCGCCCGCAGCGCCTGCACCGGACCGGTGAGGTACGGCCGCACCATCGCCACCGCGGTGTCGTACACCTCGGCTGCCGGGGCGATCCGGTCGGCCAGGCCGATCCGCAGCGCCTCCTGCGCGTCCACCATCCGACCCGACATGATCAGATCCTTGGCCCGGGCCGGCCCGACCAGCCGGGCGAGCCGCTGGGTGCCCCCCGCGCCTGGGATGATGCCCAGCTTGATCTCGGGCTGGCCGAGCTTGGCGTCCTCGGCCACCACCCGCCAGTCGCATGCCAGCGCCAGTTCGCAGCCGCCGCCGAGGGCGTAGCCGGTGATCGCGGCGACGACGGGCTTGGGGATCCGGGCGATCGCGCCGAGCGCGCTCGACAGGTCGGCGGCCCGCGCGGCCATGTCCACGTAGGACATGTCCGCCATCTCCTTGATGTCCGCACCGGCGGCGAAGACCTTCTCCCCGCCGTACACGATGACCGCGCGGACGTCGTGGTCGGCGGTCGCGGCGGTGGCGGCGGCGCGCAACTCCTCCTGCACCTGGGTGTTGAGGGCGTTCATCGGCGGCCGCTCCAGCCGGATGGTGCCGATGCCGTCCCGGGTCTCCAGCCGCACGAACTCGCCCACGCTGAGCCTCACTTCCTCGTCGAAGTCGCGTGCCAACCTTACGACCCGCCTCGTTGGGGTAAGTAGTCTGGTGCCAGCCCCGTCAGTCGGGAGTCGCACGATGAACCCTCGCCAACCTCAGCCGCGCGCTGGCCGTGCCGCGACGCCGTCGCCACACCCGGGCCGGACGCGCGGCCAGGACGAGAGACGTCCCGCGGTCACCTACTACGACGATCGGTCGGTGCGGGTCACCTCCGCCGCCGTCACCGTCGAGGGCCGGGTCTACCCACTGGCCGAGATCAGCGAAATCTGGCACCAGCACGGCACCCGCTCCTGGCGGGTGCTGGCCGGACGGGGCGCCATCGGTGCCGCGCTGGTCGCCCCGCTGGTGGCCGCCGCCGCCGGAGTCGCGCTGGCCATCCGGCTGGACCGCTCGACGACCGTCACGATCGCGATCGTCGGGGCCTCCGTGCTGGTCGGGCTGGCGGTCGGGCCGGTCGCCGACTTTCTCTTCGAGCACCTCGACCGTTCCTACGCCCGGGGCAGCCGGCAGCGGGAGGTCTGGATCCGCTGGCGGGGCCGGCCGGTGCAGTTGCTCCGCACCCCGGACGCGCTGCGCTTCGGGCAGATCTACCGCGCCGTGCAGCGCGCCATGGAGGTCGGCCGACCGATACCACCCCGTCGACGCTGAGCGCCCACCCGACTACTAAAGGTTGCCCGGTGGTGCTTAGGCTTAGTGATGGCGCTCTATTACCGGGACGACGCGGTGCAGGTGACCTCCGAGGCGATCCGGGCCGGTGGGCACGTCATTCCGATCACCGAGGTCACCTACGTCTGGCACGCGAAGGGGCGCACCACCCTCGCCGTACGCGGGCGGGTCATCGGTCGGGGCGTCCTGGTCCTGCTGCTGTCGCTGCCCCCACTGGTGGGACTGATCTGTGTGCTCTCGCTGGCCTGGTCCGCGCAGGACCGGGGCGAGTGGCTGCCGGCGCTGATCGTGCTCGCGGCGTGCGTCATTGTTCCGCTCGCATTCGTCCCGTTCCTGGAGATACCCCTCGGCTGGCTGGACCGCTCCTACGAGCGCGGCAACCGGGTGCTGGAGCTGTGGGTGCAGTACCGGCGGCAGGAGGTGCTGGTGCTACGCACCCCGGACGCGCTGCGGTTCGGCCAGATCTACCGCGCGGTGCAGCGCGCCGTCGAGCAGCAGAGCGACGGTTGACCCCCCGTCGTCGGGCGGTGGTGGCCCGCCCGACGCACACTTGATCCCATGGCACTCCCCCTTCCCCGGCCGACCGCGGTCCTCGGGCTCACCCGATCCGCCCTCGACCAGGCCGCCTCCTTCGCCGCCGTCCCGGCCCGCGCGTTCGCGGTGCTCGACGAGGTGGAGGCGCTGCTGGCCCGGATCAACGGCGTGGTGGACCGGGTCGAGCAGACCCTGGACCGGACCGACCAGATGGTCACCGACGCCGAGGTGGCGGTCCGCGAGGTCGCGGTGATCAGTGCCGCCGCCACCGCCGCCGTGGACACCGCCACCGAGGTGGCCGCGGCGGCGGCCGTCGTCGTGGAGTCGGCGGGGTCGGTGGCCGGGCGGGCCGCCGAGACCGTGGGTACGGCGGCCGAGGCCGCCGCCACCGCGGCCGAACTGCTGAAGGCGTACGAACCCGCGCTGCGGCGGGCTGCGCCGATGGCCAACCACTTCGTCGAGCAGCTCAGCCACGAGGAGGTGACCGCGGCGGTCCGGCTGGTCGACGAGTTGCCGAAGCTGCGGCAGCACCTCACCGCCGACATCCTGCCGATCCTGGCCACCCTGGACCGGGTCGGCCCGGACCTGCACGACCTGCTCGACGTGACCCGGGACCTCAAGCTCGCGGTGGCGGGCATCCCCGGCCTGTCGATGCTGCGCAGGCGGGGCGAGAAGCTCAACGACGACGCCGGCTGACCAGGCCGGATCCTCGGCGGGGTCAACAGTCGCAGGCGACGGCGGTTCGTGGGGCGGTCAGGTCGTCCACCGGCCGGCGGGTGAGTCCCGCGGCGGTCACCACGGGCAGGCCCTCCCGGACCCAGTACTCATAGCCGCCGCGCATCTCCTTGACCGGGTAGCCGAGTCGGGCGAACTCCAGCGCGGCCCGGGTGGCGCCGTCACAGCCGGGCCCCCAGCAGTAGGTGACCACGCGCGCGCCGGGCGGCACCGCCTCGGTGGCCCGTTCGGCGATCAGTTCGGTGGGCAGGTGCACGGCACCGGGCAGGTGGCCCTGCGCCCACGCCGCGTCGCCGCGCGAGTCGACCACGACCAGGTCGGGTACGACCGCGGTGAGGTCGGCGTGCACGTCGGCGACGTCGGTCTCGAAGCGCAGTCGGGCGAGGAAGTGGGCGACGGCGGTGGACGGATCGGCAGCCGGTACGGCGAAAGCTCGGATCATGTCTCCGATCGTCGACCGCAGCCGACCGGCGGGCCAGTGGCGGTAACGCCGTACTCCGCTAACATCCGGCCATGGAACCGGGTGACCGTAGCGTGGCTGTGCTCGCGTACCCCGGGATGTCGGGTTTCGAGACCGGGATCGTCACGGAGGTCTTCGGACTGCCCCGGCCGGAGCTCGACGTGCCCTGGTACGACCTGCGGCTCTGCGCCGAGCGACCGGGCCCCGTGCCGCTGCTCGGCGGCGCCAGCCTGCACAGCCCGTACGGCCTCGACGTGCTGGCCGCCGCCGCGACCGTCATCGTTCCCGGCGTGCCCGACGTGCACGGCACACCGTCGCCGGAACTGGTCGCGGCGCTACGCCTGGCCCACCGGGCCGGCGCCCGGCTGCTGTCCATCTGTTCGGGCGCCTTCGCGCTGGCCGGTGCCGGGCTGCTCGACGGTCGACGGGCCGCCACCCACTGGCGGTACGCGGACCTGCTGGCCCGCCGGTACCCGCGGGTCACGGTCGACGCCGACGTGCTGTATCTCGACGACGGGGACATCCTCACCAGCGCCGGCAGCGCCGCCGGCCTCGACCTGTGCGTGCACGTGGTGCGACGTGACCACGGTTCGGTCGTGGCCAACGCGGTCGCCCGCCGGCTGGTGATTCCGCCGCACCGTGACGGCGGCCAGGCCCAGTTCATCGAGGCGCCGGTGGCGATGGACCCGGACGACGACCGGATCGCCAGCAGCATCGACTGGGCGCTGGCCCACCTGACGGAGCCGCTCACGGTGGCCCGGCTGGCCCGGCAGGCGCACATGTCGTCCCGCACCTACCTGCGGCATTTCGCGAGAGCCACCGGCACCAGCCCGATCCGCTGGCTGATCGAGCAACGAGTGCGGGCCAGCCTGGCGCTGCTGGAAACGACCGACACACCGGTCGGGCAGATCGCCACGGCCGTCGGCTTCGACGCCCCGGTGACCTACCGTCACCACTTCGCCCGGGCGATGCGGACCTCACCGTCGGCGTACCGTCGTGCGTTCCGTGCCGGCGTCGACACCGAGCAGGCGCGCCGGGCGGGGCGGCCGAGCCCGACCGAGCGGCGCTGATCCGGTCAGGGCGCGGGTACGTACAGCTGGTCGATCTCGACCCGGTGCGGCAACGAGACGCTGGCACCGAGCCGGCGTACGCAGGCGGCGCCGGCGGCCGAGGCCCAACGCACCGCGTCCACCAGGTCGCGTCCCTCGCCCCAGGCCACGGCGAGCGCACCGGTGAAGGCGTCACCGGCGGCCGTCGAGTCGACCGTGTCCACAGTGACCGCCGGCACGTGCACCGCCGTGCCGTCCCGGTCGCCGTACCAGGCGCCCTGAGCGCCGAGGGTCAGCACCGCCCGGGGCACCAGGTCGAGCAGCGCCTGCGGATCCTCCCGACCCCGTCCGGTGTACGCCTGCGCCTCGTTCTCGTTGACGACCAGCACGTCCACGGCGGCGAACAGCTCTGGCGGCAGCGGCACGGCCGGTGCCGCGTTGAGCACCACCCGGGTACCGGCGGCGCGGGCCGCCACCGCCGCCTGAGTCACCGTCTCCACCGGGATCTCCAGCTGCGCGACCAGGACGTCGGCGTCGCGGACGGCGTCGAGTTCGGTCTCGGTCAGGTCGGTCAGCGACGTGTTGGCCCCCGGGGTCACCAGGATCGCGTTCTCGCCCTCGGCGTTGACCATGACCAGGGCCACCCCGGACGCGCCGTAGGTGGTGCGCAGCTGACTGGTGTCGACCCCGGCGGCGGTGACCCGGGCGCGCAGGGTCACCCCGAAGGCGTCCGAGCCGATCGCGCCCAGGAAGACGCTTGCGGCACCCGCTCTCGCGGCGGCGATGGCCTGGTTGGCGCCCTTGCCGCCGGGCACGGTGACGAAGTCGGTGCCGAGCCGGGTCTCCCCCGGACGGGGCAGCGCCTCGGCGGTGGCGACCAGGTCCATGTTGGCGCTGCCCACCACCACGACGCGGGTCTGTGGCACGGGCACCTCCCGGAGATGGCGGGCGTCGCCTCAGGCGGCGCGGGCGGTGTAGCGGTCGCCGTTGCGCTCGACGAGCAGCGGCAGCCCGAAGGTCTTGGTGAGGTTGTCGGCGGTGAGGGTGTCGTCCAGCAGGCCCTGCGCCATCACGGCCCCGTCACGCAACAGCAGCGCGTGGGTGAAGCCGGGGGGAATCTCCTCGACGTGGTGGGTGACCAGCACCAACGCCGGAGCGTCCGGATCGTGCGCCAGGTCGGCGAGGCGGGCGACCAGATCCTCCCGGCCGCCCAGGTCCAGCCCGGCCGCCGGCTCGTCGAGCAGCAGCAGCTCCGGGTCGGTCATCAGCGCCCGGGCGATCTGGGTCCGTTTGCGCTCCCCCTCCGACAGGGTGCCGTACGCCCGGTCGGCCAACCCGCTGACGCCCAGTTGGTCGAGCAACGCCCGAGCGCGGGCCTCGTCGGCCGGGTCGTAGCTCTCCCGCCACCGGCCGACCACCGACCAGGCGGCGGTCATCACCACGTCGACGACCCGCTCCTGAGCGGGCAACCGCTCGGCCAGCGCGGCGGTGGAGAGGCCGATCCGGGTCCGCAACTCCATGACGTCGGTGCGGCCGATCCGCTCACCCAGCACGTGCGCGGTGCCGGTGGTCGGGTGCAGGCGTCCGGAGGCGATGTTGAGCAGGGTGGTCTTGCCGGCACCGTTTGGCCCCAGCACCACCCAGCGTTCGTCCAGTTCCACCCGCCAGTCGACGTCGTGCAGCAGGGCGGTGCCGGACCGGCGTACGGCGACGCCGTCGAGGCTGACCACCAGATCCGCGTCCACGGGTGAGGGGGCGGGTGCGGCGCCGGCGGCGCCAGGGATCAGGTCACCAGTCACCAGCCCATCCAACCACGCACCGCCGAGGTGCCCCCACGGGCGGGCGTCGCCGCCGTAGGGTGAAGCGCCGTGTCGTTGCTCACCCCACCCGGAGGACCGCCCATGACCAGTGGGGTCATCGAGATCGAAGGTCTCCGGAAGACCTTCCACAGCCTGCGTCGCGGGCGGCGGGTCGCGGTCGACGGCTTCGATCTGCTGGTCGAGGCCGGCCAGGTGCACGGCTTCCTCGGGCCCAACGGGTCGGGAAAGACGACCACCCTGCGCGCGCTGCTCGGGCTGGTACGCGCCGACGACGGGCGGATGCGGGTGCTCGGCGCCAACGCGCCGGAGCAGTTGCCCCAGGTCGCCGGCCGGGTCGGGGCGATCGTGGAGAGCCCACAGTTCTACGGCAACTTCACCGGCTACCGGACGCTGCGGCTGCTCGCCCTCGCCGGTGGCGTACCGGTCGCCCGGGTCGACGAGGTGCTGGAGCAGGTCGGGCTGGCCGACCGGGGCGACGAGCGGGTCAAGGGCTACTCGCTGGGCATGAAGCAGCGACTGGCGGTGGCCTCGGCCCTGCTCAAGCGACCCGAGCTGCTGATACTTGACGAGCCGGCGAACGGGCTCGACCCGGCGGGCATCCGCGAGATGCGGGATCTCGTCCGCGCGCTGGCGGCCAACGGCGTGACGGTGCTGCTCTCCAGCCACATCCTGGCCGAGATCCAACTGATCTGCGACCACGTCACGATCATCTCGCACGGCCGGCGGGTGGCGGCGGGCCCGGTGGCGGAGGTGCTCGCCGGCTTCGACCACAACGAACACCTGGTCCGCGCCGACGACCTGGCCCGGGCCGAGGAGCTGTTGCTGGCCGCCGGGCTGGCCGTCACCGGGCACGCCGACCATCTGGTGGTCAGCGGGGTGCCGGATCCGACCGCTGTCAGCCGGACGCTGGGCGAGCAGGGGGTCTGGGTACGCGAGCTGACGCCGCTGCGGCCGGATCTGGAGAGCGTCTTCCTGGAGCTGACCGGTAATCCGGCGCACCCGGGTGTGCCCCGGCAGGTGGACGGCTCGGCACCACCTGGCGATCCGGCCGCCAGCCAGGATATCGATCTCGGGATGCGGGGAGTGGACGCGTGAACCTGATCCGTGCCGAGGTGGAGCGGCTCGGTGCCCGCCGCTTCGTCCAGCTCATGATCGTGCTGCTGATGCTGGCGTTCGGGGTGACCGCGGCGACCACGCTGGCCGGGTCGCACCAGCCCTCCGCCGTGGAGCTGGCCGAGGCGCAGCGGCAGGCCGCCGCCGACCTGCGCGGCATGGAGTTGGAGCACGAGCGGTGCCTCGCCCGGGAACGTGGCGAGCCGTTCCGCGACGACCCAGGTCTCTACCTGCCGTCGGACTGCTCCGAGCTGGATCCGGCGCTGCGGGACCGGTTGCCGGTGGCCGCCGACTACCTGGCCGGGGTGTTCACCTTCACCCGGCAGGCCGAGCCGCTGCTCTACTTCCTGGTGGCGTACCTGGTGCTCTTCGGATTCCTGGTCGGCGCCTCGTACATCGGCGCCGACCTGAACTCCGGCGGAGTGGTCAACCTGCTGCTGTGGCGACCCCGCCGGCTGACCGTGCTCGGAGCCAAGCTCGGCACGCTGGTCGGTGCGGTGCTGACGGTGTCGGTGCTCGCCACCCTGGCCTATCTCGTCACCTTCTGGGTCATCGCGCAGGTAGCCGGTTATCCCGGGCCGACAAACGTGACCTTCTGGGCCGAGTTGGGCGCGATCTGGGGTCGAGGCTTGACGCTGGTGCTGCTCGCGGCGGCGACCGGCTTCGCCATCGCGACGATGGGCCGGCACACCGCGGCGGCGCTCGGCGCGGTGGCCGCGTACCTGGTGGTGTGGGAGCTGGGTGGGCGGATCGTGTTGCAGATCCTGGAGGTGGCCCGACCCGACCAGCTCATGCTCGGCAGCTACGTCGGCGCGTGGCTGGCCGGCGAGGTCAGATTCTGGGACAGCACCGCCTGCCGGACCGTCACCGACGGCTACTGCGACGGCAGCTACACGCTCACCTGGCAGCCAGCACTCGCGGTGCTCCTGCTGCTCACCGCCGGCCTCACCGCCGCCGCCTTCGCCCTCTTCCGACGCCGCGACCTGATCTAACCCCCACCC
>NZ_JAGPXQ010000056.1:0-33822 GCF_018070435.1 Micromonospora sp. C51 | reverse complement strand
CCAAAACTTCTTGATCAACAGGGTCAGGGCGGGGGGTGGGGTGGGGGAGGGGAGATGGAAGCGCCCGTCGGCGGAGCCGGCGGGCGCTTCGGGTGGTTCGGGGGTCAGGCGTCGGTCATGGTGAGGTCGGTGATGACGACCTCCTTCTTGGGGTGACCGCCGCCGGCCTGCTGGGCGAACGCGCCGTCGTCACCGGCCGCCGCGACATCCTTCACGATGTCCATGCCGCCGGTGATGGTGCCAAGGACGGTGTAGTTCGGGTCCAGCGGCGAATCGCCGTACACGATGAAGAACTGGCTGCCGCTGCTGGACGGCTGACCCGAGTTGGCCATCGCGATGACGCCCTCCGGGTACGGCGGCCGCTTGTCGGCCGGCAGGTTCTCCTCCGCCATGCGGTAGCTCGGACCGCCGGTGCCGTCGGTGTCCCGCCAGCCCTCGCCGGTGGCGCTCGGGTCGCCGCACTGGAGCACCTTGATGCCCTCGGTCACCAGCCGGTGGCACTTGGTGTTGTCGAAGAAGTTCTGCTCGGCCAGGTGGGTGAAGCTGCCCGCCGTGCACGGCACCGCGGACCGGTCGATCCGGGCGGTGATCGGGCCGAGGTTCGTGGTGATCGTCATGGTCTGGACGCCCACCTTGCTCTGCTGGGTGTCCGGCAGCCCGACGTCCTTGACCTGCGGGGTGCGCTCACCGTCGGGCATCTCGACCCAGTCGCACTGCACGGAGTTCGCGTCCTGGGCCGTGTTGTCGGTGCCGCTGTCGTCGCCGAGCACGTTGCTGGCGAGCCAGGCCGTGCCGGCGACCACCAGCAGCAGGACCACGCCGGCCCCGACGACCGCCTGCGTCTGGCGGCGCTTACGGGCCCGAGCGGCCCGCTCGGCCATCTCCTTCTCGAGCCGGGCGCGGGCCGCCGCGCGCTGCCGCTCTCTGGTGGACGTCACGCCTCGATCCTCCTGGACTGTATGTGGATGTCGCTGCGGTGGGGTGGGGGCCCGATCGCCCGTGGTCAGCCGGCGCTGGCGCTGGCCTCGGGGTCGCCCGAGGCCGCCGGACTCGGTGTGCCGGACGACTCCGGACCCGGCGTGTCCGTGGGCGCCGGATCGGCGGACGACGCCGGATCCAGCACGGGCTCACCGACGGTCAGGCTCTGGATGACCACGTCGTCATTCTCCGGCTTGACCTTCTCCCCGGCCCCATTGTCCACCGTCGGCAGGGCGCCGATCTTCTCGACGACGTCGAGGCCATCGGTGACCCGGCCGATGATCGGGAACTTCGGCTCGGCGGTGGTGAAATCCTTGAAGAAGATCAGGAACTGGCTCCCGTTGGCCCCGGGTGGGTTCGAGATCATCGCGACCGTGCCCTTGGGGTACGTCGGCGGCGCGTCCGGGGACGGGCTCGGCTCCGGCGACGCCTCCGGCGCGGTCGGCACGTTCTCGTCGTAGAACGAGTAGGCCGGGCCGCCCAGACCGGTGCCGCTGGGATCGCCGCAGCGCACCGCGCCGTCGGCGGTGATCTCGTGGCACTTGGTGTTGTCGTAGAACGACTGGCTGGCCAGGTGGGCGATGCTGGCCGCGGCGCACGGGGCGCTGGCGAGATCCAGCTCGACGGAGATCGGCGCACCCTGGTTGGTGGTGATCGTCATCGGCCGGGTGCCGGTGACCGGCAGCCCGGTGGTCGGGGGCTCGCCGACATCCTTGAGGTTGGCGTTGCCCTCGGTGTTCTGCGGAGTCCAGAGGCAGACCTCGTCGGCCGCCGTGTTCTCGGTCGGCTCACTGTCGAACGCGCCGAGGGCCCACGCCGAGCCGGCGACGACCAGCACGAGGATCAGGGCGGCGCCGACACCGGCCTGGATGCGTCGACGACGCCTGGCGGCGGCGGCCCGGCGGGCCAGTTGCCGGTCGAGCTTGGCCCGCGCCAGTTTGCGCTGTCGGTCCCTGCTGGAAGCCACCCGTGCTCCCCTTTCCTCTACCCTGGTCGTCACCCGGTGGTCGTGTACCTGTCGGGCGGCAGGTGTGCCACGCCACACGCCCGCCAGAGTGTACGGGTACCGGCTGGGAAAGTGGTGTACGAGGTCGGTGCCCATCTACATCGGGATCCGTCAGTGCCTCACCCCGGGGGGGCGGCGGGTCGGACCGGCCGGCCGGCGACGCCGGTAGGCTGCCGGAGAGGACGACTCGACGGAAAGGGGAGCGGACGTGCTCGTGGCCGGCTTTCCCGCGGACGCCTTCGGCACCAACTGCTACGTGGTCGCCACCGGGCCGGGGGAGCAGTGCGTGGTGGTCGACCCCGGCATCGGGGTGGTCGACCGGCTCGACGCGCTGCTTGCCGAGCATCGTCTGCACCCGGCCGCGGTGCTGCTCACCCACGGGCACCTCGACCACACCTTCTCCGTGGCGCCGGTCTGCGGGGCGCGCGGAATCACCGCGTACGTGCATCCGGACGACCGGGAGCTGCTGGCGGATCCGACAAAGGCGCTGTCGATGGACCTGACGCAGCTCTTCGGCGGGCGACTGCCGTACGCCGAGCCCGACGACGTGGCCGAGTTGGCCGACGGAACGACGCTCGCCCTCGCCGGGCTGGAGATCACCGTCGACCACGCGCCCGGCCATACCGGCGGGTCGGTGCTCTTCCGGCTGCCCGGCGCCGGCTCGCCCTGGGAGGCGGAGCAGCTCTGCCTCTCCGGTGACGTGCTCTTCGCCGGCTCGATCGGCCGCACCGACCTGCCGGGCGGCAGCATGCCGACGATGCTCACCAGCCTGCGGGACAAGATCCTCCCGTTGGCCGACGACACCGTCGTACTGCCCGGCCACGGCCCCGCGACCACCATCGGCCGCGAACGCGCCACCAACCCGTACCTCGCCGAGGTGGCGGAGCTGGGCGGTGCGCGACCGGCGGCACCCACCCGCGGCCTGTAACTGTCGCGTCGAGACCGCACCGCGCGGACCGCGCGGAATCGCCAGCAGACCCTGCCGCGCAGCGCGCGGCTGCCGAGGGAGTACGTCATGAGCAAGCCCACGCCCATCTCCGGGTTCCCGGAGTGGACGCCCGCCCAGCGGATGATCGAGCAGTACGTGCTGGACCGGATCCGCTCGACCTTCGAGCTGTACGGCTTCGCGCCCCTGGAGACCCGCGCGGTGGAGCCGCTGGACCAGTTGCTGCGCAAGGGGGAGACCTCCAAGGAGGTCTACGTGATCCGGCGGCTGCACGGCGACCCCGACGGCGCGGCCGGTGACGACTCGCTCGGCCTGCACTTCGACCTGACCGTGCCGTTCGCCAGGTACGTGCTGGAGAACGCCGGCAAGCTGAACTTCCCGTTCCGCCGCTACCAGATCCAGAAGGTGTGGCGCGGTGAGCGTCCGCAGGAGGGGCGTTACCGGGAGTTCCTCCAGGCCGACATCGACATCGTCGACCGGGACACCCTCGCGGTGCACCACGAGGCGGAGATGCCGCTGGTCGTCGGCGACGCGCTGCGGTCGTTGCCGATCCCGCCGATCCGCATCCAGGTCAACAACCGCAAGATCTGTGAGGGCTTCTACCGGGGCATCGGCCTGACCGATCCGGAGGCGGCGCTGCGCGCGGTCGACAAGCTCGACAAGATCGGCCCGGCCGGTGTCACGGAGCTGCTGGCGACCACCGCCGGGGCGAGCGAGGCGCAGGCCAAGGCGGTGCTGTCACTCGCCGAGATCTCCGCGCCGGACGCCTCCTTCGCCGACGCGGTGCGCGCGCTCGGGGTCACTGATCCGCTGCTCGACGAGGGGGTCGAGGAGTTGGTCCGGGTGGTGGAGACCGCCGCCGCGCACGCGCCGGGTCTCTGCGTGGCGGACCTGCGCATCGCCCGGGGTCTGGACTACTACACCGGCACCGTCTACGAGACGCAGCTGATCGGGTACGAGCGGTTCGGCTCGATCTGCTCCGGCGGTCGGTACGACAACCTGGCCAGCGCGGGCAACGCCCGCTTCCCCGGGGTGGGCATCTCGATCGGCGTGACTCGCCTGCTCGGGCTGCTCTTCGGCGCGGGCGCACTGTCCGTGTCGCGGGCGGTGCCCACCTGCGTGCTGGTCGCGGTGACCAACGAGGAACTGCGGGCGGCCAGCGACTCCGTCGCCGGGGCGCTGCGGTCCCGGGGGATCCCGGCCGAGGTGTCGCCGAGCGCGGCGAAGTTCGGCAAGCAGATCCGGTACGCCGAGCGGCGTGGCATCCCGTACGTCTGGTTCCCGGGTGCGGACGGCAACCCCGACGAGGTCAAGGACATCCGCTCCGGCACGCAGGTGGCCGCCGCGCCGGGGGAGTGGACGCCGCCTCGCGAGGATCTCAAGCCACTGGTGAGCTGAGCGCGGTGCTGCCGTAACCGCTGAGATCGCTTTCCCGGTCCGGGGTGTCACACAGAGGCCGTACTGGCCCTGTGACACCCCGGTGTTCGTATGTGTCCTCCCTGTTACGGATTGCCGGTGGGTGAATTCGGGCATAGCCGGGTCTTGTTAACGATCTTAAATATGTGAATACTTTCCCTCGCTTGGCCATTTCCCCAGGTGGTCGAGCTGCCCCCGTCCCTGTCGACGTGACAGGGCCTCATCCCCCATGTCGGGAGGCTGTTACATGCGACCCACGAGGTCAATGCTCCGCCGTGTCGTCACCGTCGCCGCGGCCGGAACCCTGGTCGCCGGCGTGTTGGCCGGCACCCCCGCCCAGGCGGCACCCGGGAGCGTCTCGCCCGACGCCGCCGCCGCGCTCGCCGACCGGCTCGGAGACCGCGCCGCCGGCGCCTACGCCGACGCCAGCGGCAAGATGGTCGTCGCCGTCACCGACGTCGTCGCCGCCCGCCAGGTGGCCGCCGCCGGCGCCAAGCCCAAGGTCGTCAAGCGCGGTGCCGCGGTGCTGAACCGCGCCACCGCCGAGTTGGACCGCTCGGCCGCGATCCCCGGCACCGCCTGGTGGGTCGACCCGGCCACCAACCAGGTGGTCGTCTCCGTGGACAGCACCGTCACCGGGGCCAAGCTGGAGCGGGTCAAGGCCGCTGCGGCGCGGACCAACGGCGCGGTGCGCATCGAGGCCGAGGCCGGCGTGCTGAGCACCCGCATCTCCGGTGGCCAGGCCATCTACGCCGGCGGCGGCGGGCGCTGCTCGCTCGGCTTCAACGTGCGCAGCGGCAGCACGTACTACTTCCTGACTGCGGGCCACTGCACGAACATCTCGTCGAGCTGGTACAGCAACTCGGGTCAGACCTCGCTGCTGGGCACCCGCGCCGGCAGCAGCTTCCCGGGCGACGACTACGGCATCGTCCGGCACAACAACTCGGGCAACGCGGCCGGCAACGTCTACCTTTACAACGGCAGCTACCGGGACATCACCGGCGCCGGCAACGCGTACGTCGGTCAGTCGGCGCAGCGTTCCGGCAGCACCACCGGCCTGCGCAGCGGCTCGGTGACCGCGCTCAACGCCACGGTCAACTACGCCGAGGGTCAGGTTCGCGGTCTGATCCGGACCAACATCTGCGCCCAGCCCGGTGACAGCGGCGGTTCGCTGTTCAGCGGCAGCACCGCCCTCGGCCTGACCTCCGGCGGCAGCGGCAACTGCTCCACCGGCGGCACCACCTTCTTCCAGCCGGTCACCGAGGCGCTGAGCCGCTACGGCGTCAGCATCTTCTGACCAGCCCAACGGGAGAGTCTCCTCCGCCAGCGGGCCGCCGGATTCCTCCTCCGGCGGCCCGCACCGCTGTCCCGGATCACGTTTCATCGACTACGGTCAGCCGATGGTCGTACGACTCCTGGCGCAACTCCGCGCGCCGATCTTCGTGGGCGGGCAGGTGTCGGCCTGGGTGCTGCTCGCCGTGGACGCGCGTCGTGAATGGAACGCGTCCTGGTTCGTCGGGCTGCTCCTGGTGCTCGGTGTGCTCGCCGCGATACCCGCGGCGGTTGTCGATCAGCCGGAGTTCCGGGTGGTTGCCCTGGTCACCCAGACCATCGGCGGCGGCGTCGTCGCGCTGGCCCTGTACGACACGGCGGACAAGCGGGCGCTGTGGGCGTACGTCCTGGCCGCTCTCGGCGCGGTGGCCCTGCCGTCGAGCCGGCCAGCCCTCGGGGCCTTTCCGGCGAGTAGGTCGGCGCTCGGTCGGGCCACCCTGATCGGCGTGGGGGCGACTCTCCTGCTCACCATCGGCGCGTCGGCTCCGGCCCTGGCCTGGGGCGGTAGCCGGCCCGAGGTGATGGTGTGCGTGCGTCCGGAAGCGTCCGTCGACGAGCTGACCCGCGACAGCCGCCGCTTCGATCCCGATCACGTCATCGCCGGCTTCGGGTTCGACGGGCCGCCCAGCTCGTGCCTGGAGGTGCTGTTCGATCCCGGTGCCACCGCGGGCGACGCCGACGACGTGGCACGCCGCTACTCCGTGGACCCGAGGGTCGTGTCCGTGAGCCGGACGCGCTGACGGCCGGAGAAGGGCAGCCCTACCGTCACCGCAGGGGTCGACAAGGGGCCGGGTCCGCGCACCCGGGGAACGTCGACGGGCGGGTGCTGACAGAATGCCGGGGAGTAGACGTAGGGCAAGACGAGGGAGACGCACGTCGTGATCCGTACCCATGACGCCGGCAGCCTGCGCGCGACGGACGCCGGCACCACGGTGACGCTCGCCGGGTGGGTGGCCCGCCGGCGCGACCACGGCGGTGTCATCTTCGTCGACCTGCGGGACGGCTCGGGCGTGGTGCAGGTGGTCCTCCGGGAGGAGGACGCGCACGCGCTGCGTAACGAGTACTGCGTCAAGGTCGTCGGTGAGGTCACCCGGCGGCCCGAGGGTAACGAGAACCCGGAGCTGCCCACCGGCGAGATCGAGGTGACGGCGGCCGAGCTGGAGGTGCTCTCCGAGGCCGCGCCGCTGCCGCTGCCGGTGGACGACCAGGTGGTGGCCGGGGACGACGTCCGGCTCAAGTACCGCTACCTCGACCTGCGTCGCGGCGGGCCGGCGCGCGCCATGCGGCTGCGGTCACGCGCCAACCAGCTGGCCCGTACGGTGCTGCACGGGCGGGACTTCCTGGAGATCGAGACGCCGACGCTGACCCGGTCCACGCCGGAGGGCGCCCGCGACTTCCTGGTGCCGGTGCGCCTTCAGCCGGGCAGCTGGTACGCGCTGCCGCAGTCGCCGCAGCTGTTCAAGCAGTTGCTGATGGTCGGCGGGATGGAGCGTTACTACCAGATCGCCCGCTGCTACCGCGACGAGGACTTCCGGGCCGACCGGCAGCCGGAGTTCACCCAGCTCGACATCGAGATGTCGTTCGTCACCGAGGACGACGTGATCGACCTCGGTGAGGCGATCGTCGCCGCGCTCTGGTCGGAGCTGGCCGACCACGAGATCCCCCGGCCCATCCCGCGGATCACCTGGCACGACGCGATGGCCCGGTACGGCTCGGACAAGCCGGACCTGCGCTACGGCGTCGAGCTGACCGAGTTGACCGACTACCTGCGGGGTACCGCGTTCCGGGTGTTCGCCGGGGCGATCGACGCGGGTGGCTACGTGGGCGCGGTGGTCATGCCCGGTGGCGCGGCCCAGACCCGCAAGGAGCTGGACGGCTGGCAGGACTGGGCCAAGGCCCGGGGCGCCAAGGGCCTGGCGTACGTGGTGCTCGACGCCGAGACCGGCGAGGCACGCGGGCCGGTGGCGAAGAACCTGTCGGCCGAGCACCTGGCCGGGCTGGCGGACGCGGTCGGTGCCAAGCCGGGCGATGCGATCTTCTTCGCGGCCAGCTCGGACACCCGGGAGGCGCAGGAGCTGCTCGGTGCGGCCCGTATCGAGATCGCCAAGCGGGCCGGCCTGGTCGACGAGAGCGCCTGGGCGTTCTGCTGGGTGGTCGACGCACCGATGTTCGAAAAGACCGACGAGGGTGGCTGGACGGCGGTGCACCACCCGTTCACCTCGCCCAACGCGGAGTGGATGGATCGGTTCGAGGAGGCGCCGGACCGGGCCCTGGCGTACGCGTACGACATCGTCTGCAACGGCAACGAGATCGGCGGCGGTTCGATCCGTATCCACCGCCGCGACGTGCAGCAGCGGGTGTTCGACCTGCTCGGCATCAGCCCCGAGGAGGCGCAGGACAAGTTCGGCTTCCTGCTGGAGGCGTTCAGCTACGGCCCGCCCCCGCACGGCGGCATCGCGTTCGGCTGGGACCGGGTCTGCATGCTGCTCGCCGGGGCGGACTCGATCCGCGAGGTGATCGCCTTCCCGAAGACCCGGGGCGGCTTCGACCCGTTGACCGGCGCACCCACGCCGATCACCGCCCAGCAGCGCACCGAGGCCGGCATCGACGCCAAGCCCAAGCCCTCGCAGCCGCCGTCCCACACCGGCACCGCCGGCCCCGCCGCCCCCGTAGCCGACCCCACCTGACCCACCCCAGCCCCGGCCCCACCCTCTCCCTCTCCCCGTTGATCAAGAAGTTTGCGTCATGATCTGGGCGATCTGGTGACGCAAACTTCTTGGTCAACAGGTGTGGGAGCGGTGGCGGGGGAGGGGGCGACTGTGCGGGTGTTGGTGGTGGGTGGGAGTGGGTTCTTGGGGCGGGAGGTCTGTCGGCTCGCGACACGGGCCGGGTGGGACGTGGTGGGGACGCGCTACTCGGGTCAGATCGGGACGCCGGGTGTCGAGGTGCGTCGACTGGACGTGACCGATCGGGCCGCGGTGGTCGCGCTGGTCGCGGCGGTACGCCCGGACGCCGTGGTCGCCACCCCCTACCGGTACGGCGACTGGGCGGTCACCGCTGACGGGGCGGCGCACGTCGCGTACGCCGCCGCGCGGGTGGGTGCCCGGTTGGTGCACATCTCCAGCGACGCGTTGCACGCCGGGCGACCCGAGGCGTACGCCGACGACGATCCCCCCACGCCGATTTTTCCGTACGGGGCGGCGAAGGCCGCTGCGGAGACGGCGGTGCGGGCGATCGACCCGGGTGCCGTGCTGGTGCGCACCTCGCTGATCCTCGGCGAGGGCAGCAAGCAGATTCAGCTCTGCCGGGATGCGCTGGCCGGTCGGGCGGCCCTGTTCACCGATGAGCTGCGCTGCCCGATCCACGTCGGTGACCTCGCCGCCGCCGCGTTGGAGCTGGTGGGCACCGACGTCGCCGGCCCGCTGAACGTGGCGGGCCCGGACGCGGTCAGCCGGGCGGAACTGGGCCTGCTGGTGGCCCGCCGGGAGGGCATCGACCCGGCCGGCCTGAAGACCACCACCGGTGCCGGTGCCGGCGTGGCGCGGCCCACCGAGGTACGCCTCGACTCCTCCCGAGCCGCCAGTCTGCTCCGTACCCGCCTGCGTGGCGTCTCGGAGCTGCTCGCCGCCCCCGCCGGTCGATGAGCACGCCCTTGTCAACGGCCATGGCGTAGCCGGGCGCGGAGGAAATCGCTCCTCGGTCGCTCGAAGGAGAAGCGTCAAACCCTCTGGGCAGCTGTGCACAACTATTGTGCACAATAGTTGTGCACAGATATTGTGCATCCATGACCGATGGAGAGCGTCGACCACCGCCGCGACAGGTCCGGATCGATCACCGGCAGGTCCGGGTGCTGGCGCACCCGCTGCGGGCCCGGCTGCTCGGCGCGCTGCGGGTCAACGGACCGGCCACCGCGACCACCCTCGCCGGACTGCTCGACAGCAACACCGGCGCGACCAGCTATCACCTGCGCCAGTTGGCCGAGGTCGGCCTGGTCGTCGAGGAGCCCGACCGGGGCACCGGGAGGCAGCGCTGGTGGCGGGCCGCCCATGACGTGACCAACTGGGAGAACACCGACTTCGACAACGACCCCGACGCCCGGGCCGCGATGGAGTGGATCCAGGCCGAGCAGGTCCGGCTCTTCGTCGAGCACACCGAACGATGGTTCGCGGCCCGCGACGAGTGGTCACCCGAGTGGCGGGACGCCTTCGGCATGAGCGATGCCTTCCTGACCATCCCGGCGGCCCGGCTGACCGAGTTGCAGCAGGAGCTGTGGCGCATCCTGGAGCGCTACCGGGCCGAGGCCGATCCGGGTGAGCCCGGGGCCGAGCAGGTGCAGATCTTCCTCGCCTCCTTCCCGCTGCTGCTCGGGAGGAAGCGATGAGCGAGTTGTCCGTACGCCAGATCCGGCGTCGTTTCCTGGTCCTGCACGGTCTGCGTTGGCTACCGACCGGCCTGCTCATCCCGGTGGTGATCCTGCTGATGCAGGAGCGGGGCCTGACCCTGACCCAGATCGGTCTGGCCGCCGCCGCCCAGGGGGTGGTGGTGCTCGCCCTGGAGTTGCCGACCGGCGGGATCGCCGACGCGTTGGGCCGCAAGCCGGTGCTGGTGACGGCCAGCTCCGTCAGCCTCGTCTCACTCGGCCTGCTGGTGGTGGCGGACTCGTTCGCGCTGCTGGCCATCGTCTGGGCGTTGCAGGGCGTGTTCCGTGCCCTGGACAGTGGTCCTCTGGAGTCCTGGTACGTGGACAGCACCCTGGCGGTCGACCCGGATGCCGCGTACGAGAAGGGTCTCGGCCACGGTGGCACCGTGCTCGGCCTGAGCATCGCGGCCGGTGCGCTGCTCAGCGGTGGCCTGGTGGCTCTCGGTCCGCTCGGTCCGGTAAGCGCCCTGACCACGCCGGTGCTGGCCGCCGTCATTCTCCAAGGGATCTCGTTGGTGGCGCTGCTGGCCCTGCTGGTGGAACGGCGACCGGCGAGCGGGCCGGGTGCGGTGCGGGCGTCGGTTCGGGCTGCTCCACGCATGGTCGGTGAGGCCGTCGGCCTGTTACGCCGCTCCCGGGTGCTGCTCGCCCTGGTCGCGGTCGAGTTGTTCTGGGGCTTCGGGATGGTCACCTTCGAGAGCCTGCTGCCGATCCGGTTGGCCGAGGTGGTCGGTGACGCCGACCGGGCGGCAGCCCTGCTCGGGCCGGCGAGCACCATCGCCTGGCTGGCCTCGGCGGCCGGCGCGGCGGCCACCCCGCTGCTCATCCGCTGGCTCGGTGCCGCACCCGGTGCCGCGCTGCTGCGGATCGTGCAGGGCGTCACCGTGGTCGGGATGGCCCTGCTGGCCGGACCGGTCGGCGTGCTGATCGCCTTCTTCGTCTGCCATGCCGTGCACGGCGCGTCGAACCCGCTGCACATGGGACTGCTGCACCGACAGGTCGACGGCCCGTACCGGACCAGCGTGATCTCGGTGAACTCGATGGTGGCCATGCCGGCCGGTGCGCTCGGCGGCGTGCTGCTCGGCTTCATCGGCGACCGGGCCGGGGTGAGTACGGCGATGCTGGTCGGTGCGGTCGCGCTGGCGGTCGCCGCGCCGCTGTACCTGCCCGCCTGGCGGGCGGGCCGAGTCGCCGGCCAGCCGAGGCCGGCCGACGATCCGGCCGCCGACCAGGCAGGACGGAACGCCGACGGCCCGACCGACGGTCAGGCGAAGCGGACCGACGTGAGCGGGAACGTGTCGGTGTAGCCGAGCCGCCGGTAGAGCCGGATCGCTGTCACGTTGCTCGGGTAGACGCCAAGCGCCACCATGCCGTACCGGTTCAGCAGCGCCCGCGTCATTCCCGCGGTGATCGCCGCCCCCAGACCGCGCCCCCGATGCTGCGGCGCCACCGTCAGTCCGGCGAGAAACCCGACCTCACCGCGGGTGCGGTCGGCGCCGCAGGCGACCAGCCGGTCACCGTCGCGGATGCCGTACCAGCCGCGCACCTGTGGACTGCCGGGACGGGCGGTGCTGGTCGGAAACGCCTCGTCGATCAGCGCCGTCAGTGCCGGGTGGTCCGCCTCGGTCAGCCGGACCACCCGCTCCTCGCCGGGCTGTGCCGGTGGCGCGTCTGTCGTCCAGAGGAAGTCCCAGTCCTCGTACCCGGCCACGACCGGACCGATCGGCGCCGGATCCGCACGGGGTAGATGCAGCCACCGTCCGGCACCCAACCTGCCTTCCGCGGCCAGCGCGCTGACCAGGTCGATCGCCGTTCCTGACGCGCCGATCACGCCACCGACCGGCCCCTGCTCGACAGTGAGCAGCCAGCACACGGTCCCGGCGCGTCGCCAGCCCTGTGCCGATTCGTGGATCGGCAGCGAGTGCCGCACGAAGGGATGGCGGCCCGTCGCGGCCAGGATGGCGTCCCGCCCGTCGAGGACCTCGTCGACGTTGATCATGACGTCAGCGTAGGCGGCGGGTGGGAGGAGCCGCGTGATCCACCGTGGAGATTGACGAGCCGACCGATCGGGTACATCCCGCGCCGACCTACTGGAACCCCCACCGGAGGAACGTCATGCTCGCCATCGCCGCGGCCGTCGTCTTCGGCTTCGCCCTGTTGCTTGACCTGCTGGACACCAAACTCGGCGCACCGGACCTGTTCAACTGGGACACCCTGGTGCTGATCGGTCTGCTGCTGCTCTCGCTCTACCTGGCCGGCGTCGGCCGGGGGCCGGGTGGCGGCGGTGGTCGCTGGTACCGGGGTCGCCGCCCGGGCCGCGGCTGACCGGAAACGATCACCCCGGGCTCGGCCGACGGCGCGATTCCGGCGAAGTCGGCCGAGCCCGGTACTGTTCTCGTGATGGAGTCCGACGCCCTCTTCACCCTCGGTGAACCCGCAGCAGCACCCGGTGCGCAGGCGGGTTCCGGTGGTGTCGGCGGCTTCACCCCGGCCGGGCCGGACGCGCCGCTGCCGGTCCGGATGCGCCCGGCCGGCCTGGACGAGCTGGTCGGCCAGGAACACCTGCTCACTCCCGGTGCGCCGCTGCGGCAGCTGGTCGCCGGCAGCGCGCCGATGTCGGTCATCCTCTGGGGGCCGCCGGGTAGCGGCAAGACCACGATCGCCCACCTGGTCGCCACCGCGACGGACCGGCGGTTCGTCGCGATGTCCGCGCTGACCGCCGGGGTTAAGGACGTCCGTGCGGTGATCGACACGGCGCGGCGACAGCGGCGTTCGGGTGGCCCGCCGACGGTGCTCTTCATCGACGAGGTGCACCGGTTCAGCAAGACCCAGCAGGACTCGCTGCTCGCGGCGGTGGAGGACCGGACGGTCACCCTGCTGGCGGCCACCACCGAGAACCCGTACTTCTCGGTCATCTCCCCACTGCTCTCGCGGTGCGTGCTGCTCACCCTTCGGCCCCTCGACGACGCTGCGGTACGCGGGCTGCTGCGCCGCGCGCTGGTCGACGAGCGCGGGCTGGGCGGGGCGCTCACCCTCGCCGCCGAGGCGGAGGAGCACCTGATCCGGTTGGCCGGCGGGGACGTCCGCAAGGCGCTCACGGCGCTCGAGGCGGCGGCCGCCTCGACGACCGCGCTGGGCAACGACCAGATCGACCTGGCCACCGCCGAACGCGCGGTGGACACCGCGGCCGTCCGCTACGACCGGGCGGGGGACGCCCACTACGACGTGACCAGCGCCTTCATCAAGAGCATGCGCGGTTCCGACGTGGACGCGGCGCTGCATTGGCTGGCCCGGATGCTTGTCGCCGGGGAGGATGCCAGGTTCATCGCGCGGCGGTTGGTGATCTTCGCCAGCGAGGACGTCGGCATGGCCGACCCGGCGGCGCTCGGTGTGGCGACCGCCGCAGCCCACGCGGTGGAGTACGTCGGCCTGCCCGAGGCGCAGCTCAATCTCGCTCAGGCCGTCATCCACCTGGCCACCGCGCCCAAGTCCAACTCGGCGACCACCGCGATCGGGGCGGCGATCGCCGACGTGCGCTCCGGCCGGGGCGGGCCGGTGCCCCGAGGCCTGCGCGACGCCCACTACTCCGGTGCCCGGGGGCTCGGGCACGGCATCGGCTACCGCTATCCGCACGACGATCAGCGGGGCGTGGTCACCCAGCAGTACGTGCCCGACGATCTGGTCGGCACTGACTACTACCGACCGAGTCAGCACGGCGCGGAGCGATCGGTGGCCGGTCGGCTGCCGTTGCTGCGCCGGATCGTCCGCGGGCTGTCCACCCCTGCCCGCACGGACGAGCCGGCAAGGGGCGGTCGGCCGGCCCGGCCGACGTCGTCCGGGGGGGACGATGACGACGGTCGTACGGCCACGGCAGCCCAGGTGGCCGAAGAGGTCGGCGCGAGCGCCGACGGGAGGGGTCAACAGTGAAATCGTCGGACCGACCGGACGAGAGCCCGGACGCGCGGCGCGGCAAGAGTCGTCGCTGGGGTCGGGGCAAATCCGAGGCCGCCGCCCCGGAGGAGCCGGTGGCCGGCGAGGATTTCGGCTGGATCGACGACCTGCGTTCGGCCAAGCAGCAGCGCACCGAGCTGGGCCCCGACGGCGCCGCCGTCGATCCGTCCGCCGCTGCACGCAGCGGTCCGGAGCGATCCGGTCAGCAGCCACCCGTGCGGCCCGGCCCCGCGCCGGTCAACCACCCGGGGCCGGACGCTCCGGTAGCGCCGCCACCCGGCCGTGGCCCGGCCGAACCACCACGAGCGCGTCCGGTCGACGGCCCCTGGCCGGGTAATCCGGCTGCCCGGCCGCCTGCCGCCCCGCCCAGCGGACGGCTCCCGGCCCCCCCACCGTTCGCCGCGGCGCCGCCGCCCGCCGCCCGTCACGAACCCGACCCCCCGAACACCCCGCCGGCCGGTTGGCCGCAGCAGCCCCCAGCCGCCGGGCCGCCCGCCCGGCGGCCACATTCCGGTGAGCCGGTTCCGGGTGACGGCCCCAGGCCGGTTCCCGAGGCCGGCCCGGTCTCCGGCGCACCGACCGTCCCGGGCTGGCCGCCCGCGGGCCCGGTGTCGGGTGCGCCTGCGAGCCCGGTGTCGGGCCCGCCCGGGCAGCGGCGCATGCCCGGCGTCCGGCCGAACGCCGCGCCGGCCGGCCCGCGCCGCCTGCCCTCGGCCGAACCTCTCCCGGCTTCGCCGGACACCGCTCACGGCCCGGCGGCGCCGGGCATGACGCCCGCCGCCGGTCGGCCGGGCGGCGCTCCAGCGGGCGGTCGTCGAGCCGGCCGCCGCCGGGCCGCCGAGCCGGAGGAGGATCGGCCGGTGGTGCCGCTGTCCGGCAACGCGCCACCGATCCCCGGTGTGCCGTCCGGCCGTCCGGCCGCTGGGTCCGGGCAGCCCGCACCCGTCCGTCGCGGGGAGCCGGGCGTACCGACCGGCGCCGACCGGGACCGTCGGACCGCACCCGGCGCGGTCGGGCCCGTGGGCGCCGCCGTCGCGGCGTCGGGCCGTCGGCCGCCACCCGAGCCGCAGCCGCCGTGCGGGCGCCGCCCTGCCGACGGGACAGCCGAGCCACCGCGGGGACGCCGTGCGGCCGACGAGGAGGACACACCGACCCGGGGCCGGCGCGCGGCGGCCGAGGAGCCGTCCGGACGGCACGCGGTAGCGGGTGCCGCCGCCGAGACGCCAGCCGGCGGTGGGCGGCCGGTCGACGGCCGCTCCGGCCGGCCGGAGCGGCCGTCCGACTGGCTCCGGCAGGCCGGTCGACCGCACCACACCGACCCGGCGTTGCCCACGATCAGCAAGCGACCCACCACGCCGTCCGGCGCACCGTCCGGCCGCGTGATCGGCACGCCCTCCGGTGGTACGCCGACGATCGGCGACCGCCGTGGCACGGACGCCGGCGGTCCGCCCCGTCGGCCGAACGCGGGCACCGCGCCGGCCGATGGACGCGGGGTCGAGCCGGGTCCGGAACGTCCGGGTGCCGGGCCCGCCCGGCGCGCCGACGGGCCACCGGCTGGACCGGGCCGCCCCACTCCGCCGACCGGCCCTGCCCCGGGCTCGGGCGGACCTGAGCCAACCGGTCGGGCCGGCACCCTGCCGCGGATCGGTGCCACCGGCCCGGCCGCCCGGCCCGACGGCCCGCCCCGCGGTGCGGCGCGCCCGGACGGTCAACCTGGAACTCCGCCCCGCGGTGCGGCGCGTTCGGACGGTCCGCCGGGGGCTCCGCCGCGTGGTGCGGCGCGCCCGGACGGCCCACCCGTCGGCCCGCCGCCTGGCGTCGCGCGGCCCGGTGGTGCCCCGGGGGTTCCGCCGCGTGGTGCGGCCCGGCCCGACGGTCCGCCGGTGGGACCGGCGCGTGGTGCGGCCCGCCCCGACGGCCCGGCCGGTCGCCCGGGTGGCCCGCCGTCAGGCCCCGCCCGTGGCGCGGTCCGGCCCGATGCTGGCCCACACCGGCCCGATGCCGGCTCCGCCGGCGGTGGCCCGGCCGGCCCCGTCCGAGGTGCCGGCGCCGGTCCGATCGGTCCGCCGGTCACGGCTCGAGCCGGTGCCCCGGTTCGACCGGAGGACCGGCTCGCCGGCCGGGCCACGCCACCGCACCGGCATCCGGCGCGTCCCGAAACCTCCGGGCCTCCGCCGGTGCCTCCCGGGCGCGGCGGTGAGGCTCCGGCCGTGGCCCGCGCCGCGGCTGCCGTGGCACCGGCCGATCCGGCCAGGCCTCCCGGGGCGGAGCCGATGGTCCGACGTGCCGAGGTGCCGGAAGTCGCCGCCGTCGACCGACCCGAGGGCGACCAGGCCGGCGACGACGGTGGTGAGTCGCGTCGGCAGGCGCCAGGTTCCCCTCGGCTGCGCGCCGCCGTCCTGGTGCTGGCCAGTGTCCTCCTGCTCGGTGTGCTCCCCGCGTTCTTCGGGGTGCAGACGATGAACCGGGACCCGGTCTTCGCCTCGCTTGACGAACTGGAGGTGCCGTCCTGGGCCTCAGTCGAACCGGTCGACGACGTCAGCGGCAGCCAGTGGTGCCTGCTCGACTGCCGGTTGCGGGAACGCACCGCCACCTCCGACCGGTCGCCGGACGAGACGGCCCAGGCGTACGAGGCCGCGCTGACCCGCGACGGTTGGCAGCGGTGGACGCCCAACTACTGCCCGGAGCAGGAGGAGAAGGGCAGCTACACCTGCTGGCGGCGGGACGAGCTCACCCTCGACCTCTGGGTACGGGAACGGACCTGCGTGCCGCCACCCGTGGACGGCGAGCCTGCGGTGGTGCCGGCTCCCGACCCGTCCACCGCGGCGCAGGAGTGCCCCGGATCGTTGGTGTCGGTGAAGGTGCGCAACGCGATCGACGACGAGCGGACGCGGCCACAGCCGAGCACCGATCCCTCGCTGACCGGTGAGGATCCCTTCCCGACACTTACCGACGACCCGTTGGGCGACCTGACGCCGTCACCACCGTCCTGAGCCGATCGTCATCACGGACGGTAGGGTCAGGTGCTGGTGGTGACCGGCGGTCGGCCGGGCACTCGACGTTGACGTGGGCGAGACGGTCGTGGGGCTCGGGGCGCTGCGCCCCGACCGCACAGTTTGAGGAGGACTGGCGTGGGCTTTTTGGAGGTCGCGGCGCTGATCGCGGCGATCGCGTTCGCGATGCTGGTGCTGATCCTGACGCTGCCCATCCTGCGTCTGCGGCACACCGTGGACGCCACCACCCGCATGATCAACGACCTCAACGACCGGACGGGGCCCCTGCTCGGTGACGTCAACACCACGGTACGCAACGTCAACGTGACGTTGGAGCAGGTCCAGACCTCGCTCGACGGGGTCAACCTCCAACTGGCCAAGGTCGACACCATGACCGGTCACGCGCAGAACATCAGCGCCAACGTCGCCAACCTGGTCACCGTGGTCTCCGCCGCCGCGGCCAACCCGCTGGTTAAGGTGGCCGCGTTCGGGTACGGCGTGCGCAAGGCCGCCGCCACCCGTCGGCACGCCGAGACCGAGCGCGAGGTGCGGGACACCATCAAGGCTCAGCGGCGCGCCGCCCGGCGCGGAAACCGCTGACCCCGAGGGCACCCGGGAGGTACGAGCATGAGGCGTCTTTTCTGGCTGGGCATCGGGCTGGCCGTCGGTGTCGTGGTGGTGCGCAAGGCGACCCGCGCCGCGCACGCGTACACCCCGGCCGGCATCGCCGACAACCTTTCGCAATCCGCTGGCGGACTGGTCGAGGAACTGCGTAGCTTCGTGGCGGACGTACGCGCCGGAATGGCCGAGCGGGAGCACGAGATCCACGAGGCGTTCGCCCAGGGCGAGGCGTTCGACGACCAGTTCGCCGAGCTGCGGGAGGACCCGCGGGTCGGCGACCGAGAGATCTTTCCGGAGGAACGCCAGCGATGAAGACGGCGGAGATCAAGCGGCGGTATCTCGCCCACTTCGAGGCGAACGGTCACACCGTGGTGCCGTCCGCTCCGCTGCCCGCCATCAGCGACCCGAACCTGCTGTTCGTCAACGCCGGCATGGTGCAGTTCGTCCCCTACTTCCTGGGTCAGCAGACGCCGCCGTACCAGCGCGCGGTCAGCGTCCAGAAGTGCATCCGTACGCCGGACATCGACGAGGTCGGCAAGACCAGCCGGCACGGCACGTTCTTCCAGATGAACGGGAACTTCTCCTTCGGCGACTACTTCAAGGACAGGGCGATCCCGCTCGCCTGGGACCTGGCCACGAAGTCGGTCGAGGCCGGTGGCTTCGGGCTGGACCCGGAGCGGATCTGGGCGACGATCTACCTCGACGACGACGAGGCGTACGACATCTGGCGCCGTACCGGGGTGCCCGACGAGCGCATCGTGCGCCGGGGCAAGAAGGACAACTTCTGGTCCATGGGCATCCCCGGCCCGTGCGGCCCGTGTTCCGAGCTGTACTACGACCGGGGCCCGGCCTACGGCGCCGAAGGCGGCCCGGAGGTCGACGAGGACCGGTACCTGGAGTTCTGGAACCTCGTGTTCATGCAGTTCGAGCGGGGTCCGGGCACCGACAAGGAGAACTTCCCGATCCTGGGTGAGCTGCCGGCGAAGAACATCGACACCGGCATGGGCCTGGAGCGGATGTCGTCGATCCTGCAGGGTGTCGACAACCTCTACGAGATCGACGAGGTTCGCCCGATCCTGGACCGCGCGGCCGAGCTGACCGGCAAGCGGTACGGCGCGCACTCGGGCCACGCCGCCAACCAGTCACACCCGGACGACGTGCGGTTGCGGGTGATCGCCGACCACGTGCGTACCGCGTTGATGCTCATCGGTGACGGGGTGACCCCGTCCAACGAGGGTCGCGGGTACGTGCTGCGGCGGATCATGCGGCGGGCGATCCGGTCGGTGCGGCTGCTCGGCTGGCAGGAACGGGCTCTGCCGGAGCTGCTGCCGGTGGCCCGGGACTGCATGGCCCCGTCGTACCCGGAGCTGGCGGCGGACTTCGACCGAATCTCGGCCTACGCGTACGCCGAGGAGGATGCGTTCCTGGCCACGTTGCGGGCCGGGACGACGATCCTGGACACCGCGATCACGCAGACCCGCAGTTCCGGGGGCGGCGCGCTCTCCGGGGAGCAGGCGTTCCAGCTGCACGACACGTACGGCTTCCCGATCGACCTGACCCTGGAGATCGCCGCCGAGCAGGGGCTCACCGTCGACCAGGACGGCTTCCGCCGGCTGATGGCCGACCAGCGGGCCCGCGCCAAGGCCGACGCGCACGCGCGTAAGACCGGGCACACGGACCTGTCGGCGTACCGGTCGGTGCTCGACGCCGGCGGCCCGGTGACCTTCACCGGCTACACCGAGGTGTCCCGTGAGTCGACGGTCCGCGCGGTGCTCGGCACCGACGGCCCGCGCGCGGCGGCCGTCGAGGGTGACACCATCGAGCTGGTGCTCGACACCACCCCGTTCTACGCCGAGGGCGGTGGCCAGCAGCCCGACCTCGGCATGATCACGGTGGGCGGCGGCCAGGTCGAGGTCCTCGACGTGCAGCAGCCGGTGCCGGGGCTGATCGTGCACCGGGCCCGGGTGCTGCGCGGCGAGGTGCGCGCCGGGGAGACCGGCTACGCGGAGATCGACACCAGCCGGCGGCGGGCGATCTCCCGGTCGCACACCGCCACCCACCTGGTGCACCAGACGATGCGTAACTTCCTCGGCGAGTCCGCCACCCAGGCCGGCTCGTTGAACGCGCCCGGCCGGCTGCGCTTCGACTTCAACACCGCCACCGGGGTGGCGCCCAGTGTGTTGCGGGACGTGGAGCAGCAGGTCAACGAGGTGCTGCTGGCCGACCTGGAGGTGCACGCGTTCATCACCTCGCTGGAAGAGGCGCGGCGCATCGGCGCCATGGCGCTCTTCGGTGAGAAGTACGGCGAACACGTCCGGGTGGTCGAGGTCGGCGACTACGCCCGCGAACTCTGCGGTGGCACCCACGTGGCCCGCTCCGGTCAGCTCGGTCTGGTCAAGATCCTTTCCGAGTCGTCGATCGGGTCCGGCGTACGCCGGGTCGAGGCGCTGGTCGGGATGGACGCGTTCAACTTCCTGGCCCGCGAGCACCTGCTGGTGTCCCGCCTCGCCGAGCTGTACCGCGTCCCCTCCGAGCAGGTCGCCGACCGGGTCGAGCAGACGGTGACCCAGCTGCGCGACGCGGAGAAGGAGCTGGAGAAGCTGCGCGCGCAGCTGGTGCTCGGTGGCGCGTCGGCGCTCGCCGCCCAGGCCAAGGACATGCACGGGGTCGCCTACGTGGGCACCGAGGCGCCCGAGGGGGCGGCCGGCAACGACGTGCGCACCCTCGCCCAGGAGATCCGGGGCCGGATCGACGCGTCCCGTCCCGGGGTGGTCGCGGTGGCCGCCCGAGCCAACGGCAAGGCGTCGCTGGTGGTGGCGGTGAACCCGGCCGCCCGCAGCCGGGGCATCGCCGCGAACGAGCTGGTCAAGGCGGCGTTCTCCGGTCGTGGCGGCGGCAGCCCCGAACTGGCCCAGGGCGGCGGGCTGCCCGAGTCGGAGGTGCCTCGACTGTTGCTCACGGTCGAGCGGGCGCTCGCCGACGCGTGAGTCGTCAGCGCAGCGGATCAGGGCGGACCGGCTCGGTCCGCCCTGACGCGTTTGTCAGGGGAGGTGACGCGGCGTGAGCGACTCGCCCCGTGGGGTACGGCTCGGCGTGGACGTCGGGCAGGTCCGGATCGGGGTCTCCCGGTCCGATCCGCACGGGGTTCTGGCCACCCCGCTGGTCACCCTCGCGCGGGAGCAGAATCCCAGCTCAGATGCGGTGCCGTCGGACATCACCGAACTCGCCGCGCTGGTCGCCGAGCACCAGGCCGTCGAGGTGGTGGTGGGCCTTCCGGTCAATCTGGCCGGCAAACATGGCCCGGCGGCGGAGCACGTGAAGGCGTACGCTCGACAACTGGCCGACGTGATAACTCCTGTCCCGGTGACGCTTACCGACGAGAGGATGTCCACGGTCGTGGCGAGCCGTAGGCTTGCCGAGCGTGGTGTCCGGGGGAAGAGACAACGGGCGGTGGTCGACCAGGCCGCCGCCGTGGAAATTCTGCAGAGCTGGCTGGATGCGCAGCGGAGGCGGACGCAATGATGGACGAGCTGGATCTCGGGTTCGACGAGCAGGAGCGGGGGGAGAAGGGCAAGCACCGCCGGGGCCGCCGGAAGGGCGGCCGGTCCGGCGGCGGGCGGGGCAAGACCGTCCTGGCCCTGCTGCTGGCCGTGGTGCTGCTCGGCACCATCGGCGGGGGTGCCTTCTACGGCTTCGACCGGATCCAGAGCCGCTTCGTCACCCCGGACTACGACGGGGGCGGCACCGAGGAGGTGACCGTCCAGATTCCGCAGGGCGCGTTCCTCGCCGACATGGCCGTGGCACTGTACGACGCCGGTGTGATCAAGAGCACCAAGGCGTTCATCGAGGCGGCCGACGAGAACTCCCGCAGCCGCAACGTCCAACCCGGGACCTACAAGCTGCGCAAGCAGATGAGCGGTGAGCTGGCTCTGGCCGCGATGCTCGACCCGAAGAACCGGGTGGTCAACGGGCTCACCATTCCCGAGGGGCGGACCGCGAAGAGCATCTTCAAGCTGCTCAGCGATCACACCGAGATTCCGGTGAAGGAGTTCGAGACCGCCGCGAAGGATCCGGAGAAGCTCGGCGTACCGGACTGGTGGTTCAAGCGGGAGGACGGCAAGAAGCCGAAGAAGTCGATCGAGGGCTTCCTCTTCCCGGACACCTACGAGATCCCGCCGGACGCCACCGCCGAGGCCATCCTCGGCCAGATGGTCGACCACTTCCTCACCGTCACCGGTGAGATGGAGTTCGCCGACCGGGTGCAGGAGGAGCGCGGCGGGATCAGCCCGTACGAGGCGCTGATCGTGGCGTCGCTGGCCCAGGCCGAGGCCGGCACCAAGAAGGACCTCGGCAAGGTCGCCCGGGTCGCCTACAACCGGGTGTACCGGGGCAACTTCGACTGTGGCTGCCTGGAGATGGACGTCACCGTCAACTACTACCTGGAGTTGACCGGGCAGAAGACGAAGACGTCCGGCCAGATGACCCAGAGTGATCTTGACAACCCGGACAACCCGTACAACCGCAAGCTGCGGGGCATGATCCCCACGCCGATCAACAACCCCGGCAAGGAGGCCCTCGAGGGGGCGATGGATCCGCCGGTCGGCGACTGGTTGTTCTTCGTGGCCGTCGACAAGGAGGGCAACTCCGCCTTCGCGGAGACTTACGACGACCACCTGAAGAACGAGGCCAAGGCCCGGGAGGCCGGCATCATCTGATCGCTGCCGAGACGCGGTGACCGGGTCAAGACCCGGTCACCGTCGTAGGGACCGGCGTTCAGACCAGGTCGAGGGTGGTCGTGGTCTCGGTGGCGTCGATGGCGAAGCGTGCGGTGCGGTCCCCGACGGAGACGGTGTAGTCGCCGAGAAAGCCCTCGACGGTGACGGTGCCGTCCACTCCGGTGCGCAGGTCCGTCGGCGGCAGCCACCACTCGCCCTTGACCAGCGCTGCCAGCGCGTCGTACGCCGGCTTCGGGCTGCCGTCGGCGCGGACCAGTCCGGCGGGCGCGCCGAGCCAGGCGCCCCGGTCGGTGAGCCCCCAGTAGTTGATCGACTGGACCGCCGGGTGGGCGAGCAGCGAACGGTAGTGCCGGGCGATCTCCTCGGCCTGCCGCGCCTCGCCCTCGGGCGTACTGGGCCAGTGCGGGATCTGGTAATCGTTCAGGTCCTCGATCTCGGGCGGCATGAGGTGCCCGGAGACCAGGGTGGTCTCGGTCAGGTGCAGCGGCAGCCCGTACCGGGCGAACCGGTCGAGCATCTGCTGCATGTACTCCTCGCCCCGGTAGCCCTGGTGCATGTGGGTCTGCAAGCCGATCGCGTCGATGCGGACGCCGGCTTCGAGGACACCCTCGATGAGGCATTCGTACGCCGAGCTGAGGTCGAAGTCGTTGAGCACCAGGGTGGCCGCCGGGTTGGCCGCCCGGGCCTCCTCGAACGCCAACCGCACCAGGTGGATGCGTCCGCGCGCCCGAGCCAGCGGGGTGATCGCGTTGTCGCCGTTGTCGAAAACGGGCATGATGACCGCCTCGTTGATCGCGTCCCAGGTGTCGATGAGGCCGGCGAACCCACCGGCCAGGTCGCGGACGCGGGCCCGCAGCAGCCCTTCGACCTCGTCGAGGTCCAGACCGAGCAGCCACGACGGCTGCACGGTGTGCCAGACCAGCGGATGGCCCTTGACGGTGACGCCCCGTTCGGCCAGCCACCGTGCCGTGGCGGTGAGCCGTTCGGTGTCGGGCGCGCCGCGCCGTGGTTCGTAGCGACCCCAGTAGAACGGCAGGGTCGCGGTGTTGAACAGGTTCAGCCACAGCTCACCCAGCCGGTCCAGATCCAGGTGGTCGGTCCCGCCGAAGCTCTCGACGTCTGCGGTTTCCGTCGGGCCGGGGCCGCCCACCAGGTTGACGAAGTCGAAACCGATGTTGCCGAAGGCGAACGAGTGCCGGTCCTGGGCGACCGTCACCGCCTGGTCGGCGAGCGGCTGCCGGTCGGCGCCCCGGACGGTGAGGGTGATCTCGCCCTTGCGGTGCCGCAGACTGCTGTCAGACATTGTTGGATGTTAGGCGACAGGTGTGCGTGCTGCTGAGGAGCGATGGTGGCTGAGTCGGTGAACGCGGCTTCGGGGCGTGCGGCGTCGGTGCCCGAGGCATCGGGGCACGGGGCAGCGGCGCACCGGGCGGCGGTGCTGGGCAAGCCGATCGCCCATTCGCTCTCCCCGGTGATCCACAATGCCGGGTACGCCGCCGCCGGGTTGACCGGGTGGTCGTACACCCGGATCGAGTGCGCGGCGGCGGAGCTGCCGGCCCTGGTCAGCGGCCTGGGCCCGGAGTGGGCCGGGCTGTCGGTGACCATGCCGGGCAAGGAGGCGGCGCTCGCGGTGGCCGCCGAGGTCTCGCCGGTCGCCGCCGCCGTGGGTGCGGCCAACACGTTGGTACGCCGACCCGACGGCTCCTGGTACGCCGACAACACCGACGTCAGCGGCATGGTCGAGGTGCTGACCGAGGCGGGCGTACGCCCCGGCGCCACCGTCACCGTGCTCGGCGCGGGCGGTACCGCCCGGGCGGCCCTCGCGGCGGCAGCCCGGCTGCACGCGGGCGCCGTGACCGTGATCGCCCGCCGCCCGGCGGCGCTCGCCGAACTGGAACCGGTCGCGGCGGCGCTCGGCGTGACGATGATCGGCGCACCGTGGCCGGCGACGGCGCGGTCCGAGGCGGCGGGGCTGGCCGGTGTCGATGTGCTGATCTCCACGGTGCCGAAGGGGGCCGCCGACGAGCTGGCCGGCAGGGTGCCCTGGCGGGCCGGCACGGTGGTTTTCGACGCGATCTACGACCCGTGGCCGACCCCGTTGGCCGCCGCCGCCGAAGCCGCCGGCTGTCGGATCGTCTCCGGTCTCGACCTGCTGCTGGCCCAGGCGATCGGCCAGTTCGAGCAGTTCACCAACACACCCGCCCCCCGCCCGGCAATGGCCGCCGCCCTCACCGCCGCCACCCGCGCCGGTACCTGATCCTCCGCCGGCGGGGTGGGGGCTGGGTTGTGCAGGCGCAGGGGTGTCTTAGGTGAGTTTTAAGACGCGCTTAGGTCCTGCCGTCATTCGCACGCTCCGTTGTGTACGCGGATACGCTGCTCAGCGTTATCGTCGAAGACACGAGGAGTATCCGTGACCAGTCGCGGACTGCACCGCATGATCCCGCGTCGTGGCGGCCGGCGTAAGGCCGTGATGCTCGGCGTCATCGGCACCACTGTGGTGCTGGGGCTCGGCGCGACCATGGTGCCGCTGCTCGCCGATGACGGCCTGTCGATCGCGGTGGTGGCCGACACCACCGCCACGGCGGTGCCGCAGGACGGTGACAACAGCGTCAAGACCACGCTCGCGACGTGCCCCGCACCCTGCGACGGCAACCCTCGTGGCTCCCGCGAGGCGGTGCTGACCTTCCTGGTCAGCAAGCTGCCGGCGAACGCGACGAACGTACGGGCCACGCTGCGCGTACACGCCTGGCAGAAGTTCCAGGCGACGGTCACCGCGCACGAGTCCCGACTCGACGCCCGCGCGGCCCGTCCGATGCCGACGCCGCTGGGCGCGGCGCTGGACACGGTCACCGGCGTCGCCAAGGGCTTCAACGAGTGGGATGTCTCGGGCCTGGTCACCGGTAACGGCATCTGGACCCTGTCGCTGGCGCAGGCCGGGTTGGACACCCGGATCTACTGGGCTTCCGGCGAGAACCGCAACCCCGATCTGCGTCCGAGCCTGACGATCAGGTACGACGGCGTGGGTATCCGGCCGCCGTCGGCCTCACCCAGCGTCGCGCCCTCGCCCACGGCCACCGCCAGCCGTCCTCCGGCCTCGCCGACCGTGTCGCCCAGCGTGAGCCCGTCGCCGGCCCGGCCCAGCCCCACCACCACGCCGCCGCCACCTGAGTCGGGCAAGTGCGGAACGGTCTCGGCGAAGCTGGTCCCCGGCTGCGGTGCCTGGTGGGGCATGTACTCGCCGACGAGCGCCGCCGCCGGATGGGATCACGGTAAGGCCGTCAGCGACGTGGAGAAGCAGGTCGGGCGGAAGTTCGACATCGTCCACCGCTATCACGACTTCTCGAACACCGGCAGCAACGGCGCCTTCCCCGACGAGTTCCAGCAGCAACAGATGCGCGAGGGGCGGCTGATGTTCTTCGCCTGGGAGAGTCGGGTCTTCTCCTCGGGTACGGTGCTGACCTGGAAGGACGTCTACAGCGGGCGGTACGACGCGACGATCGACGCGGTCGCCGGGCGGATCCGGGCGATCGGCCAGCCGGTCTTCATCGGGTTCGACCACGAGCCGGAGGACGAGCCGGCCAAGGGTAGCGACGCGGACTTCGTCCGGGCCTGGCGGTACGTGCACGACCGGTTCGCCGACGCCAAGGCGGACAACGCCGTCTGGGTGTGGACGATGATGGGCTGGTCCGGTCACTACGACCGGTACGCCGGGCTCTATCCCGGTGACCGCTACGTCGACTGGGTGGCCTGGGACCCGTACAACTTCCACGTCTGCAACGGCAGCACCGTCTGGAAGAGCCCCAGCACCACCATCGGCTCCTTCTACCGGTGGCTCGACCAGAACGGCATCGGTGCGGGCAAGCCCCGGATGCTGGCCGAGTTCGGCACCAACATGAACGCCGCCGATCCGAACGCGAAGCGGCGCTGGTTCGAGGAGTTCCCGGCGGCGCTGAAGGCCCATCCGAAGATCAAGGCGGCGGTGTACTTCAACTCGGCCGGCATGACGAAGACCACGAGCACCTGCAACATGATGATGAATCAGAACGCGGCGGCGGTGGCCGGATTTGCCGCCGCCGGACGGGACAGCTACCTGCGGCAACCGACGGGAGGGAGCCGCTGAGCCGAGGTGAGCTGAGCCGCGGAAGCGGGCCGCCGCAGCGATTGTCGGAAATCCGACCGTCGCCGAGGTTGTCCGCTTCCTGATCCACCGTCCGCCCAATCGGCGGATGCCGCCCTCCAGCGTGGAGCGGGCACGCTACGTGCATTCTCGTCCACTCTGGAGGCGCAGCGTGCCCAGATACTCCTTGTCGTGGCGTTCCACCCGTCGGCTTCGACTCCCGGCCGCGGCCGTCGCTTTGGTGACCGTCGCGGCCGTGCTGACCGTACCCACCGCAGCGGCCGCGGCCGTGGTACCGGTACCCGAGCCGGCCACCCTGGTCTCGACCGATCCGGCCGACCAGACTCCGCACGCCCGCAACGGTGAGGCTCGCGCCTTCGCCGAGATCGGCAACACGGTCTACGTCGGGGGAAGTTTCACGCAGATCCGCCAGACGGCCAGTTCGGCCTGGATCTCCCGCAGCTATCTCTTCGCGTACGACCGCACCACCGGAACGATCTCGACGGCCTTCCTGCCGGTGCTCGACGGCGCGGTCAACTCGCTCATCGCCGGCCCGGGCGGCACGCTGATCGTCGGCGGGGCCTTCAAGAACGTCAACGGCGTGTCCCGTAAGAACCTGGTGGCGCTCGAACCCTCGACCGGGATGATCATCGACAGCTGGGCCGGGCGATCCGACGGCGGCACCGTCCGTGACCTGGTGCTGCACGGCAACTGGCTCTACGTGGCCGGAGCCTTCAACTGGCTCAACGGCACCGCGCACTCCGGGCTCGGCCGGCTGGACGCGACGACCGGAGAGATCGACGCGACCTTCGACATCAACACCAGCGTCGGCCGGCACGGCACCAGCATGTACGCCTGGACCATCGACGTCTCCCCGGACGGCGGCACCCTCGTCGTCGGCGGCAACTTCCTGTACGTCAACGACCTGCCGCGTAACCAGATCGCGCTGGTCGACCTCACGGGCACGCCGAGCGTCATCGACTGGAGCTCGGAGCGGTTCGTCGCGCCGTGCGCCAACCCGACGACGTTCGTGCACTACGTGCAGGACGTCCGCTTCGGCGGTGACGGCAGCTGGTTCGTCGTCGGCACCAACGGTGGGTCGGGCTGGCCGAGCGCCTACTGCGACGCCCTGGTCCGCTTCGAGACCGCCAACCGGGGGCCCAGCCAGGTCGCCACCTGGGTGAACTTCACCGGCAACGACACCATCACCTCGGTCGAGGTGGCCGACAACATCATCTACCTCGGCGGGCACTTCCGCTGGTTGAACAACCCGAACGCCAGCGACCGGGCCGGCAACGGCGCCATCGACCGGCTGGGCATCGCCGCGGTCACCCCGGCCACCGGCATGCCGGTGAACTGGAACCCGCGGCGCAGCGGCGGCTCCGACCTGCCCTCCGGCGCCAGCTCGTGGGGATCCTCGGTGCCGGTGCTGTGGCGGGGCACCGCCGGGCTCTACTTCGGACACAACTCGGACGGCATGGGCAACGAGTACCACGGCCGGCTCGGCGTGTTCCCGATCAGCGGTGGGCGCACGATCATCCCGAAGAACCCGCCCACCGGGAGCAGCGGGCACCTCCACCTGAACGTCGGCCCCGGTGAGGTGGCGAAGGTGCCGTTCGACGGCACCACCCTCGACGCCGCCAACGCCACCCCGGTCAGCCAGCCGAACTACACCGACGCGGGCGCGACCTGGCTGGTCGACGACCGGATCTACTGGTCCCATGTGGTTTCCGGCACACCGACCGGCAGCCGGATCGACGTGTCGCTGTTCAACGGCAACACGATCGGTGGCTCCTGGGAGGCGTCCGGCTACAACGACTGGTACAACCCGGCCCTGCTGACCGGAGCGTTCTACCTCGACGGTCGGCTGTACTACACCCGCAGCGGCGCCAACAACCTCTACTACCGCTACTTCGAGATCGACGGCAGCTACCTGGGCGCCACCGAGTTCGTCCTGCCCACCACGGGTGTGACGTGGTCCGGGGTGCGCGGCATGGCCTGGGTGGACGGAAAGATCGTCCACGGGTCGACCGACGGGTCGCTGCGCAGCGTGCCGTTCGACCCGACCCTGGCGCCCACCGCCGCGGTCGACGGCACCACGTCGACGGTCATCGCGGCGGCGACGCCGGAGCTGACCTGGTCGACCGCGTCGATGTTCTTTTCGGTGCCCTAGCGTTCACCGTTCGTAACGAATCCTCGGTAGTTTGTTCACCTCGGGTCGGCGCGGGGCAACCCGCCGCCGACCCGAGAAAGGTGGGGAGGCTCGTTGTCCGTCATCCGACGTGGACTCGTCGTACGTACCGTCTTCGCGGTCAAGCGTGGCTGGTACCGGCTGCGCTACCCACGCCTGCAACTGGGCGCGGGGGTGGAGATCCGTGGGCGGATCCGGCTGCGTCGCGGGGTACGGGTCAGCATCGGTGCGCACACCCGCCTGAACAAGCTGGTCCGCTTCGCCGGGCCCGGTGAGGTACGCGTCGGCGCCGACTGTCTGCTCAACGCGACCTGGATCGGCACCTGGACCTCGGTGACCATCGGCGACCGGTGCCTGCTGTCGGACTGCGAACTGCTCGACAACGACTTCCACAACCTGGCTCCCGAGCGTCGTCACGACCCGCCCACGGCGGCCACCCGAGCGCCGATCACCGTCGAGGACAACGTGTGGATCGGCGCGCACGCGCTGGTGATGAAGGGGGTGCGGATCGGCCGGGACAGCGTCGTGGGTGCCGCGACGGTGGTCCGCGCCGACGTCCCGCCCGGCGTCGTGGTGATCGGCAATCCACAACAGATAGCGAAGAAGTTCCATGACTGATGCCGCACCCAACGCCTGGACCGGAGACGGCCCAAGCACCGCGTCGACGTCCCGCAGCGTCACCATCACCGACATGGTGCGGGTGCCGCTGCACCGGATCCGGTTGGTCGCGGCGGTGGCCCTCGGTGGACTGCTCGCCGCGGTCGGCTACGTGCTGGTGGCACCGGCCTCGGTGACGGCGAGCGCGGTGGTGGCGGTGCGGCCGGTGGTCACCGACGCCTTCACGCCCAGCGGCGCCGCCGCCGACCGGGCGGTGAACATGAACGTGGAGAGCGGGATCGCCACCGGCACCGAGGTCGTCGGGAAGCTGGCCGCCACCTTCGACTCGGACCAGCGCACGGTACGCGACGCCCTTGAGGTCGAGGTGCCCGCCGGTGGCCAGATCCTGCGCTTCATCTACCAGGCCGGCGACGCCGAACGGGCGGTGGCGGGCGCCAACCTGGCCGCCCAGAGCTACCTGGACATCCGGCGCGGGATGTACGAGAAGCAGCGCGAGGAGATGCTGAATTCGTACGACGAGAGCATCGAGAAGATCGTCGCTCAACGCAACACCGTGCAGCGCCGGATCAACAACGCCCGGGACGCAGCCGCCGCCGAAGCCGCCGTCGCCGAACTCGGCGGCATCAACAACCAGCTCACCCAGCTCAGCTCCGCCCGGACGGAGATCGCGGCGGTCGACGTGAACCCGGGCTGGGTCACCCGCAGCGCCGAGCAGGCGTTGGCCACCACCGCCGGCAGCTCGTCGATGCTGCTCGCCGGTGGGCTGCTCGGTGGGGCCGTGATCGGTCTGGTGCTCGCCTTCCTGTGGGAGTCGGCGGACCGGCGCATCCGCAGCGTGGCCGATGCGCGGGACAGCACCGGCCTGCCGCTGCTGGGCACCGTCCGCCGCGCCCGGCTACGCGGCCGGGCGGTCGACGCCGACATTCGCTACGTGGCGATGGCCGTTGCCGAACGGGTACGCGAGCCCGCCCGGGTCGCCGTGCTGACCGCCCGGGAGGACGCCACGACGATCACCGCCGGGCTCGCGGTGGCCCTCGCCGTGGCCGGGCGGGAGGTGTTCGTGGCCGACGACAGCGGCCGGACCGACCGGCTGCGGGCCACGGTGCTCACCGACCGGGGCCGGTTGCCGGCGGCCATCGACCCGACCCGGCCCACCGTGCCCAAGCCCCGTACCGCCGCCACGGACACCGACGACGGTCCGACCGAGGTGATCAGCCGACGTCCCTCCCCACATCCGATCGGCGCCCGACCCTCGACCGACCCGGAGGCCACCCTCACCCTGCCCCGGGTCGCCAAGACCACCAGCCGTACCGACAACGGACGGGCGACCGGCGACGAGCAGGTGGCGGTGGGTGCCGGCAGCGTGCGGTTCGGCACCTGGCGGCAGGGCGCCGACCAGCGTCTCGTGCTGTACAACGCCCCGCCCGCCGAGGCGGACGAGCGGGGCGTGGCGGTGGCCCGGCAGGGCACCGCCGTGGTCGTGGTCGAACGGGACCGCACCCGCCAGGCCGACCTGCGCCGGCTCGCCGAGCGGCTGCGGGCGGCCGGGGTCAACCCGCTCGGGTTCGTGCTGTGCCGCAGCGGGCGGAGCTGAGGCGTGCCGGTCACCCGCGCCCCGGCGACCACCGAGCCGCCCCTACCGGCCAGCGCCGCCACCCCGCCGTCGCCCGCCGCGCCGCCCCGACTGCCGCTGTGGCCGTTGGCCGCGATGTTCGGGCTGGTTCCGCTCTGGTGGGTGGCCGGCGCCTTCTACCTCGGCTGGCCGCTGCTGGGTGCCCTGCTGTTCACCCTGCTGGCCACCCGGGGCCGGGTGCCGCTGCCGCCCGCCACGGGGATCTGGCTGCTGTTCCTGGCGCTCGTGGCGGCCAGCGCGACCCGGCTGGCGTCCCCGACCTCGCTGCCGACCTTCGTGCTGCGGCTGGCGTTCTACCTCACCGCGCTGGTCGTCGCGGTCTACGTCTACACCGTCGCCCGGGAGCGCCCCGACCAGGCCGCCGTGCTGGTGCCGCTGTGCGCGTTCTGGTTCGGACTTGTCGCCCTGGGGTGGCTCGGCGTGCTGGTGCCGCGCCTGGAACTGACCACCCCGGTCGAGGCGCTGCTGCCGGCGGGCGTGTCCGGGGTGCCGTTCATCAGCGACATGGTCCACCTGACCACCGCGGAGTACAGCGCCCGGTCACTCAACCCGATCTACCGGCCGGCGGCCCCGTACGCGTACACCAACAACTACGGCAGCGCGTACGCGATGACGTTGCCGTGCGTGGTCGCGTACACCATGCTGCGTCGGCGCGGCCTCCTGCGCTGGGCGTTGCTGGCGTCGCTGCCGGTGTCGCTGGTCCCGGCGTTCCTCACGCTCAACCGGGCGATGTTCCTCAGCCTCGGTGTGGGCCTGGCCGTGCTCGGGGTGCGAGCGGCGCTGCGCGGCAACACCCGGGTGGCCGCCTCCATCGGCGGCATGGTGGTGCTCGGTGGCCTCGCCAGCCTGTTCATCCCGGTCGCCGAGCTGATCGGCAATCGGGTCGAATCCAGCGACACCAACACCGACCGGCTGTCGCTCTACGCCGAGGTGCTACGCCGGGTGGTTGACTCGCCCTGGCTGGGCTACGGCGCGCCGATGGAGGTGGACACCGTCACCGCCGACGCGCCGATCGGCACCCAGGGGCAGTTGTGGATGGTGTTGTTCAGTCACGGCGTACCGGCCCTGCTGTGCTTCCTGGCCTGGTTCGTCGCCGCCGCGCTGATCTGCGCCCGGGCCACCTCGGCGGCCGGGCAGTGGCTCTCCGTCGTCCCGGTGATCTGCCTGGTGCAGGTGCCCTTCTACGGGATGGCCAACCAGAACCTCGCGGTGGCCTTCTTCGCGGTGGCCTTCGCGCTCGCCCTCTCCGAACGGGAGCGCCGTACCCCGCCGGTCGGGATGCCGCGGCGGACGGCGGTGCTGCGGGCATGACGGCGACCACCAGCGCACCGACGGAAGACGGACCCGGACGTACGCCGAGCACCCTGGCGGCGGCGGTGGACGGCGCGGCCGAGACCCGGCGCAGCACCCGCAGCGGCGTCGCCGGGCTGCTCGGCGCGGCGACCAGCGGGCTGTTCGGCTTCGTGCTCGCGGTGGTCATCACCCGTGGCTACGGCACCACCGGAGCGGGTGCGTTCTTCGCCGCGATCGGCGTGGTGACAGTCGCCGCCGCGATCTGCACCCTCGGCGCGGAGACCGGTCTGATCTGGGCGCTGCCCCGGCGACGGGCCGGCGACGGTGCCCGGGTGCTGCCGGTCGCCCTGACCCCACCGTTGCTGTTCGCCGTGCTGGTCGCGGTGGGTGGCGCGATTGTGGCCGGGCCGCTCGCCGGCCGACTGCTGGGCCCGGCAGGTGGGCCACTGCTGGTGGTGACCTTCGCGGCGGTACCCGTGGTGGTCGCGATGAACCTGCTGCTGGCCGTCGTGCGCTGCGTACGCCCGATGCGGTCCTACGTCTCGGTGCAGTTCCTGCTGCTGCCGATCGCCCGTCCGCTGCTGGTCGGTGCGGCGGTGCTCGCCGGTGGCGGGCTGCTGGCCGGGATGACCGGGTGGCTGGTGCCCGCCGCCGTGGCGCTGCTGGTGTGCCTGATCCTGGTGGCCGGGCCGCTCGGGCTCGGCGCGGGCGCCCGGCTGCGCCCGCAACCCGGTGACTGGTCCACGTTCTGGCGGTTCGCGCTGCCCCGCGCCGCCTCGGCGGCGATCGACGCGGGCAGCATGTGGATCGGGGTGCTGCTCACCTCCGCCCTGGCCGGCCCGGCCGACGCCGGTGTCTTCGGTGCCGTGGGCCGTTACGTCCTCGCCGGCCAACTCGCCATGCAGGGGCTGCGGGTGGCCGTCGCCCCGCAACTGTCGCGGCTGCTCGGCCGGGGTGAGCGGGCCGCCGCCGCGGCCGTGCACCGGCAGTTGACCGGCTGGGGGCTGGTGCTCTCCTGGCCGGTGTACCTGCTGCTCGCCGCCTTCGCACCGGCGTTCCTGGCGCTGTTCGGCCCCGAGTTCACCGCCGGCGCCGCCGCGATGACGGTGCTCGCCGTGGCGATGCTGGTCAACACCGGGGTCGGCAACGTGCAGAGCCTGCTGCTGATGGGCGGGCGCAGCGGCCTGCACCTGGCCGCGGCGCTGGCCGGGCTGCTGGTCACCGTCGGGGGCGGGCTGGCGCTGATCCCCGCCCACGGGGCGACCGGCGCGGCGATCGCCTGGGCCGCCGGCATCGTGACCGAGAACCTCTGCGCCGCCACCTTCGCCCGGCTGGTGGTGCGCCAACCCCTGGTGGACGCCCGGATGCTGGCCGCGGCGGCGGCCACCGTGGCCGGGGTCGGGCTGGCGGCGGTGGCCGGGCTGGCGGTGGCCGGCCGAGGCATCGCCGGACTGGTGCTCGCGGTGGCGGCGCTCGCCACCGTCTGCGTCGGCTTGTTGACGTTGCCCCGGGTGCGACGCGGCATCCGGGTGACCATGGTGCAGATCCGTGGGGGGGGGGGGGGGGGGGGG